>JBCDCO010000080.1:0-19753 GCA_039181635.1 Cyanobacteria bacterium P01_G01_bin.19 | reverse complement strand
CGGTTCGTTGCTTTCCACCCGCTTTGACAAGGCCTAAGTCTCGACAGCGCTCTAGTAGTTTATCTAGCAGCAGATGTTCTACATTGCCCGCTATCAAACGGTCTCGAAACTCACTGAGTACACTGTAGTTGAATCCAGTGTCTGTCAGCTCTAACCGCAGCAAGTATTTCCAGTCAATACGAGAGCGAACCGCTTCAGCGGCTTGTCGGTCTGATAGGTTTTCGCGAAACTGCATAATCGTAACCAAAGCCAGCCGCCACGGTGGAACTGCCGATTGACCGACCTTTGAGAATAGCTTGGTGAAGTCACCATCCTCGAAGATAAGACCGAGTTCATCGTGCAGCGTTAAGTAGGGGTTACCAAAGAGCGAATACGGCTTTAGCAACTCGCTGGGTATCTGCTGGCACTAGCGAGTCAGGTTGAGGTTTTAGAGACATGGCGATCGCATTTCCTCTCGCTTTAGATCTACCTCAGTTTACAGATTTTTCGCCACTTTCGGAGTTCGCCAACAGTGTCTTATAAATTTGTAGACACCTCAAAATCTCCTCTTTATAGTGTCTCTTAAATCGTATTTCTGGATATTAATAGACAATTTGTCTATTAATCGAATTAGGAGACAGTTTTATGAGATTTTTTGGTTATGCTCGCGTTTCAACTTCACAACAATCGTTAGACATTCAAATTAAATCCTTGATAGATGCAGGGGTAAAAAAGAGTAGGATATTTTCTGACAAAATGACGGGGAGTAAAGTTGATCGCGAAGGACTAAATCTCCTGCGCGTTAAGGTTGAAGCTGGTGATGTCCTCATCGTCAAAAAACTAGATCGTCTCGCTAGAGATACCGCAGACATGATTAACTTGATTAAAGAGTTCGATCAGCTTGGGGTTGCTGTAAGGTTTCTGGATGATGGCATTACCACTGAAGGTGCAATGGGAAAAATGATTGTCACTATCCTGTCTGCTGTAGCAGAAGCAAAGCGAGCGCGGATTCTCGAACGTACCAATGAAGGGCGCATTGAAGCCAAATCCAAAGGTATCAAGTTCGGCAGAAAACGCACCATTGATCGCCAGAAAGTCGCTGCCCTCAAAGATCAGGGTATCTGCGCAACCGCGATCTCGCAGCAACTGAATATTGGCAGATCTACAGTTTATAAGATATTCAGTAATTCCTAGGCTTTTTTGAAAAAATGGTTGCAATGAGTATTAATAAGCGAGTTTTATAGGCATAAATGCTTTGTATTAGCGGAATCGTCAGGACAGCAGATCGAGTCAGAAACAAATTATAACAGGGAATTCAGATTTTGTAGTTGTTTTGAACTAATAAGAACCAATGGTTCTTAAAATTTTGCTTTTTTTATTAAGTTAGCTAGAAAGCTAACTTTGATTAAATTAAGTTTGCTGATGATAGATACGAATTATCTTGGCTTTCAGCCCTTGAAATTATTCAAATTTTGTCCGAACCATTGAAAAACGAATTGATAGTAAAATCCGTTAAAGCATTATTTAATAAGGGTTGCAAAATTTTACTCTATCGAATTATACGACGAGCGTTGGTTTTTGTCCGATTGCTGTCTCAACGCCGTCCTCTGATACTCTTTCGGAGACAATCCGGTCCAACGCTTGAACGCTTTGCGAAATGAGCGAACGTCCGCATATCCAAGAAGCTGCGCTACCGTTGAAAGATTGATCTCGGGGTTGTTTAAAAATTTCCTTGCATTGACCAAACGAATTTCATTAATGAGTTTCTGTAAAGATGTCCCATGTTGCTTAGCTAAACGTTGTGCTGTGCGAAGACTAAAGTTTGCCGCTGCTGCCGCTGCTGCCGTCTTGTACTCGCCGTGAGCTGCATTTTCCATGATGCTCCGACGAAGCGGTATCAGGGCTTCTGGATAGTGATCTTTATTCAGCTTTTGACGAAGGTTGGCAAAATGCTGTCTGATGAAATCGAACATCTGAACGTTCGTGGAACAAATAGACAGATGAAGAGTATCTATTGAAAAAACAAGTGCATTGCGACCAGTATGAAACAACACCGGCGCTCGAAAAAAATCCTCGTAAGGATGCAGCGGAACTACTTTTTGGTTAGCAAACTCTACTCTCTGCAGAGGTGCCCCTGGAACAGTAATTGTATTCAGAAATCGCCAAATTAGCCCCGTTGTTGCTTCAAGTATATGACCCTGGTCATGGACTTCAGAAGGATGGGCGACTACAAATGCAACCTCTGAGTCTGTCTTTTCAAGATGTACAACCGACTGATCAGCAATAATTGACGAATTTTCGACAAACCATGTGAGTGCCGCTTCAAAGTCAGTGGCGAACATAGCGCCTTGAACTAGCCCGCCCAGCATTGAAAACGGCGCAAAATGAGCAATCTCCATCGAAATTGCCTGGTTGGGAAATTTCTCTGCAAGTACCTTCATCAGCTCCCCAACAAAATGATTAGGGAGTCGAGCCTCCTGATTGGCATAGTCGAGTTCTGAGATGTCTATGGCTTGAGCAATTTCGTCGAATGTTATCCCTTGCGATATGGCATAAGTAATAGTAGTCGTTACTAGGCTCCCCAGTGCCTTGGGCTCAACAAAATTGGCATAAATGATTCCTTTTTTGTCGTTCATTTACCTTTCAAGATCGTGCTTTTACTGTCACAATTGTGCAAACGCTGAAAGATAAGAGAAAGCAAGGTTCAAAACTAGATTATTTTATAGTAGCAACAGGAGGATTCGTTAGCCAATTTATTTGGAAACTTTAGAAGAGGAAGCTGCACAGCCTCAAGCTTCCCGCACCCCGCCCATGAAGAGATGACGACTGTGGAGTTCCACGCCGACGAAGATATGATCTACCGTATCTACGACAGTAACTACTTCTCGGTCGATATACCGCAAGATCACCGCGCTCGAGCACACTAGGAATACTTTTTCCCGGAACAGCAGAGGCTACAGTCAAGTCCTGAACGTGAACACTAATCATTTCTCCAGGCTGAAAACTCGGCACTTGTAGCGGAAACTGCACGAGCTCTCTTCGACTGATTTCGCGCTCGTCAGTCGAAAAGGTTTCGCTGCACGGGAGCAAGCTGCCTGGTGACAGAACATTTCAGGGCGGCGACTATACATGTCAACCAATCAATGAGGACATCATGCCCCTAAAAGCACTCAGGCTAATGGTCATAACTTTTCTGACGCTCACTGTACTCATTGGTGGCGTAAAAGCTCAAGAGAGAGACCCCTTTGCGCCACCCACACGAGCTTGGGAACAGGGCGCGATCTATCAAAATACCATCCCAAGAGATTTTAAGACCCATATCATCGCGAACAACGACGCTGACCGCGCGAGGGCAGAGAGGATTATCGAACTCTACCAACTGTTCGAAACCAATCCCACGGACGAAACCCTCACTGAATTCATCTCCGACCGCTATATCCAACACAGTGTCATGTTGCCCAACGGACGGCAACCCCTGGCAGAGTTGTTTGGTGGCTCGGTCGAGGAATATCCGGTCGCGCTTGACGTCCACAAAGTGATCGTGGTGGGCGACTGGGCCATGGCGCACGTCAATTTCCGGAATTTGGAAAACGACAGCCTCGAAGACAAGGGCATGGCTGCCGTCGATATGTATCTTTTCAACTCCGACGGCAAGGTCGCCGAGCACTGGGATGTGCTGCAGAATGTGCCAAGCCATTCCCCCAATCCGAACGGCATGTTCCTGACACTCTTTGAAGGAGAATGAATCGATGAAACTCAAAACACTTTTAGCGAGTACCGCAGTCATCACAACGATTCTGATGCCAGCACAAGCTCTCGCAGAAGCCCCTCCTGCGCCAGCCGCAGATCAGGAAATGCCCTTTTATGATCGCCACAAGATCGACATCAGCAACCTGTTTGACTTTTACGAGGGTCTATTGATCGCCGATGTGATGATCCATGCGGACGCTATGTTTGACGCGGAAACCAAGTGGCGGATGACCCTGCGCCAGATGGTACTCGCAGGCAGCGGCCACCACACGGCGCGCAGTGCCTACCAACTCTCACTGATGGGTGTCCCGTTAACAGAGATCCAGGCCATTTTTGCGCCTGATTACGTGGAGACGTTGGCAGACCCACGCCAGAAAGCCGCATTCACCTATATCGACGTGATGGGTAGCTACCCAATTACCTCCTCTGCTGATATCCATGCGCTCCTGCGCACTCATTACCCAGACCGGCAAATTGCTGAGCTGATGCAGCTCGGGGCGATCAATAACTCTAAGGCCACCCATGATGCCGTGTTGCCAATCGCCACCGATCAGGAGACCCTCGATTGGGCCATTGAAAACCTGTCTGCGGTAGGTTGGGTGCCCGGCCACAACGCCGCCACAACGCCTGAAGAACAGCGCACCAACCCTTTTGTCGGCAATGCCTTGACGCAAGCGGTGGCGGAGATTGACGCCGATTGGGCTCGCGATGATTTGGGCGCGGTTGATCCGGTCTTTGAGACGGATTGGGTCAATTACATCACCGGGTATGACATCCCCAACATCACCTTCGACGGCGACCGCGACGGGATTGAAGAGCCTTTTGATGCCTTTCCCGGCACACTCCTTGAATGGGAAGCACCGGGGTCGCGCGAGGCCAACCTGCCGCCGGAAGGTACACCACCCTTTAATGTGGCCGCCTATGACTATGACTTTTATGATGGTCCCCACGGTACGGAAGCGAGCCTACCCTACAGCGATCGCAGTCGTTTTGATACCTACTGGGCAAGGCAAGTGGCGTTCGGCACCTTGAGCATGGACGAATACATTTTGCAAACTGAGCGCACGATGGAATTCGCCGAGATTTGGTCAATGTTTTTCGTCTATCAGCTCGCCAGTGGCTGCGTTCATTGCCAAGCCCACGGTGCCTTTGGCATTTATGACTACACAGAAGCTGATTACTTCCAAGCCGAGATTCCGCCAGAGGATCGACCAGAACTCATAGCCTATATCCAATCTCTGATGGATTTCGAGCGGTCTGAGTTGGTCGAACCAGCGCAGAAGGCGGCCTTGCGGCTTGCGCGTGATGCTGGTCGTCTTCCAACGCGGGTGACGGCGGCTCATATCGAGGAGTTGCGTCGACACTTCACCGACCGGGAAATCCAGGAGATTCTGGCAATTACAGTAGTGACGGCCTGGCTCTCTGGCAGCATGCAGTCAATGGCGGTAGTGACCGATCAACTCAGCATGAGCTGGACGATGCGACATCTTGGTCCTCTGGGCTGGACGCCCGGCGTACACATTGGTTTGCCCAACGAGCAGCGGCCCCATCACATGAGCCAGCTTATGGATTTACTTATAGCTGACATGAACACAGGGAAAGTATCAAACGCGGCGACGGAGTGGACTGGTTTGCCGGTGCCTTTGGCTATAGATAGCGATCGTGATGGAGTCGAGGATGCCTTTGACGGCTTCCCCAACGATCCAGACCGCTGGGCAGATACGGATCTCGATGGTATCGAAGACTCGTTGGACGATGATATTGATGGTGATGGCATTGCCAACACCGAAGAAGTATCTTTGGGTATCTTCCCATACAAGGCTGATTCGGATGGTGATGGCGTTGACGATCCAACTGAGCTCAGAGCCGGAACTGACCCTATCGATCCTCGCAATCTTTAAGATTAGGACTTACGTATTTGCCTTTAAATCCTCGATAATTCGGGGATTTAGAGAATTTGTTCGGCCTCAAGAATTAAGGGAGCGAGAGCTATTGTTATAGCCCTCGCCATTCTTGCTTAGCTCATGCAAAATGGCGTCGCTACCTTACCCTAACCGGATCTGGCGGTGGTAATCGATTCAGCCGCGCAAATCCTAACGGTTTAACCAGCGGAGCATCAACTCTGCGAGATGTTTAGGTAACTGAGTGTGATGAAGCTTTCTGTATTTTTAATGTGTATTGCGATTTCCTTCGGAGGGTCGCCAGTACTGGCGCAGGAAAACGCTGCCGATCCCGAAACGTATCCACGTATCGGTGGTAATGTTCTTTTTCGCTTTGCCTATGATGGGGCCTATGACGCCGAAGCGCCGCGCACTGAGAGCAATGATCTATTTTTCGAAATGATTGCCTCGCCTGAATTTAAGTTTACAGAGAGGTTTTCACTAAACGCAGAAATTCGGCTAGAAAACGCTAGTCCGCCAACGGAAGACCGCTATTTCGAAGATCAGACACTCTTTGTTCGCAAATTGTTTGTGAACTATGACGTGAATGACCGACTGTCTCTACAGGCAGGCAAACTTACCCCGAAATTTGCATTTGCGTCCCTGGTCACGCCGGGAATGTACGGCAACAGTTACAACAGGGAACTCGAACTAATCGAACGCATTGGCTTTGAGGCCCAATATACTTTCGATGTTGGAACGTCTGGGCGCCACACACTTAGCGCCAGCACCTTCTTCGACGATACCAGTTTTCTGTCCGACTCCCTTGACCTAGGGGGACGGAGGGGTCAAAATCGTTTGTCCAACGGCGGCGCCAGCAACACTGAGTCATTTGAATCTTTTACGGTTACGCTTGAAGGGCGCAAAATCAGCCAGCTATCCGGCTTCACCTACAGGCTTGCATATATACATCAGGCCGCAGGCGAAGGGGAAGTGGCCGATGAAAATGGTTTTTTGATAGCAGCCATGCAATCGTTTCAGCTGGGTGACAGACAATTTCTGAATCTGATTGGTGAAATTGCCCCTCTATGGAACTTTGAAGGAACTGACGACGATATTATTTATGCCAGTGCGGGGGTAGTCTACCAGGCTGCCCCGTGGACCGTGACTCTCTCCGGAACGGGACGATGGAGAGAGCTCGCAAACGGGAGTACCTTTGACGATTATTCTGTGCAAACAGCGGTTGGATACGATCTCGGTCGTGGCACTACAGTCGAAATAGCTCACGAGTTCAGTCGCGATCAAAACGCGAATAGCGGAAAAATTGGATTCCGATTCATTCAGGTGTTGGATTTTTGATTGAATATGTCAGGTCTAAATAATCAAATTACCTAAAAAGACTATGAGGTAATGACTAAGGTTAGCTATTTGTCGTAGCTCATGAAAATAAGCTAATTGATAATCCAACAAAAATCTTTATTGAAAAGCTTGTGTTAACGAAAATGCTCTTTGATTTTGTTTTGGTTTAATAATGATATCTTCTCCGAAGATTCACAACCCCTACTATTTCCCATAATGTTCTTTGAAGAAATGAAATCATATGTATGACTCAAAAATTTCCCTTTCGGCCATCCTTCTGTTGTTTTTCATGCTTTGGGTACCACTAGGGCAATATAATTTTTTGATTGAGAACTGGATGAAGCTAGGAACCTACGCTGTACCGCTTATCTTGTTCCTGTTCTTTTCATTCACTAAGGAGCGCACTGATTCAATTCTTGCCGATATGAAATTGATGTCTGTCTTGCTACTCGTGGCCTATCTAATTCATCAATTTGAAGAGCATTGGATCGATCTCTTTGGCAATCACTATGCGTTCTATAAATATTTCAATGGCGTGTTGCTGGGTGTATTGGGTTCTCAAGATTCAAGTGTCATGCCAGCAAGTGCAGCTGCCCTCTTTGTAATTAATACATCACTCGTGTGGTTGGTTGGGATCATTGCTATCTGGCGAAGTCCAAACCACTTATTTCCTGTCTTGGCTATGAACGGTATCATGCTAGTGAATGCTATCAGTCATATACTTTCAGGTATTGTTAAGCATTCATACAATCCAGGACTGCTAACTGCGATCGCTATTTTCATCCCTTTAGCGATCGTCTTTTACCGAAAAATACTGCAAATCATCCCGATTGCAAAGCCACAGGTCATCGCGAGCCTTGTTTGGGCAATTCTTGCCCATGTTATTTTGATTGCTGGCTTGATTGTGGCTAACTGGTTTAGACTTATCCCCGAGTCTGTTTATTTTGCAATGCTAGTAGCGTGGTCAGTAGTGCCTATATTTTTATTTGTGACACCAGTGCAACAAAACACAAAGCCTTAGCTGTAGTGGCTTGCAAAAGCTGAAGGCTCGGCTCGCAAAAACTCCCTTTTTGACTTGGATTAAACACAATATCTCGACCAGCATTAATACCTTGCAGAATATTTTTTTGAATCATAGTAATTGTCTTCTCTCCATCAGGTTGCTTTTTTGTCTCATCTAGTAAATTATTAGCTAATGTAACGATTTCAGCATCATCATTAACTTTCGCTTTTCCAACTTCCTCTTTAAGTACAGCTTGACGAGCCTCAGAATTTGGATTGTCCTCTAATTCTTTAACCGCACCAACAACTTTGCTTTCAGCACCAAATTTTTCCTTTAAAGCAGATTTAAGAGCATTGTAACTGTCTTTAATAGCATCCTTACTTACAGCAGCTAGAGCAGCAATAATAGCCGTAGTAATAATATCCATAAATTTTGTTGAGTAGAGAAGTGTATTTGCTACGGTATTAATCTTAAACTATTTAACTGAAAACATTAATTTGTTGAGAAACATCTTAGTAATTTTCGAAAAGTAAAATGAACGCATCCATAAAAAAAATACAAATTAACTATAAAAAATGGCAAATTTTATTGACCGATATTCAAGCCTCGAAATCGTAGATATTTATATAAAGTAGCTTTAGAAATACTTAAACTCTTTGCAATTTCATCTACTGGCATTTTTTCTTGATAGTAAGACTCAGCAATTCTCGCTTTCTTCTTTGCCTCTTCCGATAGTCCAGGTCTGCGTCCTCCTTTTCTACCTCTAGCTCTAGCAGCAGCCAGCCCTGCATTTGTTCGCTCTCGAATTATCTCTCGTTCAAACTCAGCCAGAGAAGCAAAGATATTAAAGACCAGCCTTCCCTGAGCAGTGGTAGTATCGATGGGGTCGTTCAAACTTCTCAGCCCAATATTTCGCTCGTTTAACTCTGCTACTAAATCAACCAAGTGCTTAAGAGATCGCCCCAAGCGATCCAATTTCCAAATGATAATGACATCCTTGGGTCGAGCTTCTTTGAGCATTTCATCCAAACCAGGACGTTTTGCTTTTGCTCCGCTCACAGTGTCAGTAAAAAATTTATCGCATCCATGCGAACGTAAAGCATCGAGTTGTAAATCGAGATTTTGATCATTTGTACTAACACGAGCATAGCCAAGGAGCATCAGTAAAGCCTCAAAAGTTCAGTTTTCTCATCAACAAGTGAGTATTCTAAACTTTGATTAGCTAAACCACAATAATAAACTTAGCTTAAAATTCATAAAATCGGCTAAAAGCTTTGATTGGCAGTAGCTACAGCGAAAATAGAGGGTGTCATTTAATTCTAAAGAAAAATAATCGAGATCGCCGTTCAGAAAATCGGTCGTTAAATTGAACTAGAAAACAGCGATTCTTGATATCCAACTTTAGGCTGCTCTATCTGTAGTGCAAATGTAGGATTAATTCTATGAGCTTATTCCATTTGCTTTTACACGCGCCCTTAAAAACTCTCTCATTTTCTCAATAATCTGTGGTGCATCTTCTTCTAAAGGAAAATGTCCAGTGTCAAAAACATGATAGTCAATATTTCTAACATCTTTTTGATAGGCGGCTGCACCTTGCTCAAGAAAGATCGGATCGTTTTTCCCCCAAACAATTAGCATTGGTGGTTGTGTGTCGCGTAAGTATTGCTGCCAATCTGCATAAAGCGGAATGTTGTTTGGATAATCGTAAAGTAACTCAAGATTCAGCACCGTTACATGAGGGTCGCTTATTATCGCACGATCTAAGTGCCAACCGTCTGGGTTAAGACTATCGGGATTGCGTGTGCCTTCGGTGTACATCCATTTGATACCGTCAAGGCTCATGAAGCCCCCAATCTTTGCCGCTTCATCTTCGGGCGAGCGCGTTTGACTTAAAGTTTGTAAAGAGAGTTCGCTAAGACCTTCTTCATACGCATTGCCATTCATGACGATGAAACCAGAGACACGCTCGGGGTGTTTGGTAGCAATGCGAAAACCGACAGGTGCACCATAATCATGGATTGTCAGGAAATAATTGCTGATTCCTTTTTGCTCCAGAAACTTCGTCATGGTCTCGGCAAGATTATCAAATGTGTAAGTATACTCCTCTATACTCGGCTTCTCACTGTAACCAAAGCCTGGATAGTCTGGGGCAATGACGTAAAATTCATCGCCGAGTGCAGATAGAACCTCTCTATATTGGTGGGAAGATGATGGAAACCCGTGTAGTAAAACAATAGCCTGTTTTGATGAATCGCCAACTTCACGGTAGAAAATATTGATGTCGTGAACTTTCTCGCTACCGTAGCGAACCTGTCTGATATTATCTGCTGTATTCATTTTCTTTTCTCTCTATTTTTAAATCCAAGACGTGGGGTGGTTATAATGAGCTATCACACTACAAGATGCGTGGCTATTATGCTTCTGAAGCCATGTCTGGACTCCACGCCATTGAGGCAAAAACTTTATCAAGCTTGGGTTCAACGATAGGTGTGGTGTAATTGGAAAGCACCTTGAGACTCGTTCCAACAATCACCTCTAGAATTGTTTGCTTAGTATAACCCGCTGCCAGAAATGCCTCGATTTGCTCCTCTGTTGGCCTTCCATGTGTTTCATGAATGATAATCGCGAACGTACGAAGAGCTTCGAGCTTAGGGTCATTGATGGGTGAGCCACTGCGCAAAGCTTCAATCACTTCATTATCGACCCGAAACTTTTTGGAAACTGCTGTATGAGCTGCCATACAGTAGGTACAGCCATTCAAACGATTATTTGTCATTAGAATTATCTGACGCTCGGTTTCACTTAGCTCAGTTTTGTTAAACAATCCCATCATCGTCAAATAACTCTCAACCAGCACTGGAGACTCAGCCATGCTTGCCATGAGATTCGTTATAAAACCAAGTTTTTTCTTAGTAGCTTTCAGGATGGGTTTAGAAGCTTCTGGTGCGTTTTCGATTGTGTATGTTGTAAAAGTTGTCATAGGTTTCCCCTTGGTTGAAAATAAAGTTGTTGTTTTCTTCTCGTTCTAATTATTTAGTTCGCTAAAAAAACTAAAAATCAAAAAGTTGCAAAGTTCTGTTCTAGACTTTTAGGCGAACTGAGGAAGAGCGGACCTGTTTGTTGTGACATGATGTCTGGGAAGATTTCCTCAACGCCGTTTTCCACGTCTTCCAGAATTTTTTCAGCAACTGTCGAAGTTGATGTGACCTCCATATCGAAGCCTTCCGTCATACGAGTCGCCACTGGACCTGGATATACACCATGTACTGAGATACCATCTGCTTTTAACGAGCCGCGTATCGACTGTGTCATTGAATGGACAGCAGCTTTCGACGCGGAATAACCACCTAAATTCGGCATGGCTGCGAGGCTAGCAATGCTCGCTATATTAACGATTGCAGCTGAACTTTCTTTCTTGAGTACGGGCAGCAGTGCTTTGGTAACTGCGAGTGTTCCAAAGAAGTTGGTCTCGAAGTCATTACGTAATTGCTCTTCAGTGTCCTCTAGTAAATTCTCGGCACTTAACATGCCTGCATTATTAATGAGAATATTTAGAGAAGGCACTGATTGTACAAGCTGCTCAATCGTCGCCCTATCTGCGAGGTCGAGGCGGATGGGAATAACCCTTTCATCAAACTCATTAAGCGCCGAGCGGTTGTTCTCTGAGCGATAAGTCGCGTAAACTTTGGCTGCTCCTTTTTCCAGTAACTTTTCGACTAAAGCAAGACCGATTCCACGATTGGCACCAGTAACAAGAATTGTGCTGTTCAAGATTTTCATTGATTTTTTCCTTTGTATTGAGTTTTAGAAAATTATTAAAATATTGAGACTACTGGATGTTGCGAACGACGCTAAGAACGTCTTCTGGATTAGCTCGGGTCGTATAGTTCACATCGACATGTGCGAAAGCGATTTTTCCAGTGGTGTCGATTACCAATGTTGCTGGTATAGGTAGGTTGAAATTGCCTGCTCCGTTGAACTTCTGGAGGTCTCCTCCCAAATTAGCGTAGATTTCACGAAGCTCTTCAGGGAGTGTAAAGGCTAGACCGATTTCCTTCGCGTAATCGGCACCAACATCAGATAACACCTCGAATTCAAGTTCGTTCTTTTCGATTGTCGATAATGAAGAATCAGGCAACTCGGGAGTGATTGCGACTAGTTGAACTCCAGCTTCTTTGAGCTGAGGTAAAATCTGCTGATACGCACGAAGCTCCAAATTACAGTACGGACACCAGCCACCACGGTAGAAAACCATCACCACTGGACCTGATTTACGAAGCTCAACCAAGCTTCTCTGCTTTCCTAACTGATTGGATAAGATAAAATTGTTGATTTCATTACCAACTTGCGGAGCTTGGTTAGCTATCCCCGATTCGTCCAGAGCCTGTATCGATTCATCGAATTTTTGTAAGACATCTTCAGGAATCTGAGACTTGATATTTGTTTTAAGCTCTGAAAGTTGTTGTTGAAGAGACATAATTTTATTCCTGTTTTGTGTTTCTGTGGCAGCACGAAGATCGAGCAAGCTCTAATCTAAACCTGATATTACTTTCAGGCTTTTGTGAGCTGTTCCTCTTTGCTTACTATTTAGTATTGCTCATTTGTTTGTTAATTGGTAGAGCCAAGATATCTCTAATAGTTATTTGAAAAACAAATGAATGACCGAATTTCTACTTTACGCTTGTTTTGTCAATGTGAACGTCATTGATAAAAATTTGAGGAACGGAGCGTTTGCCATCTGAACCTTGTTTAACCATTGCATCTCTAGCTACTTCATCACCGTCAATGACATGTTCGATGTAGTCAACATTTTTACTTGTTAAAAGCTGTTTGGCTCAGCGACAGAAGCGACAAGTTGACGAAGTGAAGGCAAGCCCCGTCTTTTTAAGGCGGGTTACTGTTCACCAGGTATAAATTTCTAATTTAGCTACGATCTTTACTCCTTGATTTTGATAATGTTAATTAAATTTGTATATCTACTAAAAAGCGGCAAAGTTCTTCTTTTCCAAAAGCGGACTACTTCAGAAGTCCGTACAAATTTTTATGCCTTCTAGCGTTTGGCTCCGAACCAAATCCGTAGATCGTTAAAATCGAACGCTAGAGAGATCCCATTGAGAACCAATAGCGCAGTCAAAAATGTCTGATAGATTGGGGAACCATCGGGTCTGGCAAAAATCAGAATCCACATCAGATATGTCCAAGGTAGGATATGACCAGCTGCGGCTAATTTCGAGAATTTGCCAGCAGCGATAACAATACCTACAGTGATGGCCATTCCGCTTATTGCTAACGCTGCGATTAAAGTGCCAGATGGTTGATTGAGAAATGCGAGTGTCGCCAAATTTATTGGTCCAAGAATAAACATCATCCAGATTTGTACCCAAATTGGTAGATTGAAAAAAGATTGCTGAATGCGTGCTAACCTACTGATTTGTTGTTGTTTAGGTGACACTATCTTCTCCTTTTTAGTTGATATAAAATTGTTGAAGTTTAAATTATGAGTAGAAAGGAGTTTACAGTTTTAAAAAAAAGTTTTTCTTGATCCCAATCAATTTTGTATGGTTTCCTATTAATTATTTACCAGTCTTCATTAAGGGTAATATTTCTTTGTCTGCGAGTAATTACACCTTCCGATTGTAGAACTGATAAAGTTCGAGACAATGCTTCTGCCGATAAACCTAATTCAGTTGCTAGATACTTAAGAGGACGCTGTAAAACTATAGTTTGATTATCGGATTCTTTTTGACGAATCAAGTATTGTAATAAACGTTCTCGTGCCGAACGAATACTCCTCAACTCCAGCAAAGTTTTTACAGTGTGATAGCGATAAGTTAGCTGATTCATATAGATATTAGCTAGCTCTTGATTTTCTGCTATGGCTTGTCTAAATATTTCTTTGTTAATGGTTGCTATGCGGGAAGGGAAATCTGCGATCGCTGAACAGGTATAGGTATCGGAAAATAAGGCTGTCTCTCCAAAACTCTCCCCCGCCATAACAAAGTAATGATTAATTATTCTTTCTTCAGTAAAAGTAGCCAATCTGATTTGACCAGAGAGCAGAAAGTTAATTGTACTGGTGGTTTCTCCTTGTTGAACTAGAATTTGTTTACTTGCTATATCTCGATATGTTGCCCGATTTTGCAACTCTGCGGGAAGCCGTTTAAATGTTAAATGGTTAGCAGACATGAATTTGATGTAATTTTTTAAGCTTTGTTTGAAGTATTTTTGGCAAAAGCAGTCATAATGAGACAACTTTTCTTGGCTGAAAATACTAACTAGCGTTTGGCTCCGAACCAAATCCGTAGATCGTTAAAATCGAACGCTAAAGAGATCCCATTGAGAACCAACAGCGCAGTCAAAAAGGCCTGATAGATGGGGGAACCCTCTGGTCTGGCAAATACCAGAATCCACATCAGATGTGTCCAAGGTAAGATATGCCCAGCTGCTGCTAATTTTGAGAATTTACCAGCAGTGATAACAATACCTACAGTGATGACCATTCCGCTTATTGCTAACGCTGCGATTAAAGTGCCAGATGGTTGATTGAGAAATGCGAGGGTCGCCAAATTTATTGGTTCAAGGATGAACATCATCCAGATTTGTACCCAAATTGGTAGATTGAAAAATGATTTCTGAATGCGTGCTAATCTACCAGGCTGTTGTTGTTCATGTAACATGGTTTTCTCCTTTCAGATTGCAAATAAAGTTATTATTGTTTTCTGGTTCTGATTATTTGATTTGCTAAAAAAGCTGAAAATCAAAAAGTATCGAGGTTTTGTTCTAGAATTTTTCTAGCAGTCCGCAGTATCTAAGCTGCTTGCATTACTGGTGATTTTTCTAATCCAGCAGCAGCTCGCTTGTAGGCTTCTTCAAGAACTTCAGAGATAGTGGGATGGCTATGAACTAAGTGAGCTAGTGACTGGATTTTGGAACCCTGTGCGATTGCATTCGATACTTCGTGAATCAAGTCCGCTGCATGTAGACCAATAATATGACCGCCCAAAATTTCACCAGTATCAACTCGGAAGATTAGCTTGACAACTCCGTCTGGTTCGCTTTCTGCTAAGGCTTTGGAGTTAGCCTGAAAGTAAGAGCGCACGGACTTAACTTTAAAACCTTTTTCTTTAGCGAGTTCTTTTGCTTGTGGCTCTGTCATTCCCACGAAGCCAATTTCGGGATGAGTAAAAACTGCTGCTGGAATACTGTTGTAGTTGACGGATTTAGAACCACCATACATATTTTCGACTGCGACAATTCCTTGTGCTGAAGCTGCATGAGCCAGCATCATTTTCCCCGTAGCATCACCAATAGCATAAAGATGGGGGACTGGTTTTCCTTGACTGAGGACTTCCATACGGTCGTTAACGGGAATAAACCCACGCCGATCTGTTTCTACTGCCAAAGTTTCAAAACCGAGATCCTCAGTGGCTGGCATACGT
Source organism: Cyanobacteria bacterium P01_G01_bin.19 (assembly GCA_039181635.1). Lineage (GTDB taxonomy): Bacteria > Cyanobacteriota > Cyanobacteriia > Cyanobacteriales > Xenococcaceae > Waterburya. The sequence continues at coordinate 4,343 of JBCDCO010000080.1, read as the reverse complement.
CCAGTAGCTACTAAACAAGCATCTACTTCAAGGGTTTCAACAATTTCTTTTGTTTCGGTGTCTCTCAGTTCAATAACGACGGGCGCACCTGGAGTGACCTTAACGTCTAGCTTACCTGTCTTGACATCAATATCGCGGGGAGCGATTAGCATCCGTTTTGCTAGTTTGACGATATCTGGATCGAAGGCAGACATCATTTTGCCAGTAGCTGAGATGAGTGTAACTTTTGAGCCTAGAGCTGTGTAAATATCCGAAAATTCAAGACCGACGTAACCGCTGCCGATGATAGCAACCGAATCAGGCAACCAGTCAAGTTTAATAGCTTCATTACTGGTGAAGACAGTTTTGCCGTCCAGTTCAATCTCAGGAGGGACAAACGGCATAGATCCACTGGCAACGATAATATCTCTAGCAGTGAACGTTTGGCTGCCATCATCATTTTTGACAACAACTTTCTGGGAGCCAGCTACTTTGCCCCAGCCTTTGATAATATCGACTTTGAGGCGTTTGAGGCTGTTGGTGAGATTTCCGCGAATCTTATCGACGAGGTTACCAGCATGATCTGAGATCGCACCTCGGTCAAAATTCACCTGACCTAATTGGATACCTAAGGACTTAAGATGATGCTCATTACGCAAATCACGCACTCGACCTGAGGCTGCTAACAATGCTTTTGAGGGAATACATCCTCGATTGACACAAGTACCGCCGATATCTGCGGCTTCAATAATTGCGGTTTTGAGACCATATTCAGCTGCGTGAAGTGCTGCTCCATAGCCGCCAACACCAGCGCCGATAATGATAAGGTCGTAATCAAATGTTGTTTTATCCACGATATTACTCTCCTGAATATCATAATTTCGGTATTTGAAAATTGCGTAACTTAATTCTTGTAACTTTTATATATCAATGCTTTAAGAGAAGAACTGTCTTACAAATACGTATATTGAGAACAGTCTGACTAATAGGGTTAAAGCTAGATTGACTGTTCTTAATCAATAATCAAGAAGAATCCCTGAAACGTTTGTCAGTAAATTATCTCGGACACTCCACTATTTTCCTGCTGTGCAGCTCTATTGCTGTTAGGAGGCCTTTCTTAAATTTGGGGGAACTCAAGGCTTAGGTAAGCTCTCTTTCTATCCCCCACTCACTCTTGCCTTCTATTGATTCAAAGAAGCAATGTAGGCCTGAACCTTCTGATATTCTTCAGGATGGTTTTGCTCAAGGTAACTCATATTAGTTGTATTAAATGAATCACCGTTTTCTTGCCCTCTAAGAATTTGCTCAAGTGAAGCAACAATATCTGCAACTAATGGTCTGTCACTAGCTCCACCCATATTCATCTCACTAGGAACTATTGCCCACTTATAAAGTAGCTTCCCTTCAGAGTCTTCAATAATAACCCCAGGTTGAACCATTCCGTTTGGATAAACCCCGTCTACATCTTTGAGGGGAGTTTCGGCTTTAGGCGTAATGAAAATCCCATATTTTTTGGCTTCAATATTTTCTTCATCAATTTGAATGTTAAAGTTGAGTCCAAGCTGTTTTTGAGATTGGTTACCTGCTTGAGAAGTAATTCCGATAACTTGCCCACCAAGCTCTTGAATTTTATCGAGAGCTTGCTCGTTAAAGTCTTTTAAGTAGCCCGAACACCAAGGACACCAATCACCTCTAAAAAACACTTTTACGGTAAAGTTGTTACTCATCTTAATTTCTCCAATGCTGTTTATATGCTGTTTGTACGTTGTTTAATTTGCTAGTTTTTCGAGTTCGTAGACTTACTATCTTGCTGTTGAAAGAGCGAGTTTATCGAGAATAGGGAACAAGTCACTAGGCTCAGGACGGCGAGTATAATCTGGATTGACCTCTGCATAAGCAATTGTTCCGTCAGTGTCGATGACGTACCTTGCAGGCATGGGCAGAGTCCATTTGTCATCGTTATGAATCTTGGGAAGATCGACTTGGAACATCTTAAAGAATTCAATAACGTAAGGCTGTAATGTCCAGCGCAGACCAAAACGTTCTGCCAATTCTCCACCTTGATCTGTAAGGATTGGATAGCTCAGCTTGTTATCTCTTTGGGACTTTCGGCTGCTTGAAGCTCCTTGTTGGGAAATCGCCAGAAGTGAAGCACCTCGGGAACGGATGTCATCAGCTACTTCTTCTAATGCTTGTAGATCGAAATTACAGTAGGGACACCAGACACCACGATAAAAAGTTAGTACCAAAGGACCTTTGGTAAGCAAATCTCTCGAAGAGATTAGATTGCCATCTGAATCGGATAAAGTAAATTCGGGCGCTCGCTGACCTGCTTTGAGTGCGCGATCTGCATTGCCATTTTCAATCAATTCACGGGTGGAACGATGAAAGGCTTCTATTGCAGCGGCAGGGGCTTTATTAGTTTCAAAATTTGCTTTAAAAGCATCGAGTTTTTCTTGAAGAGACATAATTTTATTCCTGTTTTGTGTTTTTGTGGCAACACGAAGAACAAGTAAGCTCTAATCTAATCCTGATAATGCTTTCAGGCTTTTGTGAGCTGTTCCTCTTTGCTTACTATTTAGTATTGCTCATTTGTTTAATAATTGGTAGACTCAATAAATCTCTAATAGTTATTTGAAAAACAAATGAGTGACCGAATTTCTACTTTACGCTTGTTTTGTCGTGTTGCCAGAACTGGTAGTTTTACGGCAGCAGGAAAAGAAGTTGATTTATCCCAACCTTCTGTTTCCAGAATCATCTCTAAGCTGGAAAAGGATCTTGGAGCAGCACTCTTTGTCAGAAGTACTCATGCAGTGAAATTAACTGAGGTTGGGGCGGACTATTTGGCGAGAATAGACCCGATTCTATCTGCTTTAGAAGAGGCTAACCATCTAGTTCGTAGTGATGGAAAGTTGCAGGGACGTTTGAGAGTAGGGGTTGCCATCAGCTTTGCGTTCCGAGAAATCATCCCTCGCCTTCCCGATTTCCTAGAGCAACATCCGAATTTGAATATCGATCTCGTGTTAACTGATTCGTACCAAGATTTAATCGATCAGGGCATTGATGTTGCTATTCGTTTTGGTCGGCTCCGCGATTCAACTATGATTGCACGACGACTAGGAGTAACACCACGGCTGCTAGCAGCTTCGCCTGCATATTTGGAGAAGGCTGGAATACCAAAAACTCCAGCAGACCTTGCAGGGCATCAGGTAATCATTGGGCCGTCAAGTATGGGATCTTCTGGCTGGACTTTTAAAAAAGACGGCAAAACTTTATCCGTTAGAGTTGAGGGTCAGCTCATGGTAACCGTTAATGAGGGTGCAACAGTTGCCGCTTTGGCTGGAATAGGGATTATGTCCACTTCATTTTGGGGGTGTAGAGCCGAACTCGAAAGTGGTGAACTCATTCAACTTCTTACGGATTGGGAAATTGGAACTGTCGAAGTTAACGCATTACTTGCTGGAGGAAGAAGTGCCAAGCCTTCCGCTCGTGCCTTTGCTGAATATCTCGTGGCATCGTTCCGCAATAGCTCTCCAATATAGAGAGATTGTCTAGCGCAAAAATAGCTTCCGATAATGAGGATTATCGGCATAAATGGCTGTTTTCAGCTATTTTTACACTTTAATCACCATCGACTAAATTTGCCTACATTCTACGCGGCAATGGATTACACAAGAACCGTTTGAGCAGTAATTGGAGGATGTACTCTTGAGATAGAATCTTTCACACTCTCCTCTATCTGCCATGAATTATAATCCCGCCACCTTACCTGAACTAATTGTCAATCGCGCCTTCATGGTGGAGTTTGTGTCGGCAGTTGCCCCCTGCTTTGCAATGGGGTTGGTAGAAGAAGGTGGAACCGAATATGGATTCTTGGGATTTCGCCCTAATAAATCTATTCCGTCGGCAGTCTCAGGAGCGGGCTTTTCCTTTGGTCATACCCTGCTGGGGGATGACACGTTTGAGGTGATTCATTTTGCCTTTGAATTTTATGGGTATCAGACCTACAACGTACTACTTAATCCTAATAATTCTCTAGTACGGAAGGTGCTTAAGGTTATGTTGACCCATCAGAATTATTTCTTTTTTGCCCTGGATGAAAATAATAGCAGTGTCACTGCGTTTCGGGCAGAGATTGAGCAGGACACCCTAAGATACTTAAGAATAAACCAGTCACGGCTCCAGGATTCTCAAACAACCGTCAAGCAGTATAACAAAGCGGTTTCACAATTCTCACAAAATCCCCATCCAGAAGGGTTACTACTTACCTGGGTTTGTCAGAATGGAATAAAGTATCTAGACCTGTCTCAAGACAGAATGGTATTGAATCCTGCTTCATAGCCTGCCTCAGAATGTAGGGCGTT
>JBCDCO010000079.1:0-19854 GCA_039181635.1 Cyanobacteria bacterium P01_G01_bin.19 | reverse complement strand
TTTATGGTGCGCAATACTCAAGCAATCAAAACTCATGTATTTTGTTCGCTTCAAGCATTTGTTCGTTTAGAGAAAATGCGTTCGACCAACTCAATTTCCAATTGGTATCAAGTACAAAGAAACTTATTTACCTTAGTTATCAGTGAATATATTCTCAGTAATCTTTCAACTACCTGTACTATTTAGCACCCACAATATTATTTTTTTGTCAATGCGTAAGTTCTATTTAATTGTTAATTGTTAGATTCATCTTTTATTTACTAATATCCACACATCTAAAAAACTTTGATGTCAAACTGCGACGTCTGAAAATTCAAGGAATTTTAATAATCGCGATCGCACTAAATGACAAATCCTACTTGATATTCAAGACAATCACTTTAGGACGAATAGAAACATTTTTTAAGTCATATATTAAATCACCAACGCCTATTCTGTAAAAAGTAGGGATAGAGGACGGATAGATGGGGAGATCGAGATACACTTTGGACTTCTGACTACATGCGAGAAAGGCACGGCGCTGACGCGCCCAGTCGTAGACGATCTGCCCTTTCAGGGCTGTGCCGCATCTAGTACCCCTTTGTAACTTCTAGCTAACAGCAGCAATAGTAGTTGGTATAGGCGGTTGGATGCGATCGCCTGAGCGATTGCGATATAGTCGGGCTAGCTGTTGTTCGTATCGACCCAGATCCTGTTTGATTTCATCAAAAATAGAGGCAGTTATGGGATCGGTTAGCTGATGACAGAGATGATAGGTATCCACTACCCCCGTTTGAATATCGCCCAAGGCACGACGCAGAATTGACAGTTCATCGCTCGACTGTAACCAGCTATGGAGGGCAGCATAGGCTTCACTACCTGCTGCTTGCCAAGTAACTTGTTCGCTAAAGACATCATGAAGACGAGTTTCTAGTAGCTTGACGTGGTTTTGTTTGACCACATTGATTTTTTTGAGGATGTTGCGTAGTTCTTGGTCTCTGGCTCGATAGCTATACTGTTTGAAAGCCTCTATGGTATAGCGTTCGCCTACGATTGCTGTATTTAATGCATTGACAATTTCTGTTTTACTCGAACCACCCCATTCAGAGGCAATTTCCCACCAATCGAAACTATGAGCTTTATGTTCGGCAGGAATTTCGGTGGGGATTGATAAACCGAGATATCTAATCAGGCTATTTGCCATAATAGCAACATCGCTGGGTCTTCTAGCGGTAATTAAGTTACCATCAGCGACTACTGGGCCACCAATGTAGTCAGCACCAGCGTTTTCAATGTCTTTACGCAGCGATTCTAAACCCGTGACTCTTTTACCCTCTAATCTGTCTGTTTCGATTAGAACCTGAATACCATAACCAACTACAGCAATTATTTTATCGCGATCAATTGCCTCGGCAATTAAACTAACAGCAAAGGGATTGGCTCGAATATGCCCTACGGGAACGATAAATCCGTCAAAATCATCAGCCCGAACTTCAGTTGCAGTGTCGTTTGGCTTACAAGATATTTTGCCATGTTTGCCATGATATTCTTCATTCATCCGAGAACCTAATATCGCAACCGTTGCTCCTGCTTTTTCTAGTGCTGCTTTGGGAATTTGGAGCAAAAAATCGTCAAATTGATTTTCAATAAGAATTGCAATTCGTATAGATTTCATTTTATTTACCCGATTAAATTTACAACAAATTTCGAGCAATTCAGAGTACATATAAATTACTCTTGTTTGGGAGCTACTATGTCAAATATATAAACAAAAACCTTGAGGATGTTGTGAGGGCTATTCGTAAATACTAGCAACTAATAAATATAGTCGTTTCAATTAATTTTGAGACATCCAGTTTACTAGTTCGGGTGACTGGGGAATAGGGAATAGGAATCGGGGAAGATTTATACAAATCAAGCTTGTATCATTCTTATTTGAAATGACTATAATTGATTTTCGACAAAGATAGCTGTTTACTTTTCATATAGAATAAATAATTTTGTTTCATCTAGTCATCAATAGCTAAAATCAATCGATAACGTGTCTCGATCAAAAATCAATATAAATAGTTTTGCTAACTAATTTCTATGCCAAAGTTAGTGCTTCTCAATATTGCTGCAATTTGCCCCACTGCTAAACCGCTGTCATTGCAGGGAATTTGACTGTGCCAGTAAGGAATAAAGTTTTCTTGTTTGAGCCTGGAGATCGCTCTTGCACTAAGATATCTATTCTGCCAACAGCCTCCCGTTAGGACAACCTGCTGGCGTCCATTTTTTTTGGCTACGGCAACGATCATTTCTACTAAAGTATTGTGAAACTTAGCTGCTATCTCTGCTTTCGGTTTTTTGTTGGTAATCGCGATCGCTATATCTTGTATGATCGCTTGCCAGTCGATAATTATAGGTGAGTTAGCATTATTTTTAGGTCGTATCAGTCCAAAATTGTACACTTCATCGGTAGTAAAATCGCCGATCGCTGATTCTAGTTCCAGTGCAGCTTGTCCTTCATAGCTAACTTGCTGACGGATTCCCAACAAAGCAGCTATCCCGTCAAATAAACGTCCCATACTAGATGTTATCGGTGCATTAATTTTTTTGTCTAGTATCGTGCGGATAATATTTAATTCTCGACGAGTAAATGCTGTCATGCAGGGTAAGTTATTGAGGCATCTGAGTAGGTAATTATAGTTACCATAGGTTTGATACAACAGCGCGATCGCAATTCTTTTGGGTTCTTTGATAGCCTGTTCTCCTCCAGGTAAAGAAAATGTTTTGAGATGGGCTACCCGTTCAAAACCCGTATCGGTAATGCTTAAAAATTCTCCCCCCCAAACTGTACCGTCTAAGCCATACCCTGTACCGTCCCAAGCTACTCCTAATACTGGTTCGTCAAGATCCAAGCCATTGTCTACCATGCAGGAAAGAACGTGCGCGTAGTGATGTTGTACTGTGATTAAGAGTTCGCAGTTGGGAGTTCTTAGTTCGGAGTTATCAATTTTTATATGTTGAGCATAGTGAGTAGAAAGGTAATGCGGATGGCGATCGCAAATTACCCTAGTTGGTTTAAATTCGTATAAATCTTGAAAGTCTTCAATCGTCTGTTGAAACCGTTCGTAGGCAGCAATAGTTTTTAAATCGCCAATATATTGACTGAGAAAAATTCTATTGTCTTTGAGAAAAGCGATCGCATTTTTTAAGTATCCGCCTACGGCAAGCAATTGTATGTTGCGATCTGTCTCTGTTGAGGTTGGGTAAAGGGAAAAGGGTAAGGGGGAACGGGAGATTATTGGTAAGGGTGAGTAACCCCGTGCACGTCTGAGGATTTGTTCTTTTCCTGCAATAACTCTCACGATGGAATCATCTACGGGGCGAAGGATCGGGCGATTGTGAACCAGAAATAAGTCGGCAATGTAGTTTAACTTTGATAGTGCTTCTTGATTATGAATACAAATCGGTTCGCCACTAAAATTACCGCTAGTTGCCACAATGGGAAAGTCTAATTCCCTAAGTAATAAATGATGTAGAGGAGTGTAGGGCAACATCACTCCCATGTAAGGACTGTGATGAGTAATTAAAGCATAGGGATGAAGAGGATCTTTGGTTAACTGGGAAGTTAATAAAACTATTGGTGCTTGAGGCGATGAGAGTAACTTTGCCTCTAGGAGCGATACTTCACAGTCCTCTCTAACCCGTTCTAGATTGGGATACATTATAGCTAAAGGTTTATGAGGACGATGTTTACGATCGCGCAATCGTTGGACGGCGATCTCATCCTGGGCATCTACTACTAAATGAAATCCGCCTAATCCCTTCATTGCCACAATTTTTCCCTGACGAATTGCTTCAGCAGTTGCTAGTAAAGCATTATTATGGGTTGCCAGAATATTCCCCTGACGATCCCATAGTTCTAAATGAGGACCGCATTCAGGACAGGCATTAGGTTGAGCGTGAAAACGCCGATCCAAAGGGTTTTGATATTCTGCCCCACAGCGATCGCACATGGTAAATCGCTTCATGCTGGTATTGGGGCGATCGTAGGGCAGGGTTTCGATAATACTAAACCGAGGTCCACAGTTGGTACAGTTGGTAAAGGGATAGCGATAGCGACGATTATCGGGATTATGAATATCTTGCAAACATTCAGGACAGGTTGCCAAATCGGGCAGAATTAAAGCTGTTTTTGCTCCCGATGTACTAGTTTTAATCGTAAAATCTCGATAGCCAACAGGAATATGTTCCGAACTAACTACGCTCTGAATCATAGACAGAGGAGGTGCTAGGGATTTGAGACGAGCGAGAAAAGTGGTCAGTTGCGATCGCTCTCCTTCAATTTCTACCGTCACCCCCTCAGAGGAGTTATTAACCCAGCCAGTTAACCCCAGTTCCGTCGCCAGTCGATAGATAAACGGACGAAACCCCACCCCTTGAACGACTCCTTGAATCTGCAAACTCCAACCTTGTTTCATTTAAACGCGAGCTATTTGTGGATTAATTTCTGCCAAGAATCATCCAGTGCAGTTTGCATCCGCCTGTTAGCTTGACCAATGCTATGCTGTAACTCCGACCATTTATCTTGCAGAAATTCCGTTGCTTCTTTTAGAGTATCGCGATCGTGTTTGCCAGAATCAGCTAGTTCGTCACTTACTTCTTTAATCTTAATATGTATGGTTTCTGGTTCATCTTGCGGATGAATTAGGGAACTCAGGCGACCGCGCATTTTTTGAACTAAGTGTTTGACCTGTTGGGACTTTTCACTAATAAAACCTTTCAGTCCTTCGACTTCACTTTGAATGCGGTTTCTAGCTTCCTCTTTAATTGTAATTGCTTCTGCATCGATGGTTTCAATATCATCGGGAAATAATACCGCCCTACCGTCAAAGGGTTTGGCAATATCTCCACCCAAGACATAAGCAGTAATTTCGCCTGTTGACCAATCAAACAGGAAATCTTCTATCCAACCAAAGGGATCTGAGTTCGGATAACTTACTTGCATTTGGTTGAGATGCAGCAGATTGCTAGGAGGCTCAAACAAGCGATCGCTGTAGGTCAGTACTGCATCAGAACCCACTACTGATATTTGCTCTAAAGGAGTATAACCTTCTTTCCCTGCTAAATAAACTACTCTTCCCGATTCATCTAACCAGACTTCTTCTACACAGTCATATTTGCTGGCGGTAGAACCGTCCATGGTTATTAAACCAATTATTTGACTACGACGAATCACATTCATCATTTATTCTCCTCCCATCAATCTATCCACTATCCATCGCATGGTCGAACAGCCGTTCGCACCCTACAATCATTCACAACTTATAGCCAATCTGACGCAGTAAATTTTGACGCGCCTTGACACCTGATTCATCTTCTATACCCTTGGGAGAAGACCCATCTATTACTCCCATAATGCCTCGTCCTTGTTGCGATTCGGCGATAATCACTTCTATAGGATTAGCTGTGGCGCAGTAGATATGGCAAACTTCTGGACACTGTTTGATGGCGTTGAGGAAATTTATCGGATAGGCTTCTTTGAGCAAAATAATAAAGCTATGTCCTGCACCCAACGCGATCGCGCTTTTTTCTGCTAATTCAATCAGGCTAGAATCATTTCCCGTTGTGCGAATCAGACATTCCCCCGACGCTTCACAGAAGGCAATGCCAAACTTTACCTGTGAAGATATTCCCACCATAATCTCGTAAAGATCTTCTACGGTTTTGATAAAGTGAGTCTGACCGAGAATTAAATTTACTTCTTCAGGAAAGTTTAGTTTGACGGTCTTAAACTCCATGATTATTCTCCTATTGCTGAATGGCAATTATCTCGTTTTCAGTTCTCTTGACCACACGACTACCCTTCATATCAATAAGGCGATCGCATTTACTCAACGGTGATGACAACATTTCCATGTTTGTGTCCTTGTTCGACATATCTATATGCCTCGACTATCTGTTCTAGGGGAAATTTTCGATCTATCACTGCTTTGAACTGCCCTTTTTCGAGCAGAATTTTAATCAGAAACATACTTCCCTTGATATCGTGTGGCGTGGGAAATATGGTTTTACTGCCAAAAATCGGCTCGATGACTGGCGTTACTATGGGTAAGAAAATATTTTGCCACATAAAGCCCAAGTCGGAAGAAATATAAACTCCCCCTGGTTCTAGAAGATGTCTGCAATAGAAAAATGAACTTTTGCCCACCGCATCCAAAATAAGATCGTATTTTCGATCGCCCTGAGTAAAATCATCTTTGGTGTAGTCGATAACTCGATCTGCTCCTAATGACTTGACTAGATTGATGTTGTCCGTAGAGCATACTGCCGTAACGTTTGACCCAAAGTATTTTAGCAGTTGCACCGCAGCCGAACCAATTGCTCCTGTTGCTCCATTAACCAAGACATTTTGCCGATCTTTTTGACTCACTTTATTGATGAAGTTATAGGCATAATGCGCCCCTTCAAAACTTGGTGCAGCCTCCTCGTAAGATAATTTATCTGGTATGGTTAATACCTTGTTTTCGGAGATAGTTAAATATTGGGCGCAAGATTCTAAACCCTCATCATCAAATCCAAATACTCGATCGCCCACTTTTAGAGATGAGACATCCTTGCCAACTGCTTCTACTTCTCCAGCAAATTCAGTACCAGGAATCTTTTTCTTAGGTTCGATTAAACCCGTAACTATTCTCATGAAAAATGGTTTAGCTCTTACCATAGCGCAGTCAGTTCGATTTACTGTCGTCGCATGAACTTTTACCAACACTTCATTGACTTGGGGAATGGGTTTGTCTACCTCTGTTAGTTGAAGAACATCTGGTGCACCATATTTTGTATAGACAACTGCTTTCATAAGCCTTCCTCCGCAAACGCATCAGATTCCTGTACGAAGAAACAGTAAGAGCAAGCCTCTACCGACTGTACCTCCTTAACTTATCCAGCGCAGTACGATCCTCCAACGTAGAAATATCCCCCGTGACTTCTTCTCCTGACGCGATCGTCTGTAAGAAATGACGCATGTTTTTACCCGACCTAATTTTGGGTAGTGATTGGGCAAATTTAATCTCAGCAGAGTTCTTTTAAAGCTTAGACTAATTCTTCTGTGGCAATACAGTCGGGTCAGATTTTGAAGTCACAAAAAAGCTAAAAGCTAAAAGCTGAGAGCTAGAGTTAGTAATAACAACGCCGAATAATTTAGGTAACAGTAATCGGTTCTCCACCAGCCAAAATTAAGGGAAAATGATGAGCATTAGGAGAGTGCATCGCTTGAATGCCCAAATCTGCTCGGTTGAGTATATCTGCATGACTGGGAATCACTCGACCTTGACTATCTAAGATCGATTGATTGAAGTTAAAGCCATTAAGGTTAAACGCCATAGTGCTTATCCCTACTGCCGCACACCAGATACCAATAGTCGGTACAGCTACCAAGAGAAAATGGAAAGCTCGATGGTTGCCACTGGCAAACCAAGGAATAAGTAATCTACCCAAGAAGCCATAATGTCCAGCCATGTAGTTGTAAGTAATCTCTTGTTGACCGAATTTATAGCCCTTATCTGCCGACTCGCTTTCAGTAGTTGCGCGAATCAAAGTCGATGTTACCAAAGAACCGTGTAAGGATGCTAACAATGCACCACCAAATACTCCTGCTACCCCCAACATATGTAGAGGATTCATTAAAATATTGTGGTCTGCTTGAAACGCCAGCATAAAGTGGAAAGTGCCAGCGATACCTAAAGGTAAGCCTTCAGAAAAACTACCTTGACCGATAGGATATACCAGCAATACTGCTGTTGCTGCTGCGACAGGTGCGGAGAAAGCAACTGCAATCCAAGGACGCAAACCTTCGCGATAGCTGAGTTCCCACTGTCTGCCGAGATAGCACCAGACACCAATTAGTAAATGGAACACAATTAGCTGATAAGCTCCACCGTTGTACAGCCATTCATCCATAGAACTTGCTGCCCAAATAGGATAAAAGTGCAAACCTACAGCAGCAGAAGTAGGCACAACCGCAGCGGTGATAATATTATTGCCACCCATCAATGAACCAATTACAGGTTCGCGAATACCATCAACATCAACCCCTGGCGCAGCGACAAAGGCACAGATAAAACAGATAGTTGCAGCTAAGAGCGTGGGAATCATCAATACACCAAACCAACCGATGTAAATGCGATTGTTGGTACTAGTAATCCAGCGACAGAAACGTTCCCAGATGCCAAAAGAATTTGCTGTAGAACGCCTTCTAATAAAGGTATTCATGTCTGAATTCTCCTTATTTCAATACTTACTCGACTAAGATTGAGTTAGTAGTTGGTTAGAACTGTAAGGTGGGCAGAGATCTGACTGAAATTCTCCAGAATAGCAAATAAACAATTGCCCACCCTACCCGCTACCTACTAACCACTAGCCTTCAGGCAATTTAACCTTGACCGATTTTTTCGGTGCATCTTCTACTTTTGGTAAAGTAAGGGTCAAAACACCTTTTTGGAAATCCGATTTGATAGCGTTGGTGTCGATCGCCATTGGTAGAGGAATAACTCGTTCAAATTTGCCATAGTGAAATTCCGAGTGATAGTAATTTTTATCCTTGTCCTCTGTTTTTTTCTCTTCTTTGTGTTCGCCAGAAATAATTACTCGATCTTCACTAACTTCTACTTCCAAATCTTTAACATCAAGACCTGGAATTTCGGCTTTGAGTATCAAGTCTTGATCTTTTTCTTCCATCTCTACAGCAGGAGTCCACATTCCACCGATGCTGTGTAATCCCATCCAATCATCGTTACCCACAGAAAGCATATCTTCAAACAAGCGATCCATTTGCTTACGCATGGTGCTTAGTTCTCTAAATGGTTGCCATCTACTAAGTGTCATAATTAACCTCCAAAATTTTTGATGTAGTGATTTGAAGCTTACATTTATAGGTTTAGTCAAATATTTTGAGGATGTTGTGAGGGTTAGTCGTTATTTGTTAGTTGTTAGTCGTTAGTTGTGAGTTTTTGGTAGCCGTTGATTAATAGCTACTGAACTTTCACAACTTCCTCAGATTATTTTTTTAAAACTGTGAATGTAGTTCGAGAGTGAATTGCACTTGTTCGACCAGTCTGAAACCAAGTGTCAACATCTACTATATTTTCTTAGCCTCATGATGGAACTTCTACGATACAAAAAGTCAACAGATTCACCTGTAGAAAAATCGCCAAAGCAAAAGCTAAATCCTTGGTTAATTGCTTTGATGATTTTGGCTTTGGGTGGGGGAATGAGTTACTGGTATGCTGCGCGGATCAAAACTCCCTCTGTCGAACCTGAACCAATTAGTAAATATACCCCTGTGGCAGTTACGGCTTTGGGTAGGTTAGAACCGCAAGGAGAAGTGATTAAACTTTCGGTGGCAAATGCTCAAGACAGTCGCGTTAATGAGTTGTACGTGCGAGAAGGCGATCGCGTCACTGCAGGGCAGCTAATTGCTACGCTTCAGGGTTTGGATCAAAAAGAAGCAGAATTAGCAGCAGCAAGACAAAATGTAGCGGTATACCAAGCTAAACTAGAGAAAGTACTGGCAGGAGAAGCTAAAAACGCAGAAATTCAGGCACAACAAGCAACTATCGCTCGTTTGCAAAGTCAATTACGGAATGAAAGCCTGGAAAGACAGGCAGAAATCGCCGATGCCGAAGCCGAACTAACCAATGCAGAGACTAACTACGATCGCTACCAAAATTTGTATCTAGAAGGGGCGGTGAGTAAATCCCAAAGAGATGACCGTTTAGAACTATATCAGCGATCGCAAGCTAGGTTAAATCGAGCAGAAGCGAGATATAACAATACTGTTACTAGCCTACATAAGCAGATCGATCGTGAAAGATCGATCCTAAATCAATTAAGAGAAGTACGCCCTGTAGATTTAGCCGAAGCGAGATCGGAATTAGATTATGCCACTGCCCAAGTCAAGCAAATCGAATCAGAACTCGAAGACTATTATGTCCGCGTACCCATAGCGGGACAAATTCTTAAGATTAATACCCTTGTTGGAGAACAAGTTGATACTAGTCAAGGTATTGTCGAACTGGGTAGAACCAGTCAAATGTATGCGATCGCCGAAGTATATGAAACCGATGTCGGACAAGTTAAAGTCGGACAGTCTGCGACAATTATTAGCGAACACGGTGGCTTTGAGGGGAAACTACAGGGTACAGTAGACCACGTGGGTTTGCAGATCAAAAAACAAGATATCCTAGAATCCGATCCTGCTGCCGATAAAGATGCGCGGGTAGTAGAAGTTAAAGTTCGTCTCAATCCTCAAGATAGCGAGAAAGTAGCAGGGTTAACTAATTTACAGGTGAGAGTAAAGATCGATTTGGACAGTCGTTAGTGGTTAGTGGTTAGTCGAGGAGTTTTTTAGGTATCTGAGGTAGCCGTTCAATTTAAGAGTTAATTCTTCGATAATTGGTCTAAGTCGTTCTATTTCTTCTGTATTCAATAACTTACGAGTATAAGCTCTTCTCAACCAATGTCTAGTTTCGTTTAACGAACCTCTAGCAATCTGAATAAAACGCTGATTATCTTTATAGTTATAACGCCCGTTACCTTCAGCAATGTTCGCTCCGATATTATCAGCAGAACGAATTATTTGTTTCCCTACTGTATCCTTTTCAAAATATTGCCACTTGCTTGCGATCGCCCAGATCTCATCCGCTAAACGCTCGGACAACTGATAAATTTCCAGCTTCTCGAAATTAGATCTATCCAAAGCACAAATTAACCACTAACCACTAACCACTAACCTATGCCACTCAAAGCTCTACTAAAAAAATTCAACAAAGAACCCCCCTTGGGTTGGACGCAACTTTGGCATCAAAAAGTACGCTTGTTGGTCGCTTTAATTGCCATTGCTTCTGCCGATATTATAATTTTTACCATGCAGGGGTTCAGGATGAGTATGTTTGGTGGGGCGACTAACCTTCATAAACAACTGCGCGGAGACTTATTTATCGTCAGCAACCGTTCTGAATTTTTGGGTGATGGTCAAACATTCGATCGCCGTCATTTGTTTCAAGCTGAAGCTATTGATGGAGTAGCATCTGCCGATCCGCTATACTTCTCTTTCGGTAGCTGGATTAATCCTTGGAATCAGAAAATAAGCAGCGTGGGTGTAATTGCCTTCGATCCCGTCCGTTCGGTAGTCGGATTACCAGAAATAAACGAACAGCTAGAACAAATTAAGCTACCTAACACGGTGCTGTTTGATAGCCTATCTCTCCCTAAGCTGGGTTCCGTACCTGAGTCTTTTGAGCAAGGGAAAGCTGTTACTACCGAAATATCGGGAAATAGAGTTAAGGTTGGTGGTATTTTTACCATGGGCAGTACAATTTTTATCGACGGACACCTAATTACTAGTGACTGGAATTATCTGCGTTTGTTTGGTTCGGATAGCATAGATAATCTGAGCGTTGGTATTCTTACTCTTCAGCCAGGAGTAGATCTAGAAATCGTCAAGAGCAAAGTCCAGGCATATTTACCCCAGAGTGTGGAGGTAATGACCCATCACGAATATATCAAAGCAGAAGAAGATTACTGGGCGGAAGTTCCTGGTGGCATACTGTTTAACTTTGGCGTGGTGATGGGATTTTTCACTGGGGTGGTGATTGTTTATGAAGTATTGCACGCTGATGTCAACGATCATTTAGCCGAGTATGCCACTCTCAAAGCGATGGGCTACTCAGATCGAAATCTGTTGATGGTTGTTTTCCAGGAGGGCATAATTCTCGGTGTTTTGGGCTTTGTTCCTGGGTTTATCGGTTCTGCTGGCATCTATGCTTTATTGGGGTATTTAACGCGGATTCCCATACCATTGCGATTTGGAGTTGTATCGCAAGTATTTATTCTTACTGTTTTGATGTGCTTGGTTTCGGCTGCGATCGCTATTCGGAAACTGCAAGCTGCCGATCCAGCAGATGTATTTTGATTGGTTGCTAGTTGTTAGTTGTTAGTTGTTAGTTGTTAGTTGTTAGTTGTTAGTTGTTAGTTGTTAGTTGTTAGTTGTTAGTTGTTAGTTGTTAGTTGTTAGTTGTTAGTTGTTAGTTGTCCCTAAAGGGATACCGCTACGCATATCAGTTGATTGTTGATTGTTGATTGGCGATTGCGTAGCTAGCCGCAGGCATCGCCAATATCATATGGAGAAAATACAATGAAACAGTGGTACGAGGAATTATTTACCAACTATGCCCAGAAATACGATCGCGAAAGTTTTGTCCAGGGAACAATCGGAGAATGTGATTTTATCGAACGAGAGATAAATTACGACAAGAATACGCGGATCTTAGATATTGGCTGTGGCACTGGCAGACACGCGATTGAATTAGCAACCAGAGGATATAACGTTACGGGAATCGATTTATCTGAATCTCAGTTAGATAGGGCAAAAGAAAAAGCCTCGGCAGAGAATTTGACGATTGACTTCGTAGTAGGCGACGCGAGGAAACTTACTTACACAAATGAATTTGACTTGGTAATTATGCTTTGTGAGGGTGGTTTTTCCTTAATGGAAACCGATGAAATGAACTTTCAAATTCTTCGCAATGCCAGTAACGCTTTGAAATCCCAAGGAAAATTAATCTTTACTACCCTCAACGGCTTGTTTCCCCTATTCCATTCAGTTAAAGAATTTATGGCTGCGGAGAGTAAAGAAGGAAATGCCAAATATGGCAATAATTCATTCGATCTAATGACGTTGCGCGATCGCCATACAATCCAAATTGAGGACGATCTCGGCAACACCAAAGAACTGGAATGCGACGAAAGATATTACGTTCCCTCGGAAATAACTTGGCTTTTAAAGACTCTCAATTTTTCAGTCATCGATATCTTTGGTGCCAAACTCGGTGCTTTTAGCCGTCAAGATCCGCTAACCACTGAAGACTATGAAATGTTAGTCATAGCTGAGAGATAACAGCTACCCATTACCCATTACCCATTACCCATTACCCATTACCCATTACCCACTACCCACTAACCACTACCCAAAATGCTACTCAACAAGCTAAAAAAAGAACCCCCTTTAGGTTGGTCACAACTAAGTCATCAAAAAGTTCGTACCTTTGTGGCGATCGCTGGTATTGCTTTTGCCGATATTCTGATCTTTATGCAGCTTGGTTTTCATAACAGTCTTTTTGGTGGAGTGACTCGTCTCAACGAAAATCTCAATGGAGATTTATATATGGTTAGTTCGCGGGCTAAATTTATGGATGATGGGCAAACCTTTGATCGCCGTCATCTGTATCAAGCTGCAGCAGTAGAAGGCATATCCTCAGCTAGTCCTTTTTACTATTCTCATGCAGGTTGGGTCAATCCTTGGAATAAGAAAGTTACTAACGTTGCTGTTTTGGCTTTCGATCCCGCTCATCCCGTACTTAATTTACCTGATGTCAATCAACAGTTAAACCAAATTAAATTACCCGATAAAGTGTTGGTAGATCGTCGTGCTAGACCAGATTTAGGTGCGATCGCTCAAGCATTTGATCGCGGTGAAACCGTAACCACCGAAATATCGGGCAGAAGAATCAGCGTTGGGGGAATGTTCGATTTTGGCAGCACTCTATTTGTGGAGGGATTTCTGATTACTAGTGACTGGAATTATCTAAGACTCTACGGCAAAGATAGTATCGAAAATGTTAAAGTTGGGGTTCTCAACATTGAGCCCAGTGCGAATCCCACTATGGTTCAAGCCAGAGTCAGACAAAGTTTACCCAACATAGTAACGGTCATGACTCACGATGAATTTGTAGCAGCCGAAAAAGAATTTTGGGACAAAAACCACCCCGCAGGAACGATCTTTAACTTTGGCGTAGTGATGGGTTTTGTGGTGGGGGTAGTTATCGTCTATCAAGTCCTTTTCGCCGATGTCAACGATCATTTAGCCGAATACGCCACCCTCAAAGCAATGGGCTATCCCGATAAAAGCTTGTTGGTAGTAGTCTTTCAAGAAGCAATTATTTTGGCAGTATTGGGCTTTATTCCAGGGTTTGGCTTTTCCGTGGGGATGTATGGTTTACTGGAAGCATTGACCCAAATGCCTCTAGCAATGGGAGCAAATGTCGCGTTACGGGTATTTTTCTTGACCCTCGTGATGTGTTCGGCTTCAGGGGCGATCGCAATACGCAAGCTGCAATCTGCCGATCCTGCGGAAGTGTTTTAGGAGTTACAGAAAGATTTATAAATCCCAGTGTTTTGGAAACTACCGAAACAAATATTTCTTTTTTGCTGAAGCACTTATCCGCTCATACTAGCCAATTTTGGCGATATTTTAAAATGCAGAAACCAAGAATTACATTGAGAATATGGCATGTTAAAACCGTTATGGCAACCCACAATATGCCGTACTGAACTACTACTAAGATCGATGTAGCAAATACCAGAGTAAAAACTAAATTCCAAACTAACGCGGCACGCATCTTCCTCGTAGCAACTAGAAGTTGATAGCAAGCGGTATAGATCATCAAAGGAATAGCAGAAAGGCAGATGATAATTAAGATTGGGATTGCAGTCGTCCATTTCGCGCCAAAGATAATTGGAACATAAAAGGGAGCCAAACCTGATTGCAGCAGCACCAGGGGAACAAAAATCAAGATCATCGATTTAAGGCTGCCATAAAATCTTGACTTTATTTGACTTAAATCGGTGTTAGCTGAAGACAAGTAAGGTAACAATGACATTGTCATGGCATTAATTATTTGCTTGCTGATTCCCAATCCAGCGTTAAAAGCAAAGAAATAAAGACCCAGTGCATCTACTCCTAGAAAACGCCCAACAATTAAATAATCAAAATTGAGCCTGATTTTATCCATTAGATCGATTCCCAGCATATTGCCTCCGAGAGAAGTTACTTCTCTCCACTTGTCGATCTTAAATTTTTTAGGAGGTCGCCAAGAGTGATTTTTGTAATATACGATAATTAAGGCTGATGCCGATAGAATCATCCCTATGACCACAGACCAAACACCCAGTCCCAAAAGAGCCAAACAGATTATGGTTATATTGAGCACGAATGCTTGAGTTGCTCTACCCAAGGCGACAATCTTCATGCGATTTTCGCGTTGAATTAATGACATGGTGATTTTATACAAGGGGAATGTCAAATACATCAAACCCAATGCACAAATAGGCAAAACCAAGTGTCTATCGTCATAAAACCAGGCTATGGGTAACGCTAATGCACACTGTAAAATAGCGATGAATATGCAGACAATCCAGCTAATCCAGTATGTTGTATTACTAATTTGCTCTAAATTCTCTTCATCGGTCGTGATTACGTTAGCACTGATACCATTACTTTCAGTAAAGACCTGTGCAAAACCAAAAATTGTATAGATGATTGCTACTAGACCATAATCATAAGGGGTAAATACTCGAGCTAAAACGACAGTAGTTCCCAAACGAAATACACGTACAAATATTTGAGCAACTCCTAGCCAACCCATGCCACGGATAAACTGACTAGAGAACTTTTTTTTTAATCGACTGATTAACATTTTAAAATCCCCACGTATTAATGCTTGCTACTCTTCTTTTTGCTTTAACAAGAAGCGAGTTGAGTTTTGGCAATAAGAGCCTAAAAAAATAAGATTTACCGCTCGATTGTTTTAAATTGGGGATGTTTAATTAGATAAGTATGATTCATTTTAGTTAAAAGCTTCTCACATAATGCTTCGATCTCAGGAGAAAGTTCTACTGCACTACCTTTGCCTACAGATTGAGTATTGATTTCTTTTAAAAAATCATTTTTGGCTGGGTATTCAGCCTCCATAAATGAATAAATTTCTCGCACCATTTTCTGAGGGTATCTGACTAAATCTTCATAGCGACACATAAAAACATCGGAATGAGTATCGAGATCTAGATCGTAGAAAAGGTGATTTCTCGCAAACCAAAATAGTGCGGTAGCGTCATATTCGTTAATTTCAGGTTTGTAATACTCGATTACAATGGAATGTACGTAATCCGAAACTTTTTGCGATCGCCAATTATCTGGATCTCTCACTGCTATAGCTTTAAGGGCTTTACTTCCCGCATCAACTACAAAACGTTTCATGTTTGACTGGATAAAGTCTTTGTAATGGCGATACATCCAGAGGGCTTTTGAGTGCGGAAAATACTCTAACATATCCAAAGTATTTTGAGTTTCTACCAAAGGTTTAACTACAATATGTTTCGCTCGATTTCTTTTAAATTCTTTACTAATTTCTGGATAGGAGTTTAATCTTAATTTTTTGGGATCGGGATCTTTTGATGACAGTTTACTGCGTTCTCGATAGACACTAATATCGAGATCTCTAGTAAAAACTCGATTCATCAAGCTGGTTCCCGATCTTTGACAACCAATTATGAATAATATTTTGCTTTCTTGATCGCCGAATAGATTAAACCAATAGCTATGTAAGATCTTTTTATAGAGGTAAAAAAATATTACATCAGTAAAAATACGCTCCGTTTTTAGAATTTTTTTTAGTAAAGACAACATTAATTTTTAAGATCTTTGTAACTCATACTTGCGATCACGTTCGGTCTGGCTATCGCTGGGGTAATCATGCCAATTCCAGCCAGCTGCAGCGAGAATAGACCACCAGTAGAAGTAAACAACCGTTATTTTTTCTTTTTCGGCACGTATCACTTTGAGCTTATCTCTATCTGCATCAAGCTGAGCCTGAGTAGTTATCAGCTGCCCCAGCACTTCTTGGTTGATGTCGTTTCTAGCTGCTGATTCTATGTTCGATCCAGTTATTAATAGTTTTGCTTAAAATAGTTTGGAATTAATTATGTATGCCAGATTCTACCATCTTTTAGCATGATAAAATTCGGCGTTACTTATAACTTTCAAAGTTAAGCTAAACACTATCTACATAATTTTTCTATCGTAGCTATATACTTATTCACTACTCGAGACAAACAAATCTGCATTGGCGATAAAAGGATATGGATTTTGCTTGAAGCCAACCAAATCGACTTGTGATTGGGATCTTCTCGAGCCTTATCAAAAAGCTCTGGTGTAATTGTAGGATTGTAGATAACTTTGATTTGTTCCTGCTTTGCCCCTAGATATTTTTTCATATCAAACGCTACAGCCTGAGAAGGAGCGATGAGTAAATCTGCTTTTTTATAGGCTAGTTTTAACAGACGATACAGTACAAAACTAACAATAAAGGGATAGCCTTGAAATTGCTGTTCGAGGACATTAGCCTGTCTCAAAATAAGCTTAGCTTTAGCACCTAATAAAAATAATGCACAAGCTAAAACTACACTTTAAGCTCTAGCGAGAACTTGGTAATTTAGCTGCTTCCCAATGGTCAAACATGTCTTGATAGACATCTCTCACCACCGCTTTGGCAGTGTAGGGTCGAGCGACCCTAACACAATCTTCGGCAGGATAAATAGCGGGATTTTGGAGCACTTGACTCAAGGCGGCGGCGATCGCTTCAGGCGATCGCTCTCGAGCAACTACACCAGTTTGTACTGTCAATAGATTTGGTGTTTCACCACAGTTAGTAGTTACTATCGGAGTACCGCAGGCAAGTGCTTCCAATACGGCTATGGGTAAACCTTCATAGACGCTACTCAAAGCAAACACGCTGGCTATGCAATACAAATCAAAGAGTTGTTCCTGCTTCAAAGATCCCATTAAACTGACTCGCTTCGATAAACCACAGGCGACAACCTCGGACCTCACAGCTTCAGCTAATTCGCCATCACCAACAATTAGGAGATGGGCATCGGGTTCGGCAAGAGCAGCAAAAGCTTTGACCAAGAGAACTGGATCTTTCTGAGGATGTAGCCGACCAGCGAACAAGATAAACTTTGTATTAATTGATAAGTTTAGTTGTTTGGCAAGCTCTTCCCGTTTTTGTAGCAATTGTTCGGCTTGTAGCGGATGAAAAATATCCGTGTCAACGGCGTTTTTGAGATAGGTAATTCGCTCGCTCAGATTAGGATACTTTTGCTGATAAAATTTAGACGCTTTATTGTTGCAAGAATAAATACGCGCAAATTGCTGAATCAGCATTTTTTCTAGAGCGAAATATACTGCAGGAAAGTAAGCCCACAGCATTTTATTGCGGGAATCAGCAGGATTCATTTTTTCCTCAATATCATTGTGGATAAAAAAAGTCTTATTCCCTTTCCACTTCAAAGCAGCCACAGTCGGTTCGAGGCGATGAAAGTGCATAAAGTCAGAAGCTAGATTCAGACGTAAAAGTGCAGCGGTATACTTAACAGTAGTGGGGATTAAGTGGCGAATGTTGTCATCTTTAATGGCAATGATGGGAAAAAAACTGACTTTTCTTCCTGCGTATTCGAGATATTGCCATTCACCAACTTGGCTGGAATCTTCACAAGTTCCCACCATCCTTAATTCAAAATTACTCGGTGCATATTTGATAAAAGAATTAATTACTGTTTGAATTCCGCCTATGCTGCTAGCCCAAGGATTATACTGGTAAAAAATTGTTAAAACAGGTTTTTTCATTCCCAACCTAAATTTGTGATGGTCGATTAACTACGTTTAGAGCATGAAGGCATTACTATCTCTACCTAAAAATACAGTTGCTTAATCCATTCCCATTCCTTAGCTAGTCCCTCTTCAAGAGAAATTTGCGGACTGTAGCCTAAAATAGCCTGTGCTTTGGAGATATCTGCGCTGGTATGACGCGCATCTCCCTTGGCTCGATCGATAAACTCTTTTCTAATGGGAGAGCCGATTACCTTTTCCATGGTGGCTAGCACATCTTTTAAGACTGCTCGGCTTCCACCACCAATATTAAAAACTTCTCCAATCGCTTCGGGTACAGAGGCAGCAGCTAAATTCGCTGCCACTATATCGCTGATAAAGGTAAAATCTCTAGTCTGCTGTCCATCACCATATATAGAAATAGCTTCTTTATTTAGGGCAGCTTTCAAAAATTTATGAAATGCCATGTCAGGTCTTTGCCCAGGACCATATACCGTAAAGTAACGCAATGCCGTTACGGGAACGTTAAAGTTTTTGTGATAGAGAAAGCACAGGCGTTCTGCCGTCAATTTAGTAATGCCGTAGGGAGAAACTGGTTGAGGACAAAGAGTTTCAGGAGTAGGCATGGTCACTGCGTCTCCATATACCGAAGAACTAGAAGCATAAACAAAACGTTTGAGAGAATTGGTTTGTTTGGCGGCTTCTAAAAGGATTTGCGTAGCGTTGATATTTCTCTCTGTATAGTCTTGAAAACCCTTGCCCCAGCTGGCTCTAACCCCTGCTTGAGCTGCCTGATGGTATAACACATCGACATCTCTTAGTAGTTCTAGCCAATCTAAGTTTTGAATACTGTCTCTAATGAACTTAAAGCCAGAGTACTGTTGCAAGCGATCGACATTAGCTTCTTTGAGCTTAGGGTCGTAATAGTCGTTGACTTGGTCTATGCCAATAACCAGCTTTCCCTGCTTTAGGATGGTTTCAGCGATGTTAAACCCTACAAATCCAGCAACCCCAGTTATTATGTTGACCACAATTATTAATCAAAACTTGAATATTACTTAACCATAATTTTAATACCGTTAGGTATTTTTACGTATTGTATTTAAGGTTTAGTAGAAAAACAAGCAATTAATTTAAGCTATAGCAACTATTGGGCTTGCCTGACTTGAAAAAGTATAAAAGGTTACTAAAACTCTGAATTACACTTACGCGAAGAGACTCAAGGATTCTGGACTACGACGAGTTGAACTTTGATGTAGATTGTTTTTACACAATCTACATCAAAAAATTTGTTGGTGCGATCGCAATACAGGTATCTCTCTTAACCCAAAACAAGGATAAAATTTGCCGTGTCCTGCATCAGAGTCTCTTTAAATCTCTAGTTGATT
>JBCDCO010000078.1:0-20028 GCA_039181635.1 Cyanobacteria bacterium P01_G01_bin.19 | reverse complement strand
CCCATGATGGAAAATTTGGGGGACGATTACTATGATGTAGTTGCCGCTGCTGAGTTTCCCGCTCACTGGTTGCGCTTTCGCAATGATTCTTTATTGTCTCTGATCGGCTTGGAGCCAAAACTGGTCGAGGATGGAGATTTTATTGCAGCATTTGGCAAGTTTGATGGAGTTCGTCCCTTTTTAGCTTTGCGCTACCACGGTTATCAGTTTGGAGCGTATAACCCTTTTTTGGGCGATGGTAGGGGATTTCTCTACGGACAGGTTAGGGGGATAGACGGAGAATTATACGATTTGGGTACCAAGGGATCTGGCAGAACGCCTTACTCGCGTAATGCCGATGGTAGATTAACCCTCAAGGGAGGGATTAGGGAAGTTTTAGCGGGAGAAGCGCTACATCAATTGGGAGTCAATACCTCTCGCTGCCTGAGCCTAATCGAGACGGGGGAATCTCTCTGGCGGAGTGACGAACCATCCCCTACGCGATCTGCTGTGATGGTCAGACTGAGTAAGTCTCACATTCGCTTTGGAACTTTAGAACGACTGCACTATTTAAAACGTCCAGATCTGATTGCTAAACTGTTAGACGGAGCGATCGCTACTTACTATCCAGAGATTGCCGATACTGAAGATAAGTACCTGCAATTTTATCGGACATTGGTCGAGCGAGTTGCCTTATTAACCGCCCAATGGATGGCTGTGGGTTTTTGTCATGGAGTGTTGAATACGGACAATATGTCAATTACAGGGGAAAGTTTTGACTACGGTCCATTTGCCTTTATCAATACTTATGACGCCAGATTTACCGCAGCTAGCTTTGATTATGGCGGACGCTATAGCTACGGCAATCAACCCTATATTTGTCGGTTTAACTTAGAAATGCTACAGGTGCCCTTGGAGGCGATTTCGGACAGAAATTTATTGGCAGCTGAATTGACCCAGTTCGACGACATATATCAGCAAAATTATCAGCGCTTGATGGGGCAGAAGCTGGGCTTTGCCGAAAATTTTTCGCTTTTGGCAGAGTTAGTCTCAACGACTATCAACCTCCTTAAAAATTCAGATATCAGCTATCATGGCTTTTTTAGCGAACTGGCAAGGGGGTTTAGTCCTGCTTGGCAAAAAGACAGCAGCCTAATTCTGGAAAATGCTAGCTTTGCCCAAAAAATAAATTACACCACTCAATCTGGATTGAAAGAAATTTGGTGCAATCTGTATCATAAATGCTTGAATCAATTCCCAACAGTAGAGATGGAAAAAATAGGCGATCGCCTTTTATTTTACAATCCTCCCTCTGCTCTGGTTCGCTCGCAAATCGAAGCAGTTTGGCAGACAATTGTTGAAGATAATAATTGGCTGCCTTTTTATGAATTGCTAAGTAAAATTCAAACTAAAACCTAGAACTGAATCAGGATATCTGATTAGAACCATCTTCACTGACAGGAAGAAACTGAGTATATACTTTGTAAAAGTGTTTGCTGCCTCTCAAGACGCAGAACGCAGATATCAACAAAGCTTGAGGACTAGCAATTAAAGTTATATCTCGGTCATTAATCGCCAAAATCACTACTAGTAAAATGTAAATTAAAAGACAGTAAAAGTAGCGTGGAAATTCCATGGGCCAGCTACTACTTTTGCCTCCTAAATAGCGATACAAGATATATTGAATCGAACGGGTTAATATACTGGCGACTGAAAACATCAATCCTGTAATGCCAGTAGATATTAAAATTAGATAACCACAGTAACGGCAAGCTTGTAGAAGAAAATAGAGCCAAATACGGCTTTGTTTATTTACATGATTATATACATAAAATAAAGCCCTCGAAACTACCAAAAAGCCAAACCATAAGAGCAGTGCTATATAAAATAAGGGCAGGCTTAATCCCAGTCCATTTTGTACAGAATCGGATAAAGAATCGGCTAAAATCTCGGTTCTCAGTAAGACTAAAATGCCGAGCGCAGATAGCCCTAGCGACCACAGCCAAGGCTGCCAAAAACTGAAAGATACTTGATAAGACTTAAAATTGTAAGAAAGAATTGCTTTATTCTCAAATTTATCTCCGACAACATCATTTTCAATATAGCCAAGTTCGTAAATGCACCAAAAAGAAATTTGTAGCAAAAATAAGCCAACAGTCGTTCCTAAAAATTGAATGTTTGGGTACGCAAAAGACAATATGAGAATAATAAAGTCTTCACCCAGAATATTATTTAAAAAATATCTTTTGTCTGGTCGCTTGACTTTTTCAGAATAGAGTAAGGGTATGTATATATTCACTTCGAACTTTTAAATAATACGATTTTATTGGTAGAACTTATTGATTTTTTTACTTTTCGAACAAATAAACGAGTCAAATTAGTTCGTTCGCTAGCTTTTAAATTAGAATTGATTGTTGACAATTTTATTGTCTTTGTATTAAAGAAAGTATTTTAAGTAATGCTTTTAGATTAAAGTATATTACATCAATTGTAGTATAAAAGACAAGCGAAATATTTAACCTTAGCTTATTCAAGTTGTGCAACAACTTGAGAATCTGGTTGCTATTTTTAATTTCAGCTGAATTGTACTAAACAACTGATGTATCCGACAGCAAATCGCCGATATAGTGTCTCATACAATATAAAGCACAACAGGACATTATGTTACCTTCGATTAAATTTAGATTGATACTATTATTCCCAGACTGCCGAAAGTAATTGCTAATTTTTCATAAGTCCAGCTTTGTTTTTGGCAAAAGTCAAGGTGCTTTACAGACTCGATAGACTTAGTTCTTCTTGCAAGACATTTTGATAAATCTGTGGCAGGTAATTGCTCATAGAATTTGTTTCGATGCCATATCCCAAGCTAGTCCAAGTGCCAGACAGCAGCTTGAGGACTCTGTTGATTTCACCCTGTCTGAGAAGTTGCGGTATGTCTCTACCCCAAGCACGGCGATCGCTTAACCATTCATGAACCACTACATCTTGATACTCTGCTTCAAAACTGTAAGTCTTCCATCGCCAAATACCTGAAGGTTGGGGATGGTATTTTTTGGCTTGTCTATCCCAGGTAAAGTCCAGCATCTGATATCGCCCTGCAGCAGTAGTGCATTTGCCCACGTTAGGACCTGCAACAATAGGTACACAAAGCTCTGGATGGCTGTGGAGGTCATCAACGTATTTACCGCCGTAAATTACATTATAGGGTCTTCTCACGTTAGCTTCGCTGGCGGTGATAGTCCGCATCAAAGCTCTGATATAAGGATCTCCACCATCCATAACCAAAGGTTGAGTGCGATGAATGCTGGGGGTGCTGTCATTTTGAGTACCACCGAACTCGGGTTGGCTTTGCTTGTACTCTAGGATCTTGGAATATATTCCTCTGGAGTAAGCGATTAAAATCCGAACTCTAGCTCTACTAATATGCCCCCTAAGCTGGTACAAAATTAAAATCAAACAGACGAAATAAAAGAATTTTGAAGCTTTATCGATTGATTGCATTTTTGAGGCTAGAGATCGCAAAAGTATGGAGATAGACGGCAAAAAAGTCTTATTTTCGATATTAACTTATTTCATCAAACAGCTGCTGCCAAGATTTAGGTTCGGCTGTTTCGCTGGTGACAATTTCAACTATCTTAGATTTTGCCGCAGGTTCAAATAAGGCTTCTACGCATACCTTAGCTACCTTTGGACGCGGTATGCTGCCCTCAAATAAACGATCCGCTCCCTTCATGACAATATTCTCTGAATTGTCTGCTTCTTTTAATCCACCAGGTCTAACGATGGTGTAGGCTAAACCGCTGGCTTTGATGTATTCTTCTGCCTGTTTTTTCCAGTATAAAACTAGCCAAAATAAGTTTAAAGGATGAAAAAATTTGGAAACGCACAAAGAAGATACTAATACTAAGTGTTCGATGCCATTCTTTCGCGCCAGATCGACTAAATTTTTAGTACCCTGATAGTCAACCTGATAGGGTCCTGTGGGATCTAGACTGGGACTAGCACCAGTAGCACATACTAAAACACTACAGTCAGACAGGTGAGGCTCTATGGTTTCTGGTTTTAACACATCTCCCAAGACCAGTTCTGCCGTTTCAGGAAGCATTTCTTGAGCTTTGGATAAATCTCGAACTAATGCTTTAACGGGAACATCTCGCTCTATCAACTGTCTAACAACGTGTTTACCAGTTTTTCCTGTAGCTCCAGCAACGATTACTTTCATTACTTTTTTAAATCACACCCGTTAGAAAAAAAAAGTGTTTAGCTAATAATTAACACCTTTATTGTAATCATCATAACAGTAGGGTGAGCTTATTAAGCGGTAGTTTTAAAATCAGTATGCAATCCAAATTTATTCAAAATTCGCAAAACACACTTTCTCAAATTTCTTCTATGCAGCTTACCTGTGGTGATTCGCTAGAAAATAAAAAGACTTTCGCATTTGAAGTTGCCTTTAGAGGGCGAATGGATATGTATGGCGATGCAGATACGGTAGCTCAATATCTGAACGCTCATGAAGGGTGGTTTTGTCGCTGCGCCCAACCAATGAAAGTAGAGCCTTTAGGCAATAATGGTTATGTTTTGACCGTGGGTAAGTATGGCTCTTTTGGCTATGAGGTCGAGCCAAAAGTAGGGGTAGTTTTGCATCCCCCTGTGGGTAGAGTTTACCAAATGCAAACTATTCCTGTTCCCAATTATGAGGCTCCTGGATACGAAGTAAATTATCGCGCTTCTATGGAACTGACAGAAGTAGAAGCAAGCGATCGCCACAAAGCCAAAGAAGGTTTGTTTTCTCGCCAACAGGTGTTGCCCGATCGCATTACCGAGGTAAACTGGACGCTGAATCTAACTGTAGAGGTGGAATTTCCTCAGTTTATGAGTAAATTATCCTCTTCCTTAATTCAGGTTACAGGCGATCGTTTACTCGCTCAGATCGTGCGTCAGGTTTCTCCTCGTTTGACCTATAAAGTGCAGCAAGATTTTCATACCAGCCATAATTTACCCATACCACCAAAAACTAGTAGAGAGCTAAATAGAATTGATAATTCTCATCAGTGTGCCAGCTAAGTCTTGTAGCGAACTAAAATAAACCAGGACGAGTAAAATTTACTTGTCCTTTTTAAATATTGACACAGAGTATTATTCCTCATCCCAATAAAAACGATAAAATAAATGCTCGTTTTTAAAAGGTTGTTCGTCCACTACATGGTGAATCCATTTTTCATCCATCAACCTTTGTCCCAAGCTAACTGCTTGTTGGATTGAAAGCTCTAATTTATCAGTTAAATATTCGCAAACTTCGCTACCAACCACACACTGTTTGTATAATTTCAAATTGTAGCGGCGATCTCTGATTTTGACTCCTCCGACACTACGCATTTTGGAAACTAAATCTTCTAGATCGATATCCTTAATAATTTGCAGCGGGTCTTCTGCGCCTATTACCCTAGCGAATTTGTTTTCGACCCAGACAGTAAGACCGATCGTATCCTCAACTAATGTATAGGATTTTTTTCCTTTGGAATCTAAATATTTCTGCTTGCAGTATTTCACCGCATCTTGCTTTTTTTCTAAGGAGAAAAACTTTTTTTTAGTATAGACCTTATCTTGAAAAATCATTCCAGGTAAATACTCTCGGTTTCCCGACTCTTCTATAAACAAATTACAATAGCTGACTTGTTGATTGTTAAGAATCTGCATAAGATTTAGTTTATATTTTTACCCAAGAACTAGTAAACGTGGGCTTAAATAGAGTAACCATTCATTTAGCCTCAGCGAAGCGGTACTAGTCTTTGGCTTCGATTTTATCCTCAGAAAACTGGTTCAACAAGTGATTTATCATTTACCTTTGATCATTTATCATTTATTACTGATCGTCCTAAAGAAAATTCAGACGAAAAAATGAATCAGCTGCAGGGTTTAATATTTGATGTCGATGGGACATTGGCAAATACGGAACGAGATGGACATCGGGTAGCCTTTAATAGTGCTTTTGAAGAGGCTAAATTAGATTGGCACTGGTCGGTAGACTTCTATGAAAAACTATTGACAGTTGCTGGGGGTAAAGAGAGAGTTAAGTATTTTTTGCATCAATACAAACCCAATTTTATCGATCGGCAAAATCTCAATGAGTTTGCTGCCGAAATTCATCAGTTAAAAACCAAATATTATTTAAAGCTATTGCGTAGTGGTGCTATTACCATGCGTCCAGGAACTCAAAGGCTGATTCAAGAAGCCAGAAAAGCGCAAATTCCTATGGCGATCGCCACTACCTCTTCTTTGCCTAATGTTATTGCCTTGCTAGAAAAATATTTAGATTTAGACTGGTTTGAAATTATTGCAGCAGGAGATATCGTCGCGACCAAAAAACCCGCACCTGATATATACGAATATGTCTTGGAAAGAATGAAAATTCCAGCGGAAAACTTTATTGTCTTTGAAGATTCTGATAATGGTTTAATTGCTGCCAAAGAAGCAGGCTTAAAAACCGTTGTTACGGTCAATAACTATACCAACAAACAAGATTTTTCCCGAGCTGATTTGGTAGTTAATAATTTAGGCGAACCAGATATGCCTTGCAAGATTATCCGAGGAAATTTATCAAAGAGCTATGTAAACATTGATAGTTTGCAGAAAATAATCGCTCAATAATTAAAATATTGACCTGACCTTTGAACCAATCTTTTTAGACATAAAAAAAAGGATTAACAATTAATTGTTAATCCTTGATTGTACTGTTACGAAATCAATAAAATCTGTATTTAGCCCCCCGCAACAGCAGGAACGATGCTTACTTCATCGCCATCTGCTAAAGCTGTCTCTGTGCCTTCTAAGAATCTAATATCTTCGCTGTTGACATAAAGATTTAAGAAACGACGAGGTTTGCCTGTCTCGTCGCAAATACGAGCTTTAATACCAGGGCAATTACTTTCTAAAGCGTCAATCAACTCATCAATGTTATTACCACCGCACTCGATAGTAGCTTGATTGTTGGTGAACTTTTGTAGGGGTGTTGGAACTAATACTTTAACGGTCATAATCGATTGCGAAATGATAAATGGTTAATGAGATTATTAATACTTAAACGTTAGTTTGTTGCCATTCCAAACGTTCTAAAGTGCGAGAACGCTCTAAAGCATGTTCGAAGCTTTCTAATTTGGGTTCGATTACGAAGGGTTCGTTGATATATCCTTGAACTGCTTCCTGAGTTTTCAAACCATTGCCCGTGATGTAAACTACGGTTTTTTCATCAGGATTAATCTTACCAGCTTCAACTAACTTTTTAAGTACGGCAATTGTCGTACCACCAGCAGTTTCGGTAAAGATACCTTCTGTTTCCGCCAAAAGCTTCATTCCTTCAACAATTTCCGCATCGGTAACGTCTTCAATATTACCGTTGGTTTTGCGAGCGATATCCAATGCATAGTAGCCATCAGCAGGATTGCCGATCGCAATAGATTTAGCAATTGTGTTGGGCTTGACAGGGGTAACAAAGTCTCTGCCTTCTTTAAATGCTTGGGAGATAGGAGAACAGCCTTCAGCCTGGGCGCCACTAAAGCGAACTGCTTTGTCTTCTACTAATCCGACCTTGACAAATTCGTTAAATCCTTTGTAGATTTTGGTGAATAAAGATCCAGAAGCCAGAGGTGCCACAATATGATCTGGTAATTCCCAACCCAATTGTTCTGCTACTTCATAACCCAAAGTTTTAGAGCCTTCGGAGTAGTAGGGACGAAGATTGATGTTTACAAAACCCCAACCGTAAGTATTACCAACTTCCGAACAAAGACGGTTTACCTGGTCGTAGTTTCCTTTAACCGCCATTAAAGTGGGATTGTAGATTAAAGTTCCCAGTACTTTTCCTGCTTCTAAGTCTGAAGGAATAAATACACAGCAGTCCATTCCTGCATGGGCAGCGATCGCAGCAGTTGAGTTAGCTAAGTTACCAGTACTAGCACAGGATACGGTAGAAAAGCCCAGCTCTCTGGCACGAGTTAAAGCAACTGAAACTACCCTATCTTTAAAGCTGAGGGTAGGCATGTTGACCGCATCGTTTTTGATATAGAGATTCTTTAGACCCAGACGACGTGCCAAGCGATTGGATTTTACCAAAGGAGTCATTCCCGTACCCACATCAATGGGGTTTTCGCTTTCTACAGGTAGAAAAGCTTTGTAACGCCAAATAGAGTTGGGACCTGCTTCAATAGTCTCGCGACTTACCTGACGGCGAATTTCATCGTAATCGTAAGCTACTTCAAGAGGAGAAAAAGTTTCTTCGCATACATTGAGAGCTTTGAGAGGATATTTAACGCCGCCCTCTTTAGAAACTAAGTGAGTGAAAGTCTTGCCCGTACTGGTTTTAATTGGTGTCTGAGTCATTAATTTATCTTTTATTTCGTCAACAGTGATTTGATACTATCACGGTCAAAAACATCGAGTCAAACATACCCGACTTTTTTAGTCGGGATTATATTTAAACTTAAATCATAAACCAGAAATAATTGGTTAAAGTATTGATCTGCTTGAGGTTTAGGCAGCTGTTCTTCTCGTTTCGGCAATAAACTGTTTTTGCTAGCCAGGATTAATAATTAAATTGAATTAAATTTCTGCCAAAATACTCTTGCCTAATTCTTGAAGATATTTTTCCCTGGCTATCATTTGTGAACTTGGTTTAAGACCTAAGACATCTAGCATGTCTCGCCAACGATAAACCCAATCGTGCTTTAGCAAGCAATTGGCAGTATTTCTTTTACTGATACGGTCTAGGCGCTCAGGCTGAGCATCTAGCTCGGCGATCGCTTCAACTACATCTTCACTGCGAAGATCGACTTTAATAATGGGATCTTCCCAATCAAAATAATGAGAAAATAAATCCCCACTAGGAGGCATTCCTACCATCACTGTGCCTGCTGCTGCACCTTCGAAGAAACGAGAACCAATTTCTTGTGTCCCGCCAGTTTCAGCTATTTCATCGAACTTGGCATAGCTGTTAATGGTATAGCGACTTCGTTGAAATAAATTTGCTAATAAGATGCGATGTTCTCTGGGATTGCCAATTTCTAGTTTGCCTTTAACTGTGTCGTAAAAGTAAAAAAAGTTATCTTGAGCCGATCTGTTAATTAAAGCCTCATGAACATTTAGCGCTCGTCGCCCGACATAAGAAACATCAATCGAACGTTGAGGGGGATTGGGATAAGAAGAAAAGCGTAAAGTATCAACAGCATAAGGAATATAAGTAATAGGCGGTTTAACTAATTTTCTTAGACCTTCAATGCAATGGGTTAGTCCTAGAAAAATATGGTCGAAATCATTCCAAGGTTCTTTGGCTAATCGCCAGTTATCTAAATCTGGCAGCCACATTTCCGTGAGATAACAAGCAGCTTGATGACAATTTTCTCGCCATCCTTTAATTGATTCTAATAAGTGCATTTGCCAAGGATTATCTAGGACAGCAAATAATAGATCGTATTTTTGCTTTAAAACTAACTCTGAGGGGAAAGGAGCAAATTTAGCAGCAAGAGGATCGCTTAAGCCAGCATATTTGGCTATACGATAAATTTTTCGGGCAGAATTAAAAGGAAAAGCATTTTCATCACCTGGACAATGAAGCTTTGACCCTTCTAAACTACTAAGTAAATCTTCAAACTCATAGTAACAGCAATTAGCTACTTGAAACCGAAATCCACGAACAGAAACAACTAAAATACGGGGTGTATGTTCTCTATCCACCAAAGCAGAATTATTTGACATGGGCAGTCAATCTGAAAAATTTTGATTCACAATTTAATCAAGAAGAATTAAATCATGGCTTAATTTTATGTCTAATCTGATTAGGCGAAATAAATTAATTGTCTGTGGACTTAAATCACAACCTCTACGGCAATTTAGTTAAGCGGGCATTTTGATAATAATGAGCCAAAATAGAATTGTAATTAACCCCTTGCTGGGCTAAATAATAAGCTCCCCACTGACTCAAGCCTAAGCCGTGACCAAAACCACGTCCGCGAACTTCAATATTCGTGCCGTCTGTTGTCATTCTAAACAGAGTGCTACGTAATTCTAATGCCTTACGAATTTCTTTCCCACTGAGATTAGCCGAACCGCGATCGCCCGTTACCTTCATCGTGATAACTCGACCGCGAGGAGTCATTTTGACTGGCTGCAACCCTCGAATTTTACCTACTCCCGCCACTAGGGTTCGGATACGACTGACGGGAAATATTTCTTGCCATTCAAATACGGGTGCTGTGTGATCGTAGTCTACTACCGCCCGAAGATAAGGCAAAGGAGAAGTCCAGATATCTTCCACGTTTTCTGTGTGTCCGCCAGATGAAGAATGAAAGGCTGCCAAAATCACTTCATTGTTGTAGGTCATAATTTGACCCAGGGTGCTGTTAACCGCTTCGTGAGTAGTCGTATACTCGCTGTCTAAGCCTTTATATACTTGAGTACTAATAGTAGTATCTAAGTCATAAATATCATGGGATTTGCTATTGCGCTTGTATAGGGCATAGGAACGAGCCGCAACCGCTTGGGCTTTTAAGGCTTCAATTGGCCAACTGGATACGGCTTCTGCACCCACGACGCTGTATAAATAATCTTCTAAATCAACATGATTGATGGCGGTAATTGTATTATGTTCGCGGATCAGACGAGTTTTTCCGCGATACCAGCGATCGCCAATCCAAACAAAACCATTGTCTTTGGGTTCGATAGTTAACTCTGTATTGCCGATCAAATCTGCGATCGCGATTGTATCCTGTCTTGCTTTAGCAGATAAAGAAGACATGGGGGAAATTTGTCCGATTGCTCTACCCAGATTATCTTTGACAATTGCTTCAGTAGAACTACCAACTTTTAAACTGGGAACATCTTTCTTGATGGCAACTCTTAGCTCAACCGCTTGGGCGGGAAAAACAAACAGCAACCACATTAATCCTGCCAACAGCCAGTGACGCTGCTGAGAGAATAAGGATTTAGCAATTAGATCGATTAGTTTTAAATTTTTAAATATCATGTTGTTGGTAGTTACTTTTTTATAACAATTGCTACCAACAATATTGCGATATTTTCCAATCGATGACAACTGCTACATCACTCGTCGATCGGAGTCCAGAAATTTATCAATTTTAGCGTCTCGATTTATTTCAGTCGGCACTTACAAACAATGCGATCGCGCTCAGTTCCTGTTTCTCTTGACGATAACTTTGAGAAAACGATAAAAAACTGACAAACAATAGACAAAGCTGTAGTTGTTCTACAAACCTTTGTCAATCGAATGTTTGACTTTTAACCCCAAGGTAATACTTCTGGCTGCCATAAATAAAGTCAGTGCCAGCCATAGTAAATGATTTGCCTTCCAGTGCCAAGCTGCGATCGCCATCGGTACAAAGCCCAATCCAACAGCAATCACGGTAGATCTTCGTAGCACTTTGCCTGCAGTCAAACCCAAGAAATAGCCATCCAGCATATAGGCGATCGAGCCAAAGCCTAAAATGGGAAACAGCCACCAAATATAGCTAACTACTCCCTCAATGACCGAATTATGATTGGTCAGTAAGCCAAATAGCTGTTGCGGAAAAAGCCAGAAAATCGTCGCGAAGCTCAAGCCAGCTACCAAACTACTGCTACCCGCTAATCTTAGTAGAGAGATCAATCGATTTGTTTCTCCTTTTCCCTGGAAGTTTCCCGCCATACTCTCAGTGGCAAAAGCAATACCATCAATAAAGTATGCCGATAAGGTTACGATCTGCAATAAGAGAGTGTTGACTGCCAAAATATTAGTTCCCAGTGCGGCACTTAAATTAGTAAATAAAGCAAAAGTAGAAACTAAGATTAGGGTACGGATCGAAATATCTCGATTGAGAGAAAATATGGTTTTGAGCGCGATAAAATCGATTATTTTTCTGCTGCATTTTAGCAAAGCGTTTCCAGGAATTATCTTCATCACCAAGACTAAACCCAAAGCCAGAGTCGCATACTGGCTGATGGCTGTAGCGGTTCCCGCGCCGCCACTAGACTGACCCCAACGAACAATGAATAAATAGTCGAATATAATGTTAGCCCCTTTGCTGACGACAGAAAGTAGCAAAACTTTGCCCACTTCTTCCCTGCCCAAAAACCAACCCAGCAGAACAAAATTAATCAAGGTGGCAGGTGCACCATAAATTAAAGCGTCATAATATGCTCTACCTGCCTCAATCACTCCTGGATCTGCTTGAAGTAGGGCAAAACCAATCTCTCGCAAGGGCTGCTTGAAAATCAAAATGACTAAGCCAACGATCATAGCGATCGCACTATTGCGCAACAAAACCAGAATAACTTCGTCTTGGGACTCTTCTCTGCCTACAGCCTGTGCGGTTAATCCTGTCGTCCCCATCCGCAGAAAACCGAAAGTCCAATAAATGTAGTTAAATAAAACGGTTGCGATCGCCACTCCTGCCAAATAACTAATTTCTGTTAGATGTCCTAAAAACGCCGTATCGACTAAACTCGCCAAAGGAACCATCAGGTTCGACACAATATTGACAATTGCCAGCCGCCAAAATCGACTTCGGTAATCTGGTTTGGAGATGTGATTATAATTCAATGCAGTGGGGGTAACTCAAGTCTTAGATTGTTTCTATAGTCGCCATTATCCCAGTAAATTTTACAGGTATATTTATGTTAATTCTCAATCCTCATGTTGGTTGGTATGCTCGACTCAAATCATACTTTCGACAGAAATATCCTGTTAAAACCAAAAATGTCGAAGAATTTTGGAACAGTCAAAGCGGAGACTGGCATTGGCTGGCGGAACAACCCTTGCCAATAGTAACTCTCAACCGCAATTTGTGGCGGGCATCGGTACCATCCCTAAATTTCTATGTATTGTTGGGGTTGTCGGGGCTAATTGCAACCTTGGGATTACTCGCCAACAGCGTGGCAATTATTATCGGTGCCATGATTATCGCACCTTTAATCGGACCGATTACTGGAGTTGCTTATTCTTCTACCGTTGCCAATCGACGGTTGTTAAAACGCTCTTTTCTGACTTTGTTTACGGGGGTTTTGTTTACGATTTTTATTTCAGCGATCGCTGTACTACCCCTGGGTTTGAGAACCGTCACTCCCGAAATTTTAGCCCGTACTAATCCCAATTTGTTGGACTTGGTAATTGCCTTGGCGGCAGGGGCAGCAGGAGCATTTGCCAACACGAGAAAACGTATTGCCGATGCTTTGCCAGGAGTGGCGATCGCCGTGGCTTTAGTGCCTCCCTTGAGCGTGGTTGGGATTGGCATGGCATGGGGAGAAGCTTCTTTATCTATCGGTGCATTACTGCTCTTTATTACTAACCTAACAGGAATTATTTTTAGCGGCGTAATTATTTTATTACTTCAGTCTTACGGCAGTATCGAACGAGCCAAGCAGGGATTAATTTTTACCGTAATCACCCTGATTATCTTAGGAGTTCCTTTGGGCTTTTCTTTAAAAAGTTTAATCCTACAGAACAATGTCCGTCATGAAGTAAATGAAACCTTGGTTCGAGAAATAGCTGGTATATCTCGTCGTGACATCAGATCGGTTGCAGTTAGAGCGTCTGGCGAACAAATTTTTATCGATCTGGAATTAACCGCACAACCCGAAACGATCGAACGAGATCGCCTTAGTCGAGTAAAAAATCTCATTGCCGATGAATTGGACAAACAAGTCGAGCTAACGGTTAAAATCGTACCGATTGAGACGATTACCGTCGATTGAAAAGCTAGTTGATAAAGGGATAAATTCCCGTGATAATTTCATCAGCTTTGAGCTTGCCTATTTTTGCCCCTGGATCGTTTTTCTCTGTCAGCTTGAGACTATCTACAGGTAAGACCAATCGACGACCGATACTGGTGGTTAAAATAACATTTTCTTTATCGGTTGTAGAAATAATACCCGCCAATAAATCTTCTTTGCTGCTAAACTGAACTGCTTGAGTGCCAATATCTCCCCGATTACCCAGCCTGAGAGAACTAACGGGTATTCTTTTGCCGAGTCCTTGTTGAGTAATGACAGCGATAAGATCTTCGACATTAACGGCATCACAGCCTACGAGGCTTTCCTTTAGTCTCAAGCGCATGACTCTATTTCCCTGGGCATTGCGTCCCATGATGGGGATTTGAGTATCGTTGATCGGCAGGCGTAATATTCTTCCTCCTGTAGTAGCGATCGCCATTTCTTGACCCTCACTGGTGAAGGAGAAGTATTTGAGAGTATCCTTGTCTTTTAACTTAACCAATACTAGTCCTCGATTGCCCAAAGCATCTAATTCAGAAGAATCCAGGCGTTTGATAATTCCTTTTTCAGTCAGAAATACCAAATCTAATGCTTGATAATTCTCGGGTAAAAAGAAGTGAGCTATCGTAGTTTTGGCGTCTCTTTGAGCTGCGGTAGAGAGCAATTCTACGGCTGGCAGTTCGGTACTTTCCAAACTCGAAGGAACTTCTTCGATTGGTACGGGATAAGCTTTACCGCTATCGGTAATTACAATCAATTTATCGCGATCGCCAATTAATGCTTTGTGCTGTAAAAAATCCTCGTTTTTTTTGGGTGCGGCAACAGCAGTTTGGTTGCGATCGGGATTTTGCCAATAAATGGAGCCAGAATTAGTTACTTTGAGTTCTGCTTTCGGGGAACGCTCGAAAGTTAAAGTTGGAGATACGATTAGAGCGGGGTCTTTTTTGGCGGCTTTTTTCTTCCCACTAGATTGTTTTTCCGCCGATAGCTGCTTGACCGTCTCGCTTACCTTAACGTTAGAAATACGGGTGCGGCGTTCGTCGCCAAATTTGCGTTTGAGGCTGCGTAGTTCTTTTTTGAGAGATTTCATCAGCTCGTGCCGATTCTCCAAAACATTATTCAAGTTAGCAATACGCTCTTGCAAATCTGCTAGTTCGGTTTCTAGCTTTTGCTTTTCTAAACCAGTCAGACGACGCATGGGCATCGCTAAAATAGAATCTCCTTGATTGGGAGAAAGATCCAACTCTTCCTGTAGGCGAATTTTGGCTGTAGTTCCGTCGGGAGCGTGACGCAGGATTTCGATTACGGCATCGATTTGGTTTAGGGCGAGTAACAAACCTTCTACCAGGTGTTGTCTTTGACTAGCTTCTTCTAGCTCGTGACTATACTGCCTTCTTAGAGTTGCTTCGCGAAACTTGAGAAACTCTTCTAGAACATTGCGTAAAGGTAGCTGAACTGGTTTATTATCGACCAATGCCAGCATAATCGTGCCAAAATTGCTCTGCAATGCTGTCTGACGATAAAGCTGATGTAAAACTTTTTGCGCCGTGGCATCTTTCTTTAATTCTATTACCACCCGCATGCCACTGCGATCGCTTTCGTCGCGAATATCAGAAATACCTTCAATTCTGCCCTGGTTGACCAAGTCTGCCGTTTTCTCAATCCAGCCTGCTTTATTTACCTGGTAGGGTAGTTCGGTAATGACAATTGCTTTTTTTTCGCGGCGACGTTTTTTCCCCGTCGAAATCCGTTCGATATTGGCAATACCGCGCATCTTGATAATGCCTCTACCCGTGCGATAGGCATCCTGAATTCCTTTGACCTCAACTATTTCTCCCCCCGTGGGAAAATCGGGACCTGGTACTAATTCCCATAGTTTTTCATCAGAGATGGTAGGGCGATCTATCAAAGCAATCAGGCTATCAACAACCTCGCCTAAATTGTGGGGAGGAATATTAGTTGCCATTCCTACCGCAATTCCTGAACAACCATTAAGCAGCAAAATCGGTAGCTGAACTGGTAAAACAACTGGTTCGGTTTGAGAGTTGTCAAAGTTATTGCTATAGTTGACGGTTGCTTCTCCTATCTCTGTCAGCATCGCTTCAAAAGCAACAGGAGCTAACCTCGTTTCGGTATAACGCATTGCGGCTGGAGGGTCGTTATCTACCGAGCCAAAGTTACCATGACCGTCTAGCAGAGGATAACGGGTCGAGAAGCTTTGTACCAAACGCACCAAGGCATCATAAACCGACTGATCGCCGTGGGGATGATATTTACCTAAAACATCTCCTACCACGCGAGCGCACTTACGATAAGGACGATCTGGAGTCAGTCCTAGCTCGTACATGGCATATAAGATTCTTCGATGAACTGGCTTTAATCCATCTCTCACATCGGGTAGGGCTCTTCCTACAATGACGCTCATGGCATATTCCAGATATGATCGCTCCATTTCTTGATGAAGAGGAGTAGGAATGATTTGACCATTTCCTAGCAAATTAAGCTGTTGTGCCATCTAAAGAGTCTCCAAGTGTTGAGAAAAGTGTGTCGAAAGTGCTTTCAAACTAAAGGGAAATAATAAGAGTATAAAAATATAGCGCAGTCACCCTATATAAGTGTTATGCTGTGCTATTGAATTTTGCAAATCACAATTAAAGATAGAACATTATTATCTCGAAGGTTTTTGATTTTTGTTATTTTAAATATTCATTTTTTTAAGTTAAATAGAATTCCAGGCAATATTTATGACGACGGTTTTGATTGTAGAAGACGACCCCATTAATTTGCGGGTTTTTTCCAAAATACTAACAAAAAGAGGCGGTTTGCAAGTCAAAGGGACAGAAATTGTCGAAGAAGTACTGCAATTATCTCAGTCTGGCGAAATCGATGCCATTTTGATGGATGTTGCTCTTGCCAATAGTATTTATGAAGGTAAGCCTGTAGATGGTATTAAAATCACTCAGATGCTCAAGTCAGACCCCAAAACAGTCGATTTACCCGTTATTTTGGTGACCGCTCACGCTATGGAAGGCGATCGCGAAAATTTTCTCAAGCAAAGCGGTGCAGATGGTTATATTTCTAAACCAGTAGTCGATCATGAGGCTTTTATTCAGCAAATCGTTTCTTTAATCAATAAAGCATAATTAAAAAAAATGCAATTTATCTAAAGCATCAGTTAGAACAGTTAGAGCAGTTAGAGCAGTTAGAGCAGTTAGAACAGTTAGAGCAGTCCTAAAGGACGACGCAAAGCTAGTAAGTACCTTCAGGTATACCGCTTCGTCCTAAAGGTCGATCTGATAAATCATCGAGCCTAGATATTAGTATATAAATACTACTACTAAATCTAGATATATTCTAAACATATTTTTTTTAAAGAACGTGAGTTCGACAAAGCGATAAAAACTTGAAAATTGTGTAACTCTTTAATTTTTAAAAGTCTGAATTTCCTATTCTTTCGTTGTAAATTACATAACTCCGAATTCCTAACTCCGAACTCCGAACTCACGTTTAAAGAAATGGTATTAGCTAGCAAAGCTCGGCAATCGAGCCAATAGCATTGGCTGTTTTATCCCAGTCAAAAAGTTTAGCTCGTTGCTTGCCTTTTTCCCTCAGGCTGCTACGGAGGGATTCATCGGTCAAAATTTGCTGCATTGCTCGTGCAATATCTTCAATATCCAAAGGATTGACATACAGTATGCTGTCACCTCCTACTTCGGGGATAGAAGTAGTGTTTGAAGCTATTACAGGACAACCACAAGCCATTGCCTCCAATACGGGAAGTCCAAATCCTTCGTATAGAGAAGCAAATACCAAACACTGTGCCATGGAATATAGACTGGGTAAATCTTGTGTTGGTACGTAATCGAGAAAGATAATTCTGTCTTTAGCTGATAGTCGTTTGGTCAAACTCTCGATCTGGGGATAGAAGAAATCGTCTTTTTTGCCCGTAATCACAAATTGATAATTCTTTTGGGATAAGCGATCGAATGCCTGCAAGCAACGAGATAGATTTTTATAAGTGCGCATATCTCCAACGTAAAGCAAGTATTTATCCAAACCATATTGCTTTAGTATTTGAGAATTAGCTTGGGGAAAGAATAAATGGCGATCATAGCCATTGTAAACGACTTCGATAGTTTTGGCATCGAGCCGATATGTCTCAATCGCATCTTTTTTGGTATGCTCGGAAATACAAATTATTTTTTGCGATCGCTTGAGAATTTGCGGTAGAACGTAAAGATAATAATATCTCCACTTGGGACTTACTTCACGATATTTAAGCGGGATAAGATCGTGAAGGGTAACTATTTGCGGAATACTCGGAAATAACATTCCTTCACTAACAGGAGAATAAAAGAGGTCTATTTGATGCTGTTTCAACTGCTGTTTTAGTTCGGTTTGATACCACCACAAGCGTCTGATATGTCCTGTGAAACCGCGATCGGGAGATATATTATTGGGTACAGGAATTATGCGATCGCCATATTTATCTTGGAGATGCTCGGCATGAGA
This sequence comes from Cyanobacteria bacterium P01_G01_bin.19, assembly GCA_039181635.1. Lineage (GTDB taxonomy): Bacteria > Cyanobacteriota > Cyanobacteriia > Cyanobacteriales > Xenococcaceae > Waterburya. The sequence goes on along the minus strand of JBCDCO010000078.1, from coordinate 1,779 downwards.
AAAAACTACATAATCTGAACCTTGGGGAGAATTAATCAGGCGATCGATGATATTTTTGCTTACTACTCCCAACCCACTGGCTTGCTTTTGAATATATACTCCGTTAATGGCAATTTTCATGAATTTGGTTGGTGTGTTGAAATTAGCAGTCGAGCAAAAAAAGAGCTGGCAACGCCAACTCTTCCTAATATCTAATATTTATTTAAGCTTATAAATCAAGCATTTTTAACCGATAGCAATCTTAAAAGCTCGTTACCTAGAGATGTAAGTATTTCGCTTCTGCTTGCAGCTGCTCGATCAACTGCTTGTTTCCATTTGCTCTAGCGGCTTCCAAACGATTATTCAAGCTCTTGCGCATGCTCTCGCGGTGGCTGAGACTGGCATTTTTTATAATTTCTTTGCGCTTATTGTTCATGATGGACATTTCAATTTACCAAATAATGCATTATTTATATTGAGTATAATAGCATTTACGATTTGAGCGTAACAATTGAAACTACAAAACTACACCTTCACGTCACGATATCGACTAGTTTTGTTTATATTTGTTGAATTCTTTCGCTTGATCGCTGCCAGACAACTCTTAAGTAAAAATACTTAAATAGATTAAATTGCTCTCAAAAACATCGTAAATATACTGTTGTAATATTCCGAGATAAATCAGATGATGTTTATTGTCAGTAAAAAAAGCTTTTATCTGTGAATCACACACACATGGAATAGTTGCAAGTTCTCCTCACAACTATCCATTTCCTAAATCTTGCTCCAGAACCCAGTTGTCCTAACTGGGTTTTTTCTTATTAAGACACCATTTTAACTCTTTGGATTAAAAAGCTGCCACGATTTCCTTTAGTTTCAATCGGAATTACCACCAATTGTGACGTCTTTGATTCTCAAGCTTGGTCCTCCACAGCCTACTGCCAGCCCAGATTGCCCCCCTTTCCCACATCCTCCAGACTCGTCCCAATAAAAATCGTCGCCGATCGCTTCTATATTGGCTAGAGTTTTGAACACATTACCCGATAAGGTTACATCTTTGACAGGCTCGGCTAATTCTCCATTACGAATCATCCAGGCTTCCCCTGCACTAAAGGTAAACATTTCGCCGTTAGTCATGCCTCCCAGCCAGTTGCGGGCGTATACTCCTTCAGGAATATCTTGAAATAATTCTTTTACGGGGGTTTTGCCTCTAGCGATCCAGGTGTTGGTCATTCTTACTATCGGTGAATACTGATAGTTTAAACAACGAGCATTACCTGTTGGCTGCTCTCCCAGTTTTCCTGCCGTCTCGCGGGAATGTAACCTACCGACTAAAACACCATCTTTGATTAGTTGAGTTGTAGTGGCAGCAGTACCTTCATCATCATAAAAGTAGCTTCCACGATGGATATAATTATCTTCCGTTGCGATGGGTGCTGCACCATCAAAGATTTGTAGATCCTCCGAACCAAAACGTTTACCCCTGCTCATTACTTCGAGCAAGTCTGGATTTTCATAAGCCATGTCTGCTTCTGACAAGTGCCCGAAAGCTTCATGAACGAATAGTCCAGTTAAAATGGGGTCGATTACAACGGTATAGCTGTCACCTTTTATTTTGGGTAAAGACAAGGCATCTACCGCTCTTTGAGCTGCACCCACTATCTGCCGATCTAATTCAGTCAAGTCTTCATAGCTTTGGCGAGAGCCTGTAGTTTCTCTTCCTGTTTGAACTACATCGCCTTTTCTGGCTGTGGCAGAAAAGCGCATTTCCATGTCTGTCCAAGACTGCTCGATCGCACT
>JBCDCO010000077.1:0-20059 GCA_039181635.1 Cyanobacteria bacterium P01_G01_bin.19 | reverse complement strand
CAAAGCAGCCAATAACGCCAAGAACATTTTCTTTTCTCAAATTACCCACGAGCTAAGAACCCCGATGAATGCTATTTTGGGCTTTGTTCAGCTGATGCAGCGAGATAAAACCCTCCACGCCGAGCATCAAGAACAGCTACGTATCATCAGCCACAGTGGAGAGCATCTCATGGCGTTGATCAATGACGTTTTGGAAGTCTCCAAAATAGAAGCAGGACGACTGACTCTAGAAAAAAATAACTTCGATTTGAAAAGAATGCTCAAAGGAATCGAAGAAATGCTCGATCTGAAAGCTAAAGCGAAAAATTTAGATTTTGTCATCCAGCATAGTAATAAGTTTCCCCAATATATCCAAACCGACGAACAAAAACTAAGACAGGTTCTAATCAACTTACTGGCTAATGCAGTCAAATTTACTTCGGAAGGACAGATAACTCTGAGGATTTACTACAATTCTCAGAAAGCTCATCAAATTGGCTTTGAAGTAGAAGACATGGGCGACGGTATCGCACCAGAAGAGATTGAGGGCTTGTTTGCACCTTTTTACCAAACTCAATTAGGGCGTAAATCCCAGTCTGGAACTGGATTGGGCTTATCGATTTGTCATCAATATGTGCGGCAAATGGGAGGAGAGATTCGAGTCAAAAGTGAAGTCGGTTGTGGTTCGGTCTTTAGCTTCAATATTCCCATAGAAATAGGTTCCCCTGTTGCTATTTCTGCCCAATCTAGACGAGTTATTGGTTTGGAGCCAAATCAAACCATACCGCGAATCTTGGTCGTTGAAGATCGCTGGGAAAATCGTCAGTTTTTGGTGCGCTTGTTAGAGATGGTTGGCTTTGAGGTAAAAGAAGCGGCAGATGGTTTACAGGCAATTTCTTTGTGGTCGAGTTGGTCGCCAGACTTGATTTTAATGGATCTGCAAATGCCCGTAATGGATGGCTATGAAACAACCAAGCATATCAAAAGACTGAATGAGAATGTGCCGATTGTTGCCATCACAGCTTCCCAATTTAAAGAGCAAAAGCAGTTTATCCTGTCTTCTGGGTGCGACGATCTGATGAGCTTACCTTTTTTGGAAGAAGAGCTTTGGTCGAAAATTGCTCATCATCTTGGAGTTCGATACATTTATGAAACGGCTTTTGAAGCCGATCCCACTCAATCTAAGTTATGCAGTCAGCTAAACCCCCAAAGCCTCAACGTAATGTCCTCAGAATGGATCGAACAGCTTAATAATTGTGCGATCGCAGCTAATGCGAAAGAGATCTATCTTTTATTGGAACAAGTTCCCCAACAATACTCAGATTTGGTCGATGCGATCGCCTTGCTGGTGGATGAGTTTTGCTTCGAACAAATAATTGAGTTAACTAATACCAATTCTCTAAATTATCGCTACAAATAGATAGCTTATTTCTCCTAATCCCTAATCCCCAATCCCCACCCTCGACAATAACCTCAACGGGGGGAACCCCCGCAACGGTTTTGTCTCGCAATCCCCAATCCCCAATCCCTAGCCTTGAAGTTATCTGTAGTCGTATTAAAGAGAAATGGTATAAAACATATAATTGTCATTCGTCAAAGATGCCCAGCTAGCCACACGACAGGCTGAGAAAAAAGGGGAAAACTGCTATCATCTGTTTAACAGTGACAGATCGCCAGTTACTCAATCTCTTGATAATTTTAAAAAGCTGCCTCGAATTTTACTCCTGTTCTTTACTTTCGCTCTCTTCTAAGGATGGATTATCCATCTCCTCTTTAAAACCGCGAATGGTTTTACCCAACGCACTACCGATTTCAGGTATTTTTTTAGGACCAAAAATAAGTATTGCTACCAAACCAATTACTGCTATTTCAGGTACGCCCAAACCAAACATAACTGTTTCTCCTGTGCTCTCGATCTATTACGATTAATAGCTAAATACATCTATAAAGTCAGTCATCAGTATATCGTTAATTTTATAGACATCTGTGGCTACTAATATTTATTTGCTTCGATAGATCCTTTTTATAAATTGTAATGTTAGAAACTTCTCAACCTTCCCTGCGCCAAGAACAACATCCTTTAATACACAGGCTTGCCGAGCGGATTATTAATTATTGGCATAAATATCTAGAACTTTCACCCTATGCGTTACCTGAAGGATTGGGATATGTCGAAGGTAAGCTGGAGGGAGAAAAATTGAGGATTGAAAATCGCTGCTATCAAACCCCTCAGTTTCGTAAGATGCATCTAGAATTAGCCAAGGTAGGTAAAAATCTGGATATTCTTCACTGTGTCATGTTTCCCCGCCCCGAGTATGCTTTGCCCATGTTCGGCTGCGATATAGTGGCAGGAAGAGGCGGTATTAGTGCCGCGATCGCTGATCTCTCGCCCACAAGTCCTGATAAAACTTTGTCTGTTGACTATATCAAGCGTCTTGAAGAGTTAGACAAAGCTAATTTTAGCGAACAAAGGGAATTGCCTCCCTGGGCAGATATTTTCTCGGAATACTGCCTGTTTGTTCGCCCCCATAGTTTGGAAGAAGAGCAAGATTTTTTGGATATTGCTGCTGGTTACTTACGAGTTCACTGCCAACAAGCAGTCGAATCTGCCCCCGTGTCTCTTCAAGAACAGAAATTATATTTGGCGGGTCAAAAATATTATTGCAACAAGCAACAGCAAAATGATAAGACTCGTCGCGTTTTGGAAAAAGCCTTTGGAGAAGAATGGGCTGAAAACTATATGACAACCGTGTTGTTCGATGTTCCTCAGTCTATTGGGGAACAAGAGATGTCTGTGGCGGGAGAATAAACCAAACGCTTAACAAAGAAAACGTGCTATTTCTTTAAAATCTTAAAGCCAAAAGCTTTTAAACTGATACTTGATCAAATCTCAGTTTTTAGCAAGCCCTACTTACGAGCAATCCCATAAAATAGGTTTCAAATCAGCTTAATATGGCTATACTGTATCGAAAATATACTCTTGACATATTTGACAATTTTATATAAAGAGTCTAATATTATACTTATAAGATGACTGTGTAATAAATCACAGTTTTGCACGCAGAAGAAAGTTACAAGAATATGGAAATATTGTCTCTTTCTCTCGTACTTGCTTTGGTAACGATATACGATTTGACTGTTAACACAGAATGTTAAGTCACATATTAGATTAGCCAACTGGTATTTTGAAGCTTTGAAAACTTAGCCCTGGGAAAAGAATAAAGAGAGATAAATAATTTTGCTTCATTTTAGCTCTTTTCCCCAGAAGCACCTCCTTTGTATTAGGATGGTGCTTTTTTAATCGATAAAAGTGGCGATCGCTATTATGCTATTTTTTTACCGTGGATAGAATAATCTAATAGTTCCACTGGATGAAGCAGCTCGATCTGAGAATTTTTGCGCTCTAAGTGTTTTTGAATTTGCAGAGAACAACCAGGATTGGGGGAGGCGATAAGACTCGCCCCCGTATTAATTAAATTGGTTGCTTTTTGTTCTCCCAACTCATCAGCAGTTAGTGGCTGCAACATGTTATATATTCCCGCACTACCACAGCACAAAGCGGCATCTATAGGTTCGCGCAATTCAATACCAGGAATCTTACGCAACAGCTGACGCGGCTGCAAACTGATTTTTTGACCATGTAATAAGTGGCAAGCATCTTGATAGACAACAGTCAATTTTTCCGAACTCAAAGGGTGCAATTCAGCAGTCAATTCTATTGCTGATAAGAATTCTTGAACGTCTTTAACTTTACTGGCAAAGGCTTGAGCTTTATCTGCATATTCAGGATCTTCTGCCAATATATGACCGTATTCTTTTAAAGTATGCCCACAACCAGCAGCGTTAATAATAATTGCATCTAAATCTTCAGCCAAAAAACTGTCGATCATCTGCCTGGCTAAAGCTTGAGCCTGGGCTTCTTCCCCTTGGTGGGCGGGTAAAGCCGAACAACAGCCTTGGGTTGGTGGAATGACAACTTCGCAACCATTAGCAGTTAATACCCTGGCTGTAGCTTCATTGACGGGAGAGAAAAACAGTCGCTGCACGCAGCCGAGAATCATGCCGACACGGTATCTTTTTTTTCCTTTGGCGGGTATTACCTTAGGTAACTTATCTTGCCAAGAATCGGCGGTAATTTGGGGCAAGATCGATTCCATTGCTGCCAAACGAGGAGCAAACTTATTTAATAAATTAGTGTTGCGTACAAGTTTCTGCAAACCTGAATTTTGATAAAGCCAAAGCGGAGGCAGCAAGGCTCGCAAGCGATTGGGGTAGGGGAATAGATTAAAGATTAAGGTTCTAATCAGGCGATCGCCTAGATTGCGGGGTTGATTTCTAGCAACCTGTGAACGAGTCGCCGAAATCAACTTATCGTATTGCACTCCAGAAGGACAGGTACTGACGCAAGCCAAACACCCCAGACAGCTATCGAAATGTTGAGAGGTTGCCACATCAATCGTAGCTTCTCCTTTATTAATGGCGTCCATGAGGTAAATTCTGCCTCTGGGGGAGTCCATTTCTTTACCGATGACTCGATAGCTAGGGCAGGTGGAAAGACAAAAACCACAATGAACGCAACTATCAATCAATTCTGGTTGGGGCGGATTTTTGCTGTCAAAATTAGTCATATTAAAAAAATATTGAGCCTATAGCTTTTTTTGATTAGACGATAAAGCGATCGCTATTTAAAATATTTTGCGGATCGAATTGATTTTTGAGAGCCTGCATGGTTTTAATGGCATTGCCTCGATATCCCCAAACATCTAACTCCTGTCTGACTGTTGCAGGTGCATCGAGAATGGTCAAAAAACCATAGTTATCCTGACAGTGCGATCGCATTAGATCGATAATTTGTCGATCTGAAACACTTAGCTGTAGCTGTCCGATACCACTGCTAGCATGAATCTTTACTGCGATCTTACGTCGAACGACTTCTTTTAATTGTAGAAAATTTATTGCCGCAGTAGGAGCAATACCGACTTTACAAGTTATGGCTAGATTAGAGCTAGGCTGGGTAGTTACCCTGGCACACTTGTGCCATAGATCGATTTCCTCTTGCTCTTGATAGTCAGCAGCGGCTAAATTTAGCTTTTGGGCGATCGCTTTTACCTGTCCGATTTGTTGTTGAATACTTTCTGGGATAGTTTGCCAGCGAGCAACCAAACCAACTTCGCCATCAAATCCTAGCCCTTGGATAACGCTTCCAGAAAGCAAATCCATTGCAGTGGGAGTTAAGCCAGAATTGCGAATAGTCTGAGTAATTTGGGCAATATCTTCGCCTTTACCCGTTAACAATAGAGATTGAGAAGTGGAAATAAGGGGAAAAGCACGAAAAGTCAGTTGGGAAAGTATCCCTAGAGTTCCATAGGCACCCGTGAATAACTTCATTAAGTCATAGCCAGCTACATTCTTAACAACCCTGCCTCCTGCTTTAGCAATCTCCCCATCAGCACGGACAAAAGATATACCCAACAGTAAATCGCGGATACCTCCATAACGCTCTCGCCAGCTACCAGCATCTCCCGTCGCCACAATTCCTCCTAAAGTAGCCGTATCGGGATAACTCGGATCGATAGGCAAAAATTGATTTTGCGATCGCAATATTGCCTGAAGTTCGGTTAACTTCATTCCTGCTTCCACCGTCACTGTCAGATCGCCAACGGCGTGTTCGATCAGGCGATCGCATTTTTGCGTGCTAATTATTAACTGGGTATCTTGCATCGGCTTACCCCAGCCTAACTTACTGCCATTGCCACAAATCAAAATACGCCATTGTTGCCGAGATGCCTGCTTGACGATAGCAGCTAAGATATCTATATTGTGAGGAAAAACCAGATAAGTCGGTCGATTTCCACCTACAATAGCTCCATCAAGCTTGTCACGCCAATAAGCATCAGCCCGATCTAGTTCGACTAATTCTGCCTTGTCACCAATAATTGCTTCGAGTTGATTTGCGATCGCAGTTGTCATGGATGCCAAATATGATTACTGACGTTAAGAGCTTAAAGCTCTTCTAAAAGACATTGTACCTTTGTCGGATCGCTGATAATTTATCTACCTTTATTTGAGCTATCTAATCTAATACAAGCTGCTGTTAATAAAAGCCAAGCAGAAACCGTTCGGCTTTTTCAGCTAAAAGTAGCGTTAGTATAGACAGAAATTAGTCTGCACTATTGTCTAGAACTTAAATGCTTCGTCTGAAAAACTTGGTTTATCATCCTCCAGCTACCCCCGAACCGATCTTAAAGGGCATCAACCTAGAGCTTCCTGCCCAAAAGTTAGGTTTGATTGTCGGTGCTAGTGGATCGGGTAAAACGACTATTTTAGAGATATTGGCAGGATTAGCCGAACCCACTTCAGGAGAAGTATTTTGGCGCACCAAGCAGCTAAACGATCTCGAACTACAGCAGCTAGCAGGATTAGTATTTCAGTTTCCCGAAAGGCATTTTTGTGGCGGTACTATATTAGAAGAATTGCGTTTGGGTCATCCAGAATTAGATATTAAGAGAGTCAAAGATGCTTTAAGCGAGGTAGGATTAGACCATATATCTCTGAAAACATCCCCTAATGCTCTTAGTGGAGGACAACAGCGTCGTTTAGCCTTAGCGGTACAGTTAATTCGTCAACCAAATGTATTGATGCTGGATGAGCCAACTGCAGGTTTAGACTGGTCAATGCGAATTCAGTTAGCGAAATTACTTGCAAAGCTTAAAACCCATTGGACGCTCTTGGTAGTGACTCACGATCCAGGCGAATTGATTGAAATAGCCGATCGCTGTTGGACAATCGATCAAGGAGATCTGCAACCTATTGAGCCAACCGCATTGAATAGATAATCTACAAGCCTATGAGTCAGACAGAAATCAGTCAGTTGCCTAAAATGAACCCAATCTGGCAGCAAACTCTCAATTGGCAACCCGACACCAGACAAGAACAGCTATTCCAGCAGGTATATCAAGAGATCTGGGCAGGGAATAAAATTCAAAATTTGACTCGCATTACCGAACCTGAAGACTTTTGGGAAAAGCACTTGTGGGACTCTTTATCGGGTATTGTTGGTTTGGAAACAAAGGATCTAGAAAAACCTCAAGAGATAATTGATATCGGTACGGGGGCGGGTTTTCCAGGAATCCCCCTAGCGATCGCTTTTCTCAATTGGAAAATTACCCTGCTCGATTCTACCCGCAAGAAAATTACCTTTGTCAACGACACAATCGCCAAACTCGGACTCAAAAACGCGACGGGAATTATCGCCCGTGCCGAATCATTGGGGCGCATTCCAGGCGATCGACAAAGTTACGATATTGCCACGGTAAGAGCCGTTAGCAAGGCTTCTGTATGTGCTGAATATGCTCTGCCACTGGTAAAAATTGGCGGTTTGGCTATTTTATATCGCGGACACTGGAGTCAATCAGATACGAACAGCTTGCGATCGGCAGCGGGTAAATTAGGCGCAAAAATTGAATTAATCTATCCCTGGGAAACCCCTCTATCTCAAGGAGTGCGTCACTGTATCTATCTTCGTAAGCATTCTGGCACACCCAAGCAATATCCTCGCGATGTAGGTATTCCTGACAAACAACCGCTTTAATCATTTATCATTGAGCATTTATCATTGACCATTGACAATAATTTGTTTTCGGCATGAATGTCGCCGATGACACCAAACATGGCTTAATATTGATTTGATAATTTTTGCGGAGGTTGTTAAAAATGCAACTCAAGCTTACAGAGGAAGAAATGCGAGAAGTTGACCAAATCTCGAATAGTTCTAACCAAAGTGTAGAAAGTCTTCTTCGTCGTCTGGAAATGTTGAGTTATGGTGATGGACTATTAGAATTTAGGATGCAATCTAGCGTCGGTTTGCTACCTTGGATGGAACAGCTGCAGGATTTGAGCAATCGTATCAACAGTAGACTATCAATCAAATAGATGGCTTTAATCTATCCCTTTATTACAAACTTCTTACCAACGTCAGCCAACAATTTACCTCTTAGTTTGACTGGGTTATATTTGAATGATTTCAAAGAAATGGTTCGATTATAATCAATGCAGCTATACCAACATTTTACTGTTAATAATATTCAGCTAGAACCTTTTCCCTTTAGAAGAGAGCTATCAATGGAGTCATATTTGATAGAAAACGAAGGGGTTTTGGCTCTTGACAATGATTTATTTGCTGATGTGGAGATCATTGAAGCTGAGTTGACCCTTAAAGAAGGCAGAAAGAGCAAAGAAACAGATGGCAGGATTGATATTTTAGCCAGCTATACTCAAGAGTATCTTGCAGTAGTCGAACTAAAGTTGGGACAACTAGAAGAAATACATCTGTCACAATTAGAAGATTATTTAACCAGTAAAGAAAATTTAGTTGAAAAATATGCAGATTTGATAGGAGAAAGCTTATGCGATCGCCCTAAATGGTTAGGAGTATTAGTTGGGGCATCTATTAATCCAGAATTAGCGGAAAAAATCAATAGTGGCTATCAGGCAAATGGCGATATTCCCATTGCGGCTCTAACAGTTCAAAGATTTAGAGGGAATGACGGTCAAGTTTACGTTGTCACTGAGCCAATTTTTAATAGTAAGCAGTCAAAGAGAGATACTAGTAGATATATATTTAATGGGCTTGAGTTAGGTAAATCTAGATTAGTCATAGAAGTTATCAAATCTTATGTAGCTAATCATCCTGAAATAACTTTCAACGAATTAGCTTCTCAGTTCCCACTAAATCTTCAAGGTGCATCAGGGACATTTGCCACAATAGAAACAGCCAACGAAATTTATAGTAGAACGGGTCATAAAAGACACTACATTAAACCTGAAGAACAACTAAAATTAGACGATTGCACAATTGCTGTGAGCAATCAATGGGGGATCGCTAATATTGGTGGATTTATCGCTTGCGCTCAAAAGTTAGGTTATGAAATAAAATTAGTGAATAATTGAAAGCCTCTATGAAGTGACTTTACTATATGTCCTGTCTAAATCGTCAGCATCAATTTGCTCTTGGTCGCCTAAAATAATAAAAACTGAAAGATCGTCGATCTATTATTATTCTGGGTAATTTATGAGCAACGAAGCAGACGTAGTAGTAATAGGTAGCGGTATTGGCGGCTTGTGCTGTGCTGCGCTGCTGGCCAAATATGGCTATAAAGTAATCGTATGCGAAAGCCATGCGATCGCTGGAGGAGCGGCTCACAGCTTTGAGCGAGACGGCTATAAGTTTGATTCGGGTCCTTCTTTATATTCTGGCTTATCGACTAGTCCAACTAATAACCCCCTTAGACAGGTATTGGATGCCATTGAAGAAGACATTGAATGGGCGAACTATGATGTGTGGGGTTGTCGTTTACCCGAAGGCGATTTCGATGCTTACGTCGGGGCAGATCACTTTGCAGGGGTATTAAAAAAACTACGGGGAGAAGCTGCGGTAAATCAATGGCGCAAACTACAGGCAGAGATGAAACCTTTGGCTGATGCAGTTAATGCTTTACCTCCTTTGGCAATGCGCTTCGATCTCGGTGCGGCAATCAGTATCGGTCAATACTTACCCAATACTGTTTGGCATTTGCCTAATATTTTGCGGCTGACTAGACCATTTAGCGAAGTGATGAACGGCATTGTTACAGATCCGTTTATTCGTAACTGGATGGATTTACTCAGCTTTTTGCTTTCTGGTTTGCCTGCCAGTGGTACGGTAGGGGCGGAAATGGCTTTTATGTTTGCTGAGTGGTATAAACCAGGAGTGCAGCTAGACTATCCGATGGGTGGTAGCGGGGCGATTGTTGATGCTCTGATTCGTGGATTGACCAAAAGAGGTGGAGAGATTATCTACAACGCTCATGTAGCAGAAATATTGGTAGAGCAAAACAAGGCTGTTGGCGTGCGTTTGCGCAACGGCAATGAAATAAAAGCAAGTAAGGCAGTAGTTTCTAATGCTTCGGTATGGGATACTTTATCTTTAATTCCTGAAGGAATATTGCCCGATCGTTTTGTTCGAGAAAGAGCCAATACTCCAGAGTGCGGAAGTTTTATGCATCTGCATTTGGGTATCGATGGAACGGGTTTAGAAGATTTGGAATGTCACTATATTGTTGTTAATGACTGGGAAAAAGGCGTAACTGCACCGCAGAATGTGGTGGTAATGTCTATTCCTTCTGTTTTAGATCCCAGTCTTGCACCTCCAGGAAAACATTCAGTTCACGTTTATACTCCTGGTAACGAACCTTATAAAATATGGGCAGGGATGGATCGTCGCAGCGAAGCTTATAAACAGCTAAAGCAAGAACGTGCCGAAGTAATGTGGCAAGGTTTAGAGCGGGTAATTCCCGATATCCGCGATCGCGCAGAACTTACTTTGGTGGGAACTCCTCTTACCCATCAGCGTTATTTACGTCGCCATCATGGCTCTTATGGTCCCGCGCTCGAAGCAGGCAAAGCATTATTTCCTGGCTCAAATACTCCTATTGCGAGTCTGCTATGCTGTGGCGATTCTACTTTCCCTGGCATCGGTATTCCCGCAGTTGCCGCCAGTGGTGCGATCGCGGCTAACACCATCGCACCCTTACAAAAGCACTTATCAATTTTGAGTTATGGTCGTTTCAATTAATTTTGAGACATCCTAATCTATTTGTTCGGGGGAATAGGGAATAGGGATTAGGAATTGGGGAGAATTTGTACAAGCTTGATTTGTATCATTCTTATTTGAAATAACTATAATCTAGATTATCCTATGTATTTCCTCTGTTGATGTTTCCACTGTGGCAGAAACAAAAGCAACTGCCTTCAATACCAGGGGAAATACGATGCCCTTAGAGAAGTCTCTTAGTGAGTTAATGACTATTGCGATCGCATCTAACCTATGTATCACAGAAAACCAACGTACAATAATGTTGTACATATACGCATAAAGGGAAAAGGGAAAAGATAGATCGGCTTAAACTCCAGTTCTCTATCTAGACGCGGTTTAGAATATTTTTAGTCTAAAAAATACTTGAGATAAAGGAGAAAGAATTGAGTAATTTAAAAACTATTGAGATTAAAGCGTTCATTCCCGCAAAGGATTTCGATGTTTCTAAACAGTTCTATTTAGATTTAGGTTTTACTATGGCATCTGATTCTGGCGAAATTGCCTATTTTCATCATGGCAATTGCAGTTTTCTCCTCCAAAATTTTTACGATAAATCCTTGGCTGAAAATTTGATGATGCATTTATTAGTTGAAGATGTTGAATCTTGGCATGAGAAAGTTGTCTGGGCTAAAATTGCTGAAAAATATAACGTAAAAGTATCTAAGGTAGTCAAGCAAGCTTGGGGAATGCTCGATTTCATTCTCTGCGATCCTAGCGGTGTTTTATGGCGTTTTGGTCAAAATATTTAGATCGATAGAGTTTTCTCAAAACTTCTACATCAATGAAAACTCCCAAATTATATGAATAGCGATCTAGCTCAAAAATTAGAAGAATTAAAACAGAGAGATCTACAAAAACGTTCCCAGTTAATCTCTGAGAATCGTTTATACGGTACATACGATCGCGAAATGCAAAAAGTCCATATTGAAAATGCGATCGCCTTAGATGAAATAGTTTCAAAGTATGGATGGACTGGTATTTCACTTGTTGGTTTTCAAGGTTGCCAAACAGCATGGTTAATCGCACAACACTCAATCTGTACTCCAGATTTACAACGGAAATTCCTCAAAGCAATGACTGAAGCAGCAGCCAAAGGAGATGTTCCGAAAAGACAAGTTGCAATGCTGACGGACAGAATTAGATTTAATGAGGGTAGACCTCAAATTTATGGAACTGTTCTTGATTGGGACAAAAATGGGGTTTTGGGATGCGAGATAGAAGACGTGGAACGGTCGATCTGCGCAGAAAGGAAGTTGGCTTACCAGCTCTTCAGAAATCCATCGAAAGCAATGTTAAAGCAGTCGAAGCAGAAGGAGGTAAACCCCCAGAAGATTTTATGGCTTATCGTCAGGATTTTTTACAATGGGCGAAAAAAGTTGGGTGGCAGTAAACATTGTGATTCAATTAGCCAATAACTTTGGTAACTGAAATAAAAAATTCTGTTGTGTCTCTCTCAGTTCTGCGCTGGGGCGAGGCACCCCTGCTAGTTTTTCTGGTATTAACTACCAACAATTGAAGTTTTTGGCGTTAATTATGTATTTTTTTAGCTATATTTTAATTTACTAAAGCGATCGCCAAATTTGTTTATCAAAAAGCTTTTAACTTGTCACCAATGGCTAATAGCTAATAGCTACGGCAAAGCCGTTTATGTTTTTCAGGATACTTTTTAGTGCAGATATATTATTTGTTGTAAAGATTTACCCAAAATCCAAAGAGTTGATATTTAAAATCAAGTCGGTAATTCTTAGTTTAACCGCGATCGCAACATAACATGATTAAACTCCATGTCTTTGGTTCGGGTTTCAACCTACCCGATCCTAGCCCTTTCGTAATGAAAGCGGAAATTTTATTGAAGATGGCAAAATTGCCTTATGAATTAGTTAGCACGGGAGATGTTACTAAAGCACCCAAGAAAAAATTTCCCTACATTGTCGATAACGGTAAAACTATTGCCGATACCAGTTTTATTCGGTTTTATTTAGAAGAAGAATATGGAATAGATTTTGACTGCCAAGCCGATCCTTTTGCTTTACCTAGTGCATTTATGGCAGAAAGGTACTGTGAGGATAACCTCTATTTTTTGAGTCTAAGCCAGCGATGGCTGAATCAAGAAAATTTTGAGAAAGGACCTAAAACATTTTTTGAAAGTGTTCCCTGGCTATTGCGGGGATTTATAACCAAAAAAGTAGTTAAAGACATCGAACAAACTTTGTGGTTGCAGGGTTTGGGTCGTCACTCTCAGGAAGAACAAATACAGCTAGTAGAAAGAGGTAGCGATATGCTTGCTCGCTTATTGGGCGATCGCAATTTTTTTGGCGGTGATGCACCCTGCGGTTCGGATGCTTTTATTGCTTCCCTACTTTGTGCATCTCTCAATGATTTCTTTGACTCTCCTTTTCAGAAGTGTTTTGCCGAGAAAGAAAATCTAGTTGCTTACACAAAAAGAATGTTTCAACTTTTTTATCCTAATTATCAGCCTAAGTTTAGAAAGTAATCAGCTTGAAATTTTTGATGTGGAGTCATCATGAGTAATTTTCTCCTCAACCTTTTTTTACAATCAAGTTCAAAACCACAGCCTATCGAACTATACATAGCGATCGCAACGAGAAGTTAATTGTTGTACTGACCCTTCATTAACTTGTTCTTAGTCCTACTTCATTAATAATCGCAAGACCAAGAAAACAAACCCGATCTCTACCAAATCTAATCATAGGAGATCGCAATTCAATTTACGAGTAAGAGTCAGCAAAGTAAGCTGGTTAATTCATAAGTATGGGCAAGGATAAGATTTTAGGTTGATATTGGGTGATCGCATATTTTTAGGATTATATTTGATTACAAAAATTCAAACTTTTAAGTTTCTAGCTAATTTAAGCTTTATCTTTGGCATATTGCTCAAATGATACTGTCTAGCAGCTTGAAAATTAAGGCTTAAAATACTTGATTCGGTATTAATTTATAGATACGCTTGAAAGTATAATTCGAAGAATATCCAATCCAAATAGTTGACCCCATCATAAATATCCAGGAGAGAAAGAAATAAGCGTAATAGCATTCCATTTAGGGCTAGAGATTAAACATCATTCTCTTACTCCATATTCTCTTTGTAATCGATCTACATTACCAGTGTAGTCTCTATAAGTATAATCCGAAAAATAAAAAACCCCAAAATCACTTCTAGCTCTAGTTCTCAAATCGTCAAGATGATTATTACACTCACCGCAAGGTCCTCTTTCTGATAAAACTGCTTGTATTTTTACCCTTCTGCCTCTAGTCCTTAATGTATCGATTTCCTTAATTAGCCATATTTCGGAATGAATACCATGAGATTCTAAACTGTTTTCTAGCCTAGTATTAATGTTGTGGATGATTCTTGGCACTCCATCAACCTCTATACGAGCAGCAGCTACGTTAACGCCAAAATCTAATTTACTAATTCCAATCCTAGCTCGGACTCTAGCAACCCTGTCCCTAAGTTCAAATAAAATCTCTGGATTACTTTGTATTAGATTATTTGAAACATTCCTAAACCAATGGTGATTGAATACAGTTATTTTGGGTAAATTCATACGCTGCCAGTTCAAGCGTGCAAAACGAGTCCATCTAGGAGTTCTATTTGTATTTTGTCTGAGCCTTGCAATTCTCCTGTTACGCCTGATTCTTGCTCTAGAAGGTCGAGATCTTCTACGACTACTACCACCACGAGGTTGTAATCGGGAAGCCATAGTACTGTTTGCCTCCGCCATCATTTCCTCATAAGTTAAGGGAGCATTTCGTTCTCCTCGAATTAGCTCGGTTGGTGGTTGCAGAGCATCTGGAAAGGATTGTTCTAAGATTCCCATTCGAAGACCATGTCGAAGTGAAATACTAGACCCAGCATGATTCCTGAAGCGCTGTCTCAATCCGTATAGCAGTGCTGAGGAGCGATAAAAAGGTCTCTCCTGAGAAGTGACTTCTTCGTTCCTTTGCAGCAGTTGTCGGGCAATTCTTCTACCTTCTCTATATGCAGACTCTCCTGTTGGAGTCAGATGGTCAAAGTATCCTCGTAAATTGTCAAGTCGATCTGTTGCTAGTGGCGTATAATTAGAAGGTCTTTGCCCTCTTCGAATAACATCTGGGGAAGGCATCTCGACTGCTGCGGCAGCTAAAGCATCTGCAAATCCCATGGCAAAACCGACGTACCTTGTGTACTCTGAAGAGTTATTAAGAGTTCGTTGCCAAAATAAGAAATATTCATAAGCAACATCTACCCAAAGTCCAATCCCATTACGCATTTGAAATATTTGGCGAGCGATATCAAAGACAGCTCTGGCATCAAATGAAATAGCTCGTAATTGAGGTGATTGTATTTCATTGTTCCCATCCAAAGAAACGTCAGGGATGTAAGTGACTTCAAAGTCCTCTCCAACATCTAAAACAGAGCTTTGAAATTGTTCTGAATCAGGTGTCCTTTCATTTAGAAAATCAGGAGTAGTCCTAGACAATGAATTATCTGTTGTCCCTCTATTCTCAATACCACGTACTAATCTGTTTTCTCTGCCTCTTTGGATAGTTTGACTACGAATCTGCTCTTGAGAGATATTTCTTCTCGGTTGCTCAACTTGCTGACGACTAGACCTTTGACGAGATGAAGGGACAGGTTCTGATACTGATTGTTCATCATCACTCCAAATCACTCCTCCATCAGGCGGCAAGCTTATTTGAAGCTCGTTGGGAACTCTGCGGCGTACATCCTCTTCTAGGCGCTGTCGCCGAATTTGATTAGCAGAAGGATGATTGCCCCTAGTCGTTGTAAATTGGGCACCTAGTCCACGATTATTAGTTCCACGCTGCCTGTCTATTTCTCCATAGATATCTACAATTGCTGCTTGATGTAGTCTGCTGCCATTATCAAAGATAAAAGTAGTACTACCATCCGAATGAGGAATTTTTTTAACAATTCTTCTGCTCATAATTGGAATATAGATCAAATAATTCCTGAAATCGCAACCAAAATTATGAATATTTTTGAATATTCCTATGTTTGTGTCTTGTAGTAAATTTCTTCCTGTTTTAAGCTTCAGGAGGCACAATTACTCCTGCTCCGTTTCCTTCAAACACAATCTTCTTGTCAACATTAGAATCATCTAGTAAAGGATTGTCCTTAGTTAAACGCATCGCATGACGTAAGTTTTCTAATTGAGCCATGCGAACTTCTTCGTCCACTTTTTTCACATCTAGTTGACGATGAAGTAGTTTGAAGTTTTCTAGTAAAGCGTGTTCTCCTTTTAATGCTTCGATGAAGAGTTGCCCTGTAGGTACAACAATCAGTTCATCTTCGATCCGAGGGGAAGTTAATCTTTGCTGAACTAAGCGAGTAATAGCAGCTTCTACTCGTTCTTTGTCCTCAGTAGAAAACCGATTGGAGTTATGCAGTTCCTCCGCGTAGCACAGTAGCTCGTCAGTTGAAAAATCTCCAACGGGGTCTGGGTCGCGCAGTCCAAAGTATTCATCAAGATAGTCCTGCATCATGAAATCTGTGATGTAGGTACATTGCTTGAGCGGGAATATCATGTAATTTCCCTTAAAACCCATCAAATTGTCCAAATCAGCGATTTCATGTAGTGCTTTTTCTTCATAAGAGACAGTAGGAGGAGGAAGAGTGAACTCAGCAAAAAATTCATCTGCCAGACCTCTATTTTTTAATAGCGGATTGTATATACCTTCAATGCGATCGTCAGTTGGTAGTTTAAACGATAAGTTTACTTTCTTGGGAGTAGGAGGCTCTGGTTCACTTGATGAAGGGGAAGGCTCTGTTTCTCCTGATGAAGGGGAAGGCTCTGGTTGTGCTGGGATTGGAACTTCCACTGGAATATCGTAGAGGCGGAAATAGCGTTGGTCGGGATGTTCGTAGCTCCAGATCATCTGCATGTAGTAGAGAATATTATCCTTCACATGAATGCGTAATTGATTGACTAAATTGCGTTTAGTGAAGCTTTCTTGAATTGCTGCCGTCAACTCTGCGGTAGCTTGTGATAGAGCATTATTAGCAGCAGTTAGTTGGCTTTTAGTATCTTCTAGGTTTTCTTCTAAGTAGCCAAGTCTTGTTTCCAAAGCTTCTCGGCGAGCTTCCAGTACATCAGCATCTTCATCAGGATTGCCAAAAGAAAACTCATCATTTCGCATTGACTTAGCTAATTTTCTTAGTCGTCCAGAGAAGGCGAATCTAAGTCTTCTTCTGCGCTTAGATTTTTTATTTCTTCTCGCATAGGCTGAAGCTACTTTTTCGCGATTGGTAGTATCGATTAGCGACTCGCGCATAACATCTTGCATTGAGGTTAAAGATGTCAGAGTTTCGGAAAGTTCTTCTACCAATTCTTTTTGGGTTTCGTAATGCTCTCGTTTAACTTCAAGAGAGACTTCATCACTGACCAGTCCTTCCGCAATATAGTCCAAGGCATCATTAAAACTGTCATCAAGTAAAATTCTCCGTAAGATCCATTCATAAGTCAATAGCCAATCTTCGTCGATATCGGCTGGGTTAGGAATTTCTTGAGCGACTAAAACTACTGGTGTAAGTTTATGCAAGCGTTCGGTAACGCGATATTGACGTTCGAGTTCATAGAAAAGATAGGTAACAGTAATCTCGTTGTTGGGATTACTAATCTCAGAAGTAAAGGTAGATTCAAATTCACTGACTTCCTCAGTACTGATTTCTAGCGATCGCTCATTTTTGTATTCTTGACTAGCTTTACGAACTGCTTCACGAAAGGCTTTTTTGGTTTTCTGGGATTCTACAACCTGATTGCGCTTAAAGTTGGTATTGGTATTAGTTCCAATTTTAAAAACACCTAATTTACCGTCAAGTTCAGTCTGAAGTGCTTGTTCAAAATTATTGGTTACATTAGCTTTTTCAAAAATATCTGATGTTGCTCTGGAGGTAATATTCCTCTCATCTTTGACTGTCGAAGCAAATTTTTCATTTTCTTTTTCCGAACGAGTTTTTTTCAGTAACTCTCTCTTTGTGTACTTACGGGTTTCACCAGGAGTCAAAGGTAAGCTAGAAACTAAACTTCCTACTTGATAGTTGCCAGGTTGCCATTCCTGTCGGTATGTAGTCAAAATTCCGAAATTAACCGTATTTTTTTGAAAAATCCTAAACGAATGAGGTTCTCGTAAACGCTCTGCTACCTCTTGCAAAATATTTTGAACTCTTACAACTCGCCCCTCTGGATTTTTAGTAATTTCTAGTACTCGACTACGTTTTTCATCCTCATTTAGATTTCGTAAATAAACTTCCCCAGTTTTTTGAGGCTCTCTAAGTTCGCTTAACAAGTTTACGGCTGCGTTAATAAGTTCAGCATTACCATCTGTTATTCCCTTGGTTAATATCAGAGAAACATCCTCTGGAATAGTCTGGTCTTCTTCTGGCACCGTATCCTCAACTTTAACCTTATCTTCAGCTATTCTTATTAACTCTTCCTTTTGAGCAATACTCAACTTTTGCCAAGTACTCTCAATAACGAGATCGCCATTTAGCTCTAGGAAGAACGATTTTATAAAGGTTTCATTATCATTACCTACTAGATCGTAAACAAATGCTTTTGCCAGTAAGCTTTTAACCTTTTGAGGCATTGGAGGTTCACTGTCAAGACTTGCAATATCGCCAACTAATTTCTCCATTAATCGAGTATAGTCTTTGAGGTCATCAAGATCAGATGGATTCAGTTCGCTAGGGTCTCTAACTACTTCCAACTCCTCAGTGTATTCTCGATATTGAATATCCATTTTACGAATGAGTTCGGAGACGTTGCCATCAAAAGCTTCAGTCCACACATCGGGAAAGGCAATTTGTAAATGCTGAAAATCATAAAATGCAGTAACATCGGCAGGGCTGGCAGGAGGAGCTAAATTATTGATTGTTTTACTTATTTGTTTGATTTGATCTTCACTAAAACATTCTTGTTCGGGATCGAGTACTTTCATTGCTCTCACTCGTTCTAGAACAATTTGCTTTATTTGCTCTTCTGGAGATAGGGAAGACTCATCACTTCCTGCCTCTACTTCACATTCATGCTCCTTTTCGTCTGATTTTTTACAATCAGCATTTTCATCATCACATTTACCTCCTTTTTCTTTTAATTCCTCAAGTAAATCGGTTACGCGCCGAGTTAGCTCAGTACCTCCATTTTTTTGCTGCAAAAACTCACAGACATTATCAAGATCGAGAGTTTCAGTGACGCTACCACTCTGAGATAAAGCCCTTTTGAAAGTTTCTAAATTTCCCGAAATACCGAGTGCCTGTAGATCTTTGTTGGATAATCTTATGTTGGCACTGGCAAAATTAGCATGGGGAGTTATTTGAGTAATTCCATCTTCACTTGCTTTTATTTTTGCTTGTTCAGCAGTCGTTCCTTGTCCGACAAACAGAGGACTTTCTCTAAGAAATTTAGGAACTGCCGACAAATTCTGAATAAATGTTTGACTGGCTTCTTCTAATTCTCGATGCTTTTTGAGCTTATTGGCTCTTAGTTCTTTTAAATTCTCCTTAATAGTTGCTTTGCGATCGGCATCCGCTTTAATCAACTCGGCAAAATTAACCGCTGAATCTTCTGGTGTGGGAATTGGGATTTTCTGAGCTTCTAATTGATTTGAATTTAGTTTAATGATAAAACTCTCTAATCGACCAGCATTACGCCGAGGAAAGAGGGTGAAGTGGAGAACACGCAAGTGCTCTGGAACAGGAACAAACTGTTTTATTGCTTGCTGTTGAGCAGATTCTCCCCCCTGATTAGGCAAAGTAACTTCAACAGAATACTCTGGAGCTAGAAGAAATAGCACGAGATCGGGGCGTATTTCTTGGTCGTTTATTTGGAATGCACTGTCGTCAAATGATAAAGAGAAATCTCCCTTTTCATTGGTTAATATCGAACCTAACCGATCTCCTGCAATTCCAAAAGGAGTTTGCAAAATAGAATCTTCTTCGCGATCGCCAGTACTACCAAAATAGATTAATCTTAAATAATTTTCTAAGTTTTGACCTGAAAGATACTGATTATTAGCTAAAAGCCGATACAAATCTCTTTGTAACTGTTGATTATTGTAGGGAATTTGAGCAACTTGTTCTCCACCCAAAGATTGCAAGAAAATTGGATCGAGGTCGTAAGCGACAACAAGAAGATTTGATATTCCCAAGCCTGTTTCCGTATGTATAGCTTTTCCAGTAATTGTATTCATATGAAAAACTCTTTTTCTAGAAGGACAAGTAAGATAAGAGGATTTAGTTGTCAATTCTGAAGAAATTGCCATCAAGTCACAAAAAATATGTTATTTTGATATTCTAAAAGCGAATAATCAGAGTTTCAGAATTATTTAAAACAATGCATTAAACACCTGCAAAAAGTAAACTTTTATATTTTCTTTAACTTGGCTTGTTTGATTTTATTAAATGATCGTCTGCAGGAAAAT
>JBCDCO010000076.1:0-20060 GCA_039181635.1 Cyanobacteria bacterium P01_G01_bin.19 | reverse complement strand
CCTCATAAGATAAACATTAAACTAAAAAAAAGACCGCTTTATTAAAGCAGTCGTCAATAATATTCTTTCAACCTAAAAGAGATAATTAGTCTAAATATTGAACCACCTGTTCGGTAGGGAAACGAACTTTAGGATTGGTGGCATGTTTGTCATCTTCGGCTCTATATCCCGCAGCACAAATAACAACAGCACTATAGCCTTTCTCATTCAAACCTAAAATTTCATCATATTTTGCAGGAATGAAACCTTCCATTGGTAGAGTATCGATCTCTAGCATGGCGGCAGAAGTTAGGAATACTCCCAAAGCCAAATATGTTTGCTTGGCTGCCCACTTATCAATATCTAGAGGGAATGGTGGTTCTTTAAGATAGCCTTTAACCATATTAGTAAACCCTGCTAACTTTTCTACTGGCACCTGCTGTACTTCTGCCATTCTCTGAATATAGCGATCGACATAGTCAAAGTCCAAATTCGTTTTGCTAGCAAAAACTACTAGATGAGACGCATCGACTACGGGCTTTTGTCCCCAAGCAGGTTCTAAAAGTTTTTGGCGTATTTCGGGGTTGCGAACGACAAAAAACTGCCAAGGCTGTAAACCAAAGGAAGAAGGAGATAAAACCAGGCTTTGCTCCAGTGTTTTCCAATCAGCTTCGCTAATCTTTTTACTGGGGTCGAATTTTTTGGTTGCATAACGCCAGTGAAGCTGTTCTAATAACTGTTCCGAACTTAAAGGAGGGTTACTCATGTTGTATTTTTAATCCTTATTTTGTGTACCTACCATTGGTTAGTTTAAAGCAAGGAACAATACAAAATGGTGCAACTAAGACAATCAAAATTTTCCAAAATCAAAAGCTATAGGATTGTGATGATACCTATAGCTCCCTGCCAAGGATACTAATTATTATAGTGCCACTGCCTTGGCTGTCTCAAGAATAATGCCCTGGTATTAAGACATCTCAAGATATTTTTCAGTACCATCTCTCTATCAACTAAATCAGCCTGTAGTTGTTTAAGATATAAGTTCGCGATCGAACGGAATTGGCACAGTAGGAATGAACGAACACAAGCTAGATTGGGTAAGGCTGCAAAAAGCATTGTCTGTCGAAGCAGAAAGAGGCTATACAGATCTGATGGGCAATCAGTACCGCTTTAGCGAGTTTATCTGTCTTAGTTTGGGCAAACCACCCGCCAATATTCCTCCAGAAGATAAGATGCGCTGGCACGATACCGCCCAAAGATTTGCGGACTATAGTAACTTGAGTTCTTCTCAAAGAAAGCAGCTAGTTATTGGTACTCGCAACTTTCTGCATAAGCAAAAAGCGATCGCCGAAACTCCAGCCACACCACCAAAGCTCAGAACTCCCCGAACCAAAACTTTAAGCAGTCCCAAAGCAAAGGCTTATTTCAATCAGGATGTGACTTTGGATATGCCTTTGAGCAAGGTAATTGATATCGGGCGTAGAAGCAATTATTTGGAACGTCTGGGGCTATATACGATCAGAGATTTGCTTTTTTACTATCCCCGCGATCATCTCGACTATGCCAAACAGGTTCAAATTACCCATCTCGAACCAGGGGAAACAGTAACGGTAATCGGTACGGTAAAAAGCTGTAAGTGTTTTAGTAGTCCCAAAAATAAGAACCTGACTATCTTTGAATTGGTTTTAACCGATCCCACAGGGAGATTAAAGCTAAATCGATTTTTGATGGGTGCGAGATTTGGCAATCCTGGTTCTCAAGCTAGATATAGAAATCAGTACCCCGTTGGTTCGATTGTCGCCGCATCGGGATTGGTCAAGCAAAACAAATACGGCATTACTCTAGATAAGCCCGAAATCGAGGTATTAGATAGTGCAGGAGCGAGTATCGAATCGCTTAAAATCGGTCGCGTGTTGCCCGTATACGCCCTAACAGAAGGAGTTCCCGCCGATACGGTTCGCAAGTCGGTAGTTGCCGCACTACCCGCCGCTAAATACCTAGCCGATCCTTTACCCAAAGAGTTGCAGGATTTATATGGCTTAGTAAAGCTCAAAAATGCGATCGCCTGTATCCACTATCCAGAAAATTGGGAGGAACTCACCCACGCCAGACGAAGACTGGTATTTGATGAATTTTTCTATCTCCAGCTGGGTTTTTTGCAGCGTCGCCAACAGCTAAAGCAAAAGCAGCAGGGAGCGAGTTTTGCCCCTGAAGGGACATTAATCGAGAACTTTAACAATATTCTGCCCTTTACTCTGACCAACGCCCAGCAAAGAGTAGTCAACGAGATCTTTCAGGATTTGGGTAAAGCCGATACGCCGATGAATCGTTTAGTGCAGGGGGATGTGGGTTCGGGAAAAACCATCGTCGCAGTATACGCTGTCTTAGCCGCGATCCAGTCTGGTTATCAGGCGGCTTTGATGGCACCGACGGAAGTATTAGCCGAACAGCACTATCGTAAGTTGGTTGAATGGTTTAATCTACTTCATCTACCTGTAGAGTTACTCACAGGGTCAACTAAAACCGCCAAACGGAGAGAAATACATTCACAGTTAGAGAATGGCGAGCTACCTCTATTAATCGGCACTCATGCTCTAATTCAAGACCCCGTAAAGTTTCATCGACTGGGTTTAGCGGTAATCGACGAACAGCATCGTTTTGGGGTACAGCAGCGAGCGCGTTTGCTGGGTAAAGGAAAGTCGCCTCATGTACTAACTATGACCGCTACGCCAATTCCCCGTACCCTAGCCTTGACTCTCCACGGCGATTTAGATGTCAGTCAGATCGACGAACTACCACCAGGCAGGCAACCGATTAAAACTATGGTTAAAAAGGGCAAGGCAGACCGCAAAAAGGTCTACGATCTCATCCGTCGCGAAATTGCCCAGGATCGCCAGGCTTATATTATTTTCCCCTTGGTAGAGGAATCAGAAAAGCTCGACCTTAAAGCAGCCACAGAAGAGCATCAACGCCTATCAGAATCTATCTTCCCCGAATTTAAAATCGCCTTACTCCACGGCCGCATGAGTTCGGCAGAAAAAGACGCGGCGTTAAATTCCTTCCGCGATAATGAGTGTCAAATTATCGTCTCTACTACTGTAATCGAGGTGGGGGTTGATGTACCTAACGCTACGGTAATGGTCATCGAACACGCCGAACGCTTTGGCTTATCTCAGCTACACCAACTGCGGGGGCGAGTCGGCAGGGGCAACAGCAGTTCTTTTTGTTTTCTGATGAGTAGCAGTAAAAATGTGGAAGCTAGACAACGCTTGGCAGTGCTGGAAGAATCCCAGGATGGTTTCTTTATTTCCGAAG
Organism: Cyanobacteria bacterium P01_G01_bin.19; assembly: GCA_039181635.1. GTDB lineage: Bacteria > Cyanobacteriota > Cyanobacteriia > Cyanobacteriales > Xenococcaceae > Waterburya. The sequence continues at coordinate 16,766 of JBCDCO010000076.1, read as the reverse complement.
CCGATATGCGCTTTCGGGGTCCTGGGGCAGTATTGGGAACTCGTCAGTCGGGATTGCCCGATTTTGCCCTCGCCAGCCTGGTAGAAGACCAAGAGGTACTAAATTTAGCCAGAGAAGCGGCAGAAAAAATTATTGCCTCTGACAAGATGCTGGAAAATTCGCCTTCTTTGAAACAAGAATTGGAAATTCGCTATCGTCGTCTGATGGGTGGAGATATTTTGAATTAAATTAAGTTTTTTGTTGCCGAATTTATTAGTAGCAATTAATACGGAAAGCTCAAATTGATTTATTTAGCATCAAAGATGGTGCATTTTGAGCAACATCTTAAAATAAAGGTGCTTCACCCTGCCCATAAGCTTAGGGCTCAATAAAAGTAAATCTGTTTACCTATGGAATACTATGCGACTAGTTAACCGCTTACAGTTTAATAACTTAAGAGGAGATTTATTTGGCGGATTGACTGCGGCGATAGTTGCACTGCCGCTAGCCTTGGCTTTTGGAGTAGCTTCAGGAGCAGGAGCGATCGCGGGGCTTTATGGGGCTATATTTACAGGTTTTTTTGCTGCTTTATTTGGCGGTACACCTTCTCAGGTAACTGGTCCAACTGGTCCAATGACTGTGGTAATGGCTACTGTATTTACCAAGCTGATAGCGGAGAATCCCGAACAAGGCATGGCAATGGCTTTTACTGCTGTAATGCTCAGTGGCGTGTTTCAAATTTTATTTGGTATTTTACGCCTGGGACAGTTTATCACTCTAATGCCCTATACGGTAGTTTCTGGGTTTATGTCTGGTATCGGCGTAATTATCGTGGCACTACAGATCGCCCCTTTATTGGGTTATCCAGCTCAAAGTGGTGTAAACGAGGCACTACAGCAGTTACCCGAAGCTCTGGCAAATCCCGAACCCGTAGCAGCAGGATTGGGCGTTTTAACTCTGGCGATCGTTTTTGGCTGGTCGGGGAAACTGGCAAAGATCGTTCCCTCTCCTTTGCTAGCACTAATTGCTTGCACTTTAATCTCAGTTTTGATATTTCCCAACAGCGATATTGCTCGTATTGGCGACATTCCCCAAGGATTTCCTCAACTACAGTTGCCTAAACTCAATCTCAATCAGATTAGAGATATCGTTAGCTACGCTTTAATGCTGGCTACCTTGGGAGCGATCGATTCGTTACTGACTTCTTTAGTCGCCGACAATATTACTCGTACTCGCCACGACTCCGAACAAGAATTAATCGGTCAGGGAATTGGTAATGTAATGTCTGGATTGTTTGGCGGGCTTCCTGGTGCGGGAGCAACCATGCGTACAGTTATCAATGTACAGGCGGGAGGAAAAACTCCTTTATCGGGAATATTTCACGCCCTGATTTTGCTCTGCATTGTCCTCTGGGCTGGTGAAACTACGGCTCAAATACCTAATGCCGTGCTGGCGGGTATTCTAATTCAAGTAGGTTCTAAAATCATCGACTGGAGTTTTTTATGGCGCATCTGTCAGGTGTCTATGCGAGCTTCAGTGGTTACTTATGGAGTACTGCTGCTAACGGTATTTGTCGATCTAGTTACGGCTGTTGTGGTCGGAGCATTTGTAGCAAACATATTGACTATCCATCGCTTAACTAGTATTCAAGTCGATCGAGTTCGAGCTATTTCCAGTACTGACGATGAGCTGATAACAGAATTGACCCCCTATGAATGCCAACTTCTCCGTCAAGCTCAAGAACGAGGGAAGGTTATTTTAGTTCATATGAGTGGTCCAATGAGCTATGGAGCAGCGAGAACGATCGCTTTTCATATGGGACAAAATTTTGATGTTCTGATTCTCGATTTGACGAATGTACCTTTAGTTGGTGTAACAGCTGCCATGACTATTGAAGCGGAGATTAGAGCAGCCCGTAACCAAAGACAGGGGAAGATTTTTATTGTTGGGGCTAATGGTCAGGTTAAGGAACGATTACGTAGGTTTCGCGTACAGGATACGCTACCAGCCGAGAATTTTATGCCAACTTGCGATTCTGCCTTGAATGTAGCACTAACTTTTCTTGGTACTAATGCTTCAGAGCAAGAGGTATTTCATCATTCTGAGAATAGTAAGATAGAAATATAAATATAATGTTTAGTTGACGATCGACATTGTTGAATATAGAAAAATATAGGGAAATATCGCCCACTGCTTATGCCGATGGACTACCGCGATCGCAATTTATGGATTTTGGTATTAAAGCTATGTGGCAACCAATTCCTAGAATTGCAGGGATAGCCTATACAGTTAAATGCCATCCTGGGGATAATTTAATGCTTCATGCTGCTATCTATCGAGCTAAACCAGGATCGGTTATTGTTGTTGAAGCGGGAAACTGTGACTATGCCGTATCTGGAGGAAATGTCTGCGCGATCGCCCAAAAAAGAGGTATTGCTGGCTTTGTAGTCGATGGGGTAATTCGCGATGTGGCAGAAGTGAGAGAAGCAAAGTTTCCTGTTTTTGCCAGGGGAGTTATACCTAAACCTGGAGTTAAAGAGACCTTAGGAACTTTAAATGAATCAATTAGCTGTGGTGGAGTAAAGGTCGATTCAGGAGATATCATTGTCGCTGATGAGGAGGGGATTGCCGTAATTCCTCAGTCCGAGAAAGAAACCGTGTATCGGGTTGCATTGGCGCGCACCGAAAAAGAAGCTACAGAAACCCTTGAAGAGTGGGAAACCAAACATCGAGCCAAAATCGAAAGGATCTTGCAGGCAAAGGGATTTTCAGAGTGATTCCCACCTGATGTGTATTAAGTTTAAAAATGTCCGATTGACGTTTGAACAACGTGAATTCGACGAAACGATGAAAACATAAAAATTGTGTAACTTTTTAATTTTTCAAGGTTTTAATTCCTTATTCTTTCGTTATTAATCACACAACTCCGAACTCCGAACTCCGAACTCCGAACTCCGAACTCCGAACTCCGAACTCATGTTAGATAGCAGTTGTTTAATTGGCTACAGTCAAAAATAGTTATTTGCGGGATTTTTTAAGTAATAATCTTATCTATTTTGACTTCAGGCTAAATATGACTGGGAAGAAAATTTTTAATCATGATATTATGCACTGCACTCATGATGCGGTAGTGGGTAATTACTTATATTCAGGCAGGGTTCTCGGCACGAGCGAACCCGATGACCTGATTCAACTACATCCCGATTTAAAATCTCAGTGGTCGGCAATTACGGCTCACTACGATCGTATTAGCTTGAGCCACAGTCAAAATCCAATTTGGAATGTCGATTTTGAAGAACTTAGCAAATATCCAGATTACGAACCTTCGGTATTTATCTTTAACGATGCTTTAGACAATTTACGCCAAGATGAAAAATGGTTCGGAGAGAATAACCAAAATTGGCAGGATGTAGTTAAATTTATCAATTCCAAAAACAATTTTATTCGTCTGGCAGAAGATTTAAACGTTAACGTACCTTCAACTATCTGTGCAGAAAGTAAAAGTAAATTATTGCAGGAAGAGAGAGAAATTCCTTTTCCTTGCTATCTCAAACCTGCGGTATCTGTTGATGGTGTTGGCATCTATCGCTGTGAAAACGATCGGGAATTAAATGATTCTCTAGCTAATTTAGACGAAAATACGCCTTTACAGGTACAGCAAGAAGTAATTGCCGATAAATTTCTCAATCTACAATATGAAGTTAAAGATGGCGGTGTGGAACCTTTAGCTGCTACAGAACAGATTCTCGATGGTTTTGCTCATCAAGGTAATCGCTATCCCACTGCCTATCAGCCTTGGGATTTAGTAGAACCAATGGCGAAATGGATGGCAAAAAAAGGAATGAAAGGAATTTTTGCCTTTGATGTAGCTACTTTAAAAAACCAAAACGATTGCTATGCTATTGAATGTAATCCTCGGTTTAATGGGGCTTCTTATCCTACAGGCATAGCTCGAAAATTAGAGATAGATAGTTGGTGTAGCGATAATTTTGCCACCAAATATTGTTCTTTGGCTGAAATCGACTTAGGAGAGTTAGAGTACGATCCTGCTACTAAAACAGGCGCAATTATTTATAACTGGGGTAGCGTTTTGGTAGGCAAACTGGGAATTTTACTCGCAGGTTCGACCGCCCAACAAGACGAACTGAGATCTCGCCTGAAACAAAAGCTTGTTTAATATTGATGCCTAGAAATATTAGTATGCTTTTATTTCTGGGCTGTAAAACATCCACTAAAAACGTGAGTTCGACAAAGCGATAAAAACTTAAAAATTTTGTAACTCTTATTCTTTCGTTGTGAATTACATAACTCCGAATTTCGAACTCCGAATTCCGAACTCACGTTTAAAACTCTCGATTGGTAATCCAAGCACATTGGTAGGGTTGAAGCACCAAAGAATCGCTGATGTCTTCGATAACTTGACCGCTAAGAAGATCGTGCCAAGGATCGACACAAATTAAATTGATATCAGAGAGACGTAGTTTTTGAGGGCGATCGCTTAAATTGTTAATGCAGAAAATACTTTGGTCGCGATGGATACTCTGTCGCCAAAAGGCAAATAAAGATTTGTTCAGCGGATGCAAGGTATATTGAGTCGCATTGGGATGAAAAGCAGTTTGACGACGGCGAATTTGAATCAACCGAGATAGTTTTTGTATCACGATTGATTGAGTTGAGTTGGGATCTTGCAATTTGCTTGCCAACTCTCCATCGCTCCAGCGATGACGATTGATGGAACGATTGCGCCCTGTTTGTTCTACTCCTGCGTAGTCGTTGGGAGTTGCCAAAAAACTATGGATATAAAAGGCAGGAATTCCCTCTAGAGCCATCATGATGGTCTGAGAGCAAAGAAATCGCTCGATTTGCCATTCATCTACACCTTTGGCAGTACCCTTGAAGGCATCAAACAAAGAAATATTGATTTCATAAGGACTTTGAGAGCCATCGGGTTTACTTCTCATGCTGATTTTGCCCCCGAACTCCTCCATTGTCTTAAGCATAGTTTGATACTCAGCGTCAGATAACAATCCTTCGGCGGGGCGTAGCCCGATACCATCATGGGAAGCCGTAAAATTAAAATAAGCACATCCCAAAGGAGCAGGAGGCATACTCATCATCCAGGTTTTGAGGTGGTCGGATTTCCCCTGCAAGAGAGCATTAAGAATTAATGGTGGCAAGCTAAAGTTATAAATTAAGTGTGCTTCGTCGCGGTTGCCAAAATAACTGAGATTTTCTCGGTTGGGTACGTTGGTTTCGGTAATTAATGCCACGTCTGGATTAACTGCCTGAGCTATTTCGCGAAACAGCTTAATTAAAGCATGGGTCTGGGGTAAATGAATACAGGGAGTTCCCAGGCATTTCCAGAGATAGCCTACTGCATCTAGCCTGATATATTTGGCACCCTTTTCGATATAAAAAAGAATAATTTTGATAACTTCCAGCAGAACATCGGGATTTTCGTAATTAAGGTCTACCTGATCGGCACTAAAAGTTGCCCAAACGTGCTTTTTGCCCTTGACCGTATCTACTCCGACTAATAAGGGAGTGCTACGAGGGCGAACCACAGTCGAGAGATCTGCTTCTGGATCTGCTTCGATAAAATAATCGCATCCTGGCTTGATGCCCTGTTTGAACTGCTCGAACCACTCGCTTTGACTAGAAATATGATTGAGAACCAAATCTGCCATTAAATCGAATTTCTCGGCAATAGCTTCTACATCTTGCCAGTCCCCTAGTTTTGGATCTACCTCTAGATAGTCAATTACCGAAAAGCCATCATCAGAACTATAAGGACAAAAGGGTAATATATGGATTCCCGTAATGGTATCTTTTAGGTGATCGAGAAACTTATCAAGAGTAACTAACGGTTTTTCATCTGGAGCGCAGATACTATCGCCATAAGCGATCGCAATTACTTCATTCTGACTCCACTTGTTCAAATTCTCGGTTGCAACATTTAAGAGTCGATCTTTTAATAATGTAGAAATTTGCTCTAACAATTGCTCGACGATTTTTTCATCAGCGTAAATTCTAGCTAATAAAGGTTTGATTTTTAGTAGAAAAGAATTGAGGCTCGGTTCTTGTTGGCAGAAATCAGAATTCTCGGACGTAAGCATATATTCTATTGGTGTAGTGTCTGGCTTTCTATCAAATTAGGTAGCAGAATTTTTCCTGGCGAGCTTTTCTGGATCAGCTTTTGCTCTCATCTAACTTCGATTAAATAGCATTTGAATTTTTTTCTCCCGTCCGTATTCGGACGACTTCGGTAACAGGAGAGACGAAAATTTTCCCGTCGCCAATTTCTCCCGTTCGAGCAGCCGCAGTAATAGTTTCGATTACCAGATCTGCTTGATCGTCATCGACGATAACTACAATCTTAACTTTGCCCAGGAACTCTACAGTATATTCCGAACCACGATAACGCTCTGTTTGTCCTTTTTGGCGACCAAATCCCCTTACCTCAGAAATTGTTACGCCGATTATTCCAGCATTCAATAGAGCGATTTTTACTTCTTCTAGTTTAAAGGGTCTGATAACGGCTTGAATTCTTTTCAATTTTCAATCTCTTCTATCTTCCACAAAGAGTTTAAAGTAATCAGAGACTGGGAAAAGTTACAGAAATAACAGATGTTGCGATAATTTAACGATCGACGCAACGTGAGAAAATATCTGCGCGATCGCCTAAAACAAAGATATTGCTTTTATATTCTTTATGGATTCGTTAACCTAGAAATAGCTTATAAGAAGGATTGGTACTTTCATCCCAGTAACGATAGCCCAGAGAATTGAGAAACTGCTGCCATTCAGACATCTCTGCACTTGGTACTTGCATCCCTACCGCAACTCTGCCGTAGTCTGAACCGTTGTTGCGATAGTGGAATAAACTGATGTTCCAGTTGGGACTCATGCAGCGAAGAAACCGAATTAATGCCCCAGGACGTTCGGGAAACTCAAAGCGATATAGTAACTCATTATTGGCTAAGGACGATCGCCCGCCCACCATATGCCGCAGATGCATTTTCGCCAGTTCGTCATCCGTCAGATCGATGGTCTGAAATCCTTGTGCTTCCAAGTTGGACTTGATTTCCACCGCATCGGCGCGATTTTGAATTTGCACTCCCACAAAAATATAGGCTTTGTCATCGTCAGAAATACGATAGTTAAATTCAGTTAGGTTACGCTTATCGAGACATTCGCAAAACTTGAGAAAACTCCCCCTCTCTTCGGGAATAGTTACCGCAAAAATCGCTTCTCTTCTTTCCCCAATTTCCGCTCTTTCCGAGACAAACCGCAGGCGATCAAAGTTCATGTTCGCCCCACAGGCGATCGCCACTAGAGTTTCATCTTTAATATTTTCTTTCTCTACGTAAGCTTTAGCTCCTGCGATCGCCAATGCTCCCGCAGGTTCTAAGATCGAGCGAGTATCCTCAAATACATCTTTGATTGCCGCACAGGTATCGTCGGTATCGACCAAAATAATCTCGTCTACATAGTCTTGACACAGGCGAAATGTTTCTGCTCCCACTTCTCTAACCGCTACCCCATCGGCAAACAAACCTACTCTGGGCAAACAGACTCGATAGCCCGCCTTAAGAGATTGAGACATGGCATCCGCATCTACTGGTTCGACGCCAATAATCTTAATTTCTGGACGCAACCGCTTGATATATGCTGCAATTCCTCCAATTAAGCCTCCTCCACCAATAGCCACAAAAATGGCATGAATGGGCTGCTGATATTGCCGCAAAATCTCCATGCCAATCGTACCTTGCCCTGCAATTACGTCTGGATCGTCAAAAGGATGAATAAAAGTTAAATTCTTTTCTTTGCAGATATCCTTAGCATGGGCGCAAGCATCATCGTAGGTATCCCCATATAAAACCACATTTCCGCCCCGCGCTTTGACCGCATCTATCTTTACTTGGGGAGTCGTCACGGGCATGACAATAATCGCTGAAGTGCCTAACTGCTTTGCCGACAACGCTACCCCTTGAGCGTGATTTCCTGCCGAAGCTGCAACTACACCCTGACGCAGAACATCTTGGGGTAGCTGTGCCATTTTATTATAAGCACCCCGCAGCTTGAAAGAAAAAACAGGCTGCATATCTTCTCGCTTTAGCAGCAGCTTATTGTGCAGTCGAGCAGAAAGATTGGGAGCATATTCTAGGGGTGATTCTTGCGCCACATCATACACGCGGGCATTGAGAATCCTTTCCAGATAATCGGATTTCATCGGCAAGATGCTGTTTTAGAGTAGTCTTAAATTTTATCAAATTATGTTTTCTCAGCCTCAGTTTACTCAAAAGGAAATAGCAGATTTAGAGCAAGCTTATCGCGATGCAGTTTATGGAGTTTACTATTACGAGCAAACTATACAGCTATTGATTGATCGCCTTAGTCCCAAGCTAGATTTTATTTTAACCAAACATCACAGCACTACTTGGGCATTAATCACCGCACATAATCCCTATTCTCAATGCCTGTCTCCAGCAGAAAATCAGCAACGTCATCAAGATTTAGTTGAACTGTTGCGATCGCATAATCTAACGTTTTTTAACGCGATAGGCAAAGACAAAGACGATCTTTGGACTCCCGAACAAAGCATTTTCATCGTCGGTATTGAGTTAGAAAAAGCAATTTCTATCGGCAACAAATTTCAGCAAAATGCGATTGTTGTTGGAGAATGGGGACAAAGAAGCAAGCTGATCTGGCTTGTTGGCTAATTTTTCTTTAGTATGAGGCGATCGCCTAAACAATACTAGACAATAAAAAACCCAGTCACTACGTGAGTGAATGGGTTTGACTACTAATCAATTAACGGTGTAACACCGCGTTACTCGAAGTAATATCCTGCAAAGACTATTCAGCAGCTTCTTCCCCTAGAAGATTTACTTTTACTACTTTATTCTTTTCTTCTTCTGCTTTAGGCAGCGTTAGATTGAGAATACCGTCTTTGTAGTCAGCAGTAACGTTAGTGTTTTGAATTTTCACTGGTAATGGAATTACTCTTTGGAATTTACCGTAACGGAATTCACTACGAGTTCTACCGTCTTCTTCAGATTTGGTTTCAGACTTTCTTTCGCCTGCGATCGCCACTCGGTCAGTCATGACTTGAATATCTATATCTTTAGCTTCCAAGCCAGGAACTTCCAATTTTAGGTGTAAAGTATCGTCTGTTTCGCTTAGTTCCGCAGCAGGTACTTTGGCTAAATTGTCAAAGCCATCCCAACTAGCAGGGGTCAAAGCGTCATCAAACAAACGATTTAGTTGGCGTTGAAAAGAAGTCATTTCAGACCAAGGATTGTATCTTACTAAAGCCATAATTATGCCTCCATAAACTTACGATTAAATAGTTGATTAACTTAGACTTTCTATATATTTGTCTTTCGTTATTTATATATTAGTCAGTCAACAAAAAATACAAAAGTGTGGCTTATCCTCATATTTTGTAGTGCTTTCTGCCCGAACAAATAATAACGTTATGAGTAGAGAAAACTGTACTCGTTTAAGTTCGGTATCGCTTCAGGCAAAAAATTAAAAATCGACCTCAAAAAATGTCAATCTATTGTGCGGTTCAAGATTCTGATTTTGGAAGTCAATCACTTCTGTTGTCGGCAAGGATCTATCTGGTGTTGATGTTTCAATCGTCAGTGTTAAGTCGTAATTAGACAAGCTATTAGTTACAGAGGTATCAGGGCTAGTCGATGAAGCTATATTTTCCTGTAAAGCAATTGAATTTGCTTCTGCACTAGGCATTTCTGACTCTTGTTTTGGTTGTTCTGAGTTGTTTTTTATTTCTCGATTGAGTGATTGAGCGGCTGAAATATTAGCTAGGCTTAATAGCAAGATGCCAGAAAATAAAGTTCTGGAAAGTGTTGTTGCTAATCTAACTGTCATGTTTTTCCTCCTAAATTGGTACAAAGCTAAATCAAGGTTTTTAATTAATAACGATGCGTTTAATAACGATATTTGTCATGATGAATGATTGTATTCTCCTTTGCCTTGTTTCAACGAGAGTTAAAACTCCTGACTCCTGACTCTTGACTCCTGACTCCTTGCGGGCAAGCCCTTTGCGACTCCTGACTTCGTAAAGAAACAACCAGTAAAACAAAAAGGTTGACATCATAAGCTAAATATTCGATTATTGAAGTCGTAGCGATTAATTACGTTACGCTTTGTAATTAATTTATCAAAAATGGATTGAGATGTCAACGACTAAAACCAAAAAATCGAGAACCCCTGCCAAATCGGGGAGAGGCAGACCTCGTTCTCCTGAAACCCGCGAAAAGATTCTCAAAGCAGCATATGAAATGCTTAATGAGGTGGGATTTATGGATTTAACGATGGAAGGAGTCGCCGCAAGAGCAGGAGTAGGAAAACCAACTATCTATCGTCGCTGGAGCTGCAAAGCTACCTTGGCAATGGATGCCTTTTTAGAAGTGGTTACTCCAGAAATTGCCTTTCCCGATACGGGTTCGGTAAGGGATGACTTTAAGGAGCAAATGCAAAAACTAATTAAGGTAATGAATAGTTCGCGAGGAGAAGTTTTAGCTAACGTCATTGGCTGCGGACAGGCAAATAGGGAGCTGATTGGCGTATTTTGCGATAATTGGTTGGTTCCCAGAAGAGAAGATGCCAAACAAATTCTACAGAGAGGAATCGAACGGGGCGAACTAAAAGAAGATTTAGACTTAGATCTAGCGATCGATGCTCTATACAGCCCGCTATTCTATCGCTTGCTACTCAAACATCTACCCTTGAATGAAGATTTTGTAGACAAAATTGTCGATCTGGTATTTGATGGATTGGAAGTTTAGATTGAGCAAATGTCAACCTCAGAGCTTTGAAGATAATTTTGGGTCAAATTTTAATCTAAAGACAAATTTAGCTTTTTTTCTACAACACAGGAGTGTCTTTAAAAAGGCAAGGATAAACCCACACCAAAGCCGATATCGTTATTTTCTCTTACTCTTAGCTGATGCCAGGTAGACGAGCCAACACGATTGGTGAGATAAAGTTCTAAATACGGATCGCTATTATCTTCACTGGCTTCTTTACCCAGTAAAGATAATGGTAGCCAGCGCACTGCTGCCGTCCAAGGAATTTTGTTTTCTCTGCTACCATCGACGAGGCTGTTCCCCTCTCCTCCTAAGTTTGCGCCGACTTCGCCAATTATGCGAAATTCTTCACTCAAAGCGATCGCACTACCCAAATTAAAGCCCCCAATTTCCACTCCCTCTCTTTGGACGTAACCTAAGATTGGCGTAAACCATACTGCCGTACCTCGACTGATTTCATAATGCATGGGTAAAGAAAAGGTAACTACCAACAGCTTTCCTTCTTCGCCATCATCTCCCCCTGGAGTAAAAATAGGCACGCTTTTATCTAAACCTTCATTATCAAAAGCGTCGGCATCATTTCTAAAGAAATTAATAAAAGGCTCATTGGTCAAGCCGATGGTTGCTGCACCACTGAGGGTAAAGGGCGAATTTTCCTGCTGATTGAGAAAACGCACCTTACCACTAATACCCTGTTCGGATTCGTCGATTTCTCCTGCAACATAATCGAGGTAAATTCCCGCCTCAAAATCTTTGAGCAAACCATAACGCAGTGCGGTTAAAACTCCTTGGCTACCCCCCTGTAAGTTGAAGGCAAATTCGCCGTTGGGGATTGTGCCGCCATCAAAAAAACCAATGCCATCCGTAGTATAAACTTCGCTATCTTCACTAGATTTCCTAAAGCGATCGCGATATTTTCTATTTGCAGGTATGGCATCGGGCATCACGGTTACGTTTGCTCCCAAACCCATAAAGTCGCGATCGGCAGTCAAAGATAAAGGTGCAAAACTGGCAAAAGTGTTGGTAGCGTATAAATCTAACGCCAAGCGAGGATTAGTTAAATAACGCAGTCCTACATTATAGACGATCGCCTTATCTGGTTCGCCCGAATCTCGATTAATGCTGTTGTTGCCCGTAAAAGGTAAAAAGACATCGCTAATGGCAAATAGGCGATCGCTGATTCGATAAGAAACTCCACCACCCAAACCCAAAACCGTACCAAAAGAACTATCGTCATCGTCAGGAAGACGGCGAAAGAAAACCGCACTTTCATCTTTGAAAAAGGCTAGGGTAGGAGAGACATTAAACTGCCAGCGATCGCCTATACGGGCGGAAAAAGGCACAGCCAGAGAAACAAAGACATCTCGATTATTGATCTCCGTTTCTTCATCGTTTTCAGCGGTAAACAAAAATCCTCGCGTACCCCAAGAAGCACCAACCACCGTACTCAAAGATTGGGTGTTTGCTTGGTTAGTCCAGACATTGTATTTTAACTCTGCCGCCGCTTCATTATCTTCTGTGCGCTCGGAAATAAAGTCTCCCTGTTCGACTGGAGAGCTACTGTCAACATGCTGAAACTGCAAAGTTAGCTGTAGTTTGTCACTAATGCCCCAACTAAAGCCCGTATTGAAATTAACCGCCGTATCTTCATTATCTACCGCTCCAGGCACCAAATCGGGAAAAAAGAAGGTGCGAGTATGGAGATTAACCGTAATTTCTCCCTTGCCTAGATGTCTGGCTGTTGGCTGAGAAAATAATTGTTCTGCCAGGGGAGTAAAAGTAAGGCGTGGAGATTGAGATTCTGGCTGTAATGCATCTGCTATTGTAGTTTGAGCCTCAACAGCCGTCGTATTTAAGATTGTCAACGCGATCGAACCAATAAATCCCATCCATAATTTTTTCATGCGATCGCCCTTCACCCCTACACTAAATTCTCGAACAATATTCGCTTTAGTAGCTCAAGGGATGATTGTACCAGTCAATCCGCGACCAACAACTAACAACTGTAAGGTGGGCAAAATTATTTAATTGGATTTTTCAATACAAACTCGATCTGCGTTGCCCACCCTACCAATTAACGACTAACTAACAACTAATATGCGAAGCGGCTACGTACATGCGGCGAACTATGCGCCTTTGTCGAAGGGGGATATCCTTTAGGACAACTCACCATCACCACCTCTTTAAACGATCTCTGCCTTCTTCTTTTGCCAGATATAAAGCTTTATCCGCAGCCCGAATTATCTTTTCGGGATCTGTACCGTCGTCGGGAAAACAGCTTACTCCAATGGAAACGCTAATGGAATCCAAGTCTTTACCCTCATGCTCTAATTTGAGTTTTTTAATCTTTTCTCTGATGGTTTCAGCTCGAATTATAGTGTCTTCAATCGTGGCATCGGGCATCACTACAATCAATTCTTCTCCTCCGTAACGGCAAGCAAGATCGTACTTACGAATTTCCGACAAAAGATAAGAGCCTACTTGTTTTAATACTAAATCTCCCGCACTATGACCGTATACATCATTAAAGCGTTTAAAGTGGTCTACATCTAACATGATTATGCTGACAAACTGCTGCTTGCGATGAGCGCGATCAATTTCTTTTTGTAGAGTCTCTTGTAAATAACGCCGATTGTACAAGCCAGTCAGAGGATCTCGCAAACTTTGATGTCTTAGTTCTTCCTGCAGCTTTAAATTGGCAAAGGATAATGCTAGGTTTTGGGCTACCGTCTCGGCTAAATTTTTGCTCGATCGACTGATGATAGTGTTCTTCAGGAATTGCAGGTGTAGCATGCCAATAGTTTCGCCTTTGGCAATCATGGGCAAACAAAGAGTCGGGTTGACATGACTGTCTCGATCTACATGAGAGCAGTATAATCCTGGAGTGTCGGCGTTTGCCTGATGGTAATTTCCCCGACGTATTGCCCAACATTCTTTAGGTTCAAAATGTTGATCGCTACTGGGTTCGCCCCAAGACGCGATCGCATCTATAAGATTGCCGCTATTGTTCGTTAAATAAACTATGCCCGCAGTGTCGGGAAATAGTGGCTGAAGTAAATCGGCAATAATCTTCTGTGCTTCATTCAGACTCAGGCAAGCTTGAATAAATTCATTCATTTGAGATAGTTTAATGCCCGCTTTATCTCTGGTTTCGAGTACGGCAATTTTTTCTTGAAGCTGACGGTTTAGTTCTTCGGTTTTTAGCTGGGTTTTTTTGTTTTGTGTAACATCTTGAGCGATACCTAAAATTTGCTCGGCTTTACCATCCTCATCGCGGGTAAAAACAGCGTTTTTGTCCTGAAGCCAATGCCATTTTCCATGGGTATTTTTAATTCGATATTCAATTTCTAGATAATCATCATTGTTTAGATTTAAACAGTCAGCAAAATGCTTTTTTACCAGGGGTAAATCTTCTGGATGAATCAATTCGTCGATCAAACCATCTTTGAACTTTTGCAGCTCTAGGGGAGTATAGCCTAATAATTCTGTAATAAAAGGATTGCAATAAACATTACGATTGGTTTTAAGATCGTAAATATAGAGGATATTAGGCGTGAGATCCGTTAGCTTTTCTCTAAATTGGATACTTTGCTGTAAATCTTGATTGGCTTTAACCAAAGCGGAAGTTTTTTCTGCTACTCTTTGCTCTAGTTCTTGATTGAGTTTATGAACCTTGTCTTTAGCAATTTCTTTGGCAACTATTTCCTCATTAATCTGCTGATTTAATATTTCTAAACTTTGAGGAGAGGGAAGCTTTATAACCTTGGGAATAATAGGAATCAGCGACAAAGCTGTATATAAAGAAATTAGGGCGGTAATTGCTTTTGCCAGTCCGTAAAACCAGTAGTTTGGATGCCACAAAGTCCAAATTTCGATGAGATGAGTCGTACCACAAGATAAAATAAAAGCGCCAAAAAGAATAATAATATTTTTAAAGGGTAACTCTTCTATCTTTCGAACAAAATAAATTAGAATGACTGGAATTGAATAATAGGCGATCGCGATTAGGGCATCAGCGATTACATGAAGTCCAACTAAAGGTGTTTGCCAAAGGTAACAATGTCCGTGAGGGATATATTGATTGCCCAATAAAAATGACAGTGGCATCGACATCGTAATTCAAAGTTCTTGATCTATGCGGTTTTGATCGCAATTTGCGCAATCTACTTAACATAACTTCAAAAGATCCCGACCGCCATACGAAGTTGTACGTAATTCATAAGCGATAAGTGTCCCAATCTAAATCCGTATTGCTACGAGGTTCTAAATCAGGCTATCTGTTGCTTGATCGTCGCTAGAGAAACTTTATAGAAATATTGTTGTTGGAACTTTTCTTCTGCGATCGCCATTAAGAATTGATTGATCGATTCTGATAATTGAGGATCGACTGCTAGGGAACTGCGAGCGAACCGATACGAACTATCTTGGAAAGTATAGTCAAACCCTGCTCGAGCGATCGCCTGTAAACCCAGTTCAAAAGAGCGATCGCTTAGATTTAATTTGGCTTGAATCTGCGATCTGGTTGCTGGTTTTTGAGTCCGCACCAGATATTTAACAATACCAACCAACTGTTGCCAGATTTTTATGGCTTCATCTAGCCTATCGGGACTATATGCCAAGACTAAAGAGCGATCGTCTTTGGTTGCTTGACGATATTCTCGGCGAATATCGCCCCAGTTATGAGGACAATTCTGTAAAACATTAATTTGTGATGGAGGAACTGCCAATTCGTCTAACGTCTGGGTGGAAAGGCGACAGTCGATGATGGAGTTGGATCGATCGAGTTGGGAATCAAATCTATTACTTTCTGCCATCGAACGAACGGAAATCAGTCTAATTTCGTACTGTTTGCTAAAGGTATTAAAATCCAATTCGGCAATCGCTTCGCACCGATATGCTAAGGGGATTTCATCTTTATAATGTCCCCACCATAAACCAGGAAAACCTTTGCTATCTGTATCATCACAAATAGTAAAAGTAGTTTTAATATATTGAATTTTATTCCCCCTTCTGTCTTCAATATTTTTATTCCAGGGATTTTTAAACCAGCAGTTTTTAATTAGTAGCTTGGGAACGGGATTCCCCATACCATAGGGTTCTAGCTGTCTTAGTTCGTCAAATAAATCTCGACCTAATTCTGCTACCGTCACCGTCAAGTCTATGTCGATTTGCGGACTCATTTGACTAATATCTGTCTGCTGTCGCAGTCTTTGATTAATTCCCTGTCTGAATAAATCTAGATTCTCTAGGGGCAAACTCAATCCTGCTGCAAAGGGATGTCCGCCAAAGCGATGAAGCAGATCGGATTGAGATTTGACTAGCTGATATAAATCGATACCATTAACCGATCTGGCAGATCCTCTGGCATATATTTCTCCCTCCTGTTCGCCGCCACTACTCAACAATACCGTAGGGCGACCGTATTCTTGAGCGATTTGTCCTGCTGCCAAACCCAATACTCCTCCTTGCCATTGAGGATCTTCTAGCACGATTACCGAAGTAGTGGATAAATCTAGTTGCTGTAGTTTTTTCTTAACGCGAGCGATCGTATCCTTTTGCAAGGATTTCCTGCGGGTATTGGCTAACTCCGCTTCTTCCGCCAGGCGATCGCAACGTTCGGTATCGCGACTGGTGAGTAATTCAACACAAAAACTAGCATCGCCATGAATGCGGCTGACAGCATTGATCCGAGGTCCCAAACCAAATGAAATATCTGTCGGGCGATCGCCATTACGCTTGCAGTAACTTAGTAAGGTAGCTACTCCAGGACGAGTCATCGTAGCGGGATTGGTTTGTTTTTTGAGCTGTTTGATGCCTATTTGGGCGAGGTAGCGGCAATCTCCCGTTAACTCTACCAAGTCTGCAATCAAACCAATTGCCACCAGATCTAGCAAATTATTTAGTGGCTGTTGGGGAATATCGGGCAAGCTTTCGTAAAGTGCTTCTACT
>JBCDCO010000075.1:0-20064 GCA_039181635.1 Cyanobacteria bacterium P01_G01_bin.19 | reverse complement strand
GTTTTCTGACATAAATAACCGCTTTTTTAACTCTTATTCTATTTACTCACAAAATCTTCCTTTATTGACATTTTAGTCGGTAGCGATCGCCTGATTCTTGGATCACCAAAACTGTGCAAGACCCTTAATGTGGGCTGAAAACGCCGATGATTTCGGGTCGGAGTGATTATAATTTCAGTCCCTTACAATTAATGATTAAATACGATTTAACTAAACTTGAGATTTCCGTTAGATATTGGTATGAAAAAGCAGCCTGATGGCAAAGATTTTTTGAGGCAGCTCTCGATCAACTTTTAGAGCTTGCGGAGAACAACATCATTATACATTCGTCCCTGAAGTGCGAAATATATCATTTCAAAATCATGCTTTAGACAAAATTCGTTAGCAGCTTCAATTACTCCGTATTTTGCTAACTCCAAAGAACCTAGAAAAATATAATCGTTCAACGCTATCAAACCATCAGATTTTAACTTCAATCGCGTAGCGTTTAGATCTCTCTTTACTCCTTCATAAGAATGGTCTCCATCAATATAAACCCAGTCAAAATAATTATTAGGCATTGAATTAATAATCTCAAATGAATCACCAAGATGCACCGCAACCTTTTCATTTGATATATCTTGAGCAAATTTCTGATTGGCAATTTCTATCGCAGCATCATCTACATCAATCAAATGTAATTTCTTAGGCTGGGTTATTCGGATAATTTTCTCTGAAAAATCACACTTCCAAATCCCGATCTCGGCACAAACTGCATTCTCTGGCATATATTCGAGCATTTTGTTTCGATTCTCGATCAGCCTACAGTTAGCAATATGCTTTTCTTGCAGAGGTGTGACTGGTGGAAACATTGCGCGTCGTTGTTCGACTGTGGAGTTAATCAAAAAGTTAATTTTTGCTACTTTTTCGGTCAATCTACGAAACTTGGATCTCATGTGCAAAACTTGCATTTACAACATTTACAATGTTGGCAGAATATGAGCTAAACAAAATACTTTTGTAGCGTATCTTTATTATTTGATTATTTGCGTCTGTAGCTTTAACTAGTCTAGGGACATAATTTAAAATTAAACATCATGCAGTTAATCAATCAGCATCACTCTCACTTTGCTTTGCGCTGCGATCAACTTCTGACCAACTGGTACGATCGCCAGAGCGTTAGTTTGGGCTAAATTTACTAAGTTGCCCGAACTATGACTGCCGCCAGCTAAAGCAAATTCGTAATCCCCCTCTACTAAATGCACCTGTCCCCAAAGATAGGTTTCTCGTTTTCCTGCTGCTTGTAAATTATGGCGAGTAATAGCATTGACAAAGTGTGGCTGAAACTTATTTGCTCCAGAAAGCTTCTTCAGAGCCAGCCTCACAAATCTCCAACAGCTAACTAGCGCCGATACGGGATTTCCTGGAATGCCAAAATACAGACAATTATTATCTTTAAAAGTTGCTACAGTTAGAGGCTTACCTGGCTTTACCGCTACGCTACGAATATGAAGAGTTCCGCCTAATTCTGTCAGGATTCGATCTACATAATCGTAATCTCCTACAGACACCCCTCCCGTAGACAAAACTACATCGGCAGATTCTATTGCCTGGGCGATCGCTTTTTTTAATGCTTCTGGCGCGTCGGGTACAATACCCAGTTTGATGGGAATAGCTCCATTTTGGGCTATAAAACTGGCTAAAGCGTACTGATTGGAATCTACTATCTGTCCTGGTTTTAAAGTCTGTTCTGGGGGAACCAGTTCGTCTCCTGTCGATAGAATCGCAACCCGCAAAGGTCGATAGACTTGTAAGCAAGTACATTGAGCTGTCGCTAAAACTGCAATTTCTGGCGCACCTATTTTAACTCCTGCTGGGAGAATTGTTTTTCCTGCTCGATAAAAAGCTCCCTGATGACGGACAAAATCTTGGGGTTTGGGTGCTGAGGTAATAGTAATTTCATCTCCTTCCCTGGTGACATTCTCTTGAATCACAATAGTGTCTGTTCCTGCTGGAAGCATTGCTCCAGTGAAGATGCGCGCGGTTTCTCCAGTTTGGATCGCAACTTGCGGGCGATCGCCTGCCGCAATTTCTGTGGCAACTTTTAGAGTAATGGGATTATTGGCACTACAGTTTTTTAGATCTTCGTAGCGTACTGCATAACCGTCCATTGCTGAATTGTCCCAGTGGGGAATATCTAATTTGCCTACAACATCAGTAGCCAATATCCTCCCCAGTGCAGTTTCTAGATTTACTGTTTCACTATCTTTAACTGGATCTAAACACCGTACTAAATCGAGGATGATTTTTTCCGCTTCATTAACAGACAACATAAAATCTTATTTTTTTCGCTTTTGTTGTTTTTTTGGCAGGTTGAGTGATTTTAGCCTACATAAAATCTATCTGCAGAATTGACAGATCGTCTTCAAATTGAAAATTTGGATGCCAGGTTCTAATGTATTGCAGCAAACGCTGTAGGTCTCTTTCTGGTGTCTGCTGATATTTCTTAAGCAAGTCGATTAAACGTTCCAATCCCCAGGGAGAATTAGGCTGTTGTTCGACTTCATATAGCCCATCGCTAAATACATACAGGCTAGACTTATCATCAATTTGGCAAGAATCGTTGACATATTTTATGTCGGGAAACATGCCAACAGGGACACCTGGTGTCTTCAAACGCTTTTCTAGAGAATGATTGCTGGAGGTGAGCAAAACTGCTGGTGGATGTCCCGCACTAGAGTAAGTTAGACTGCGATTTTTTTTATCGTACACTCCATACCAAATTGTAAAATACTTGTCGTTGCGATCGCTCATCTGAAAAGCCTGATTCAATCCACGCAATACCGTGTCTGGTTGATGATAGTCGACATTACTCAAACCGCGAGATCGTAGCAAATTAACTACTGCTAATGAAGGTAAAGAGGCTCTCAAACCGTGCCCCGAAACATCCAATAAGTAAAATACTAAATGGCGATCGTCCAGCCAAAAATAATCAAAACTATCCCCGCCCAACTGGCGCGAAGGGATAAAACAAACATCTATGTTCAAAGATGGATGGTGTAATGGTTCGGGTAAAATAGTGCTAACGTACTCAGCGGCTTCGGCTAACTCTGTCTCTAGTAACTGTTTTTGATTCTGCAAATCTTTACTCAACTGGTGCAGTCGCAAGCCAGCACGAACTCTAGCAGTCAGTTCGTTCATTTCTATGGGCTTACACAAAAAGTCATCTGCACCAGCATCCAAACCTTTGATGCGGTCTTCGACTGAATCTAAAGACGTAAGTAAGATAAAAAAAGTAGTAGATAGTTCGGGAATAGATTTAATCTGAGAACATACTTCCAAGCCATTTTTGCGAGGCATGATCCAATCACAGATTATCAAAGCGGGATGAATGGTCTTTGCTTTGATCAACCCTTCTTCTCCGTCCCTTGCCATAGCAATGTCATAACCCTGCATTTTCAGAGTTCTTTCTAAAAGCAGTCGGGTTGTAAAGTCATCGTCAATAATCAGGATTTTAGCCATATTACATTGATATTTTATCTGTCTGATGACCGAAAATTCTCGCGATCGCTGCTCAAAAGTATCCCTGCAGTCTATGATAGTAACATTAGTAAAATAAATTATATATACTAATTAAGAAACATCAAAGCCCAGCTAAAGGGGACACTTTTGACTGATACGTCCAAAATATTAGGAAATAATGCCTTAATCACATGATAGTCCTTTCCAATCGACAATCAGAAGCTCAGTTAGGTTAACATCATAATTTGAGTGAAGGCATATTAATGTAGCCATACTTTTGCCGACCGATCATGTTCTCAGAAACGACAAATAAATTGAAAGTCTTACAAGCGATCGAGGTTGAGGTTCCTGGTGATTTACAAGAGTTAGATCGGCTGTTGCTGAAGTTCAATCAGATTCATCGAGACTTTATTCCTAATGAAGATTGGCTGCAGTGTCGCTTGGCTTTGGCAGAAGGTTTTACCAATGCAGTAAGACACGCTCACAAAAATATTCCCAGAGAAGTACCCATTCAAATTGAAGTGTTGCTGAGGCGGGATTCAATGGAAATAAGAATTTGGGATTATGGAGCTGTTTTTGACCTGCAAAGTTTTATTGCTGAGACCGCCAGAAAACATGGTGGTTGGCTTGCCAGCGGTCGTGGTATTCCTTTGCTAAACAAGATTGCCGATGTTCTCGACTATCAAAGAACCAAACACGAAAAAAATTGTCTGCTAATTATTAAAAAATTTAGCGATCGCCGAGAACAAAATAGCCACAAAGCTTAAACAAAGATAGATAGACCCGAATGATTAGAGTCTAACTTTTTGGTCGAAAAGCATCCTCGATGACAACAGTTTCTTTATAAGATTGCTTTTTAGAGGAAGGCGCCTTATACTCAGTTCTGTCTTTTTCACAATATTTCAAAAACTGGCTGCTATCGGTAGTGTAAGTGACGTAGTTATAAGAAATTTTGATGCCAGTTCCAATGCGAATTACATCCCCAGCAGTCAAACGATGCAAAGATTTTTTCTTACTATTAACTAAAATGCCGTTGCGACTTCTTTTTCTTTTACCTTTTCCATCAATAATCCAGTAAGAGTAGTCTGCTTTTTGTCCGTCTTCTGTGTATCTCATCCAGGCGACAGTGGCATGGTGGCGAGACGCCAGAGGATCGTTGATAACCAAGTCATTATTGGGATGGCGACCAATAGAAAAAACATGAGAGTTAAGAGAAACTGCTCGCCTAGATTCTGGAGACTCTACAATTAGTACGTGCCTTCCTTTTGCCATATCGGCTTGATTCAACTTGACTAAAGTGAGTTTAGATTTGGTGTCAACCATATGATTGCGACTTTGATATCTGTTTTATGGATATTGGAGCGAGGCAGTAATATAAATTATTCAAAAAATTAAAATAGCTACCGTTCTAAAAGGCTTTTGAATACTATTGTGTTTTTTATTTAATTGATTATCTTATCCGTTTATATCCCATAATTTACTTTTTGACCAAGTTACTTCTGAGCTCAAAAGTAATCTTTTTTAGGGGTTAACCATAGTTAAAAGTGAACTGTATTTTCAAGGCTAATGTCATCAGTAAAACTATTGAATTGTGAGAGACTTAGTCCAAATTACTTAGACAATAGTGGCTCGCAATGCACTCTAAAGCCAGCTTCTTGTAAAGATGTAACTACTCGATTTTCATCCTGAACCCAAAACTTTTGACCAAAACGAATAAACTGTCTCTGTTTTCCTTTGCCAATGGCAGCAATGACGGGAATTTTAAACTTGTTTGACTCAGAAGACTGTTGAGACAAAACTTGCTTGAGATAGTTGCTCTGCACTGGATCTAAGGCTTGTTCTGGGCTAATTTCCAACACAATCATTTTGACTTGCTCTACGGCTTCGGCATCATCAATAATCAACTGATATTTTTCGTTTCTTTTTTGCGCCTTGCCCCAAACAATTAATTGAGCCCCTTCTTCTAACAGATGTTCTAGATCTTGATAGGTGCTAGGAAAAACCGTTCCCTCCGCTTCACCCGTGACATCTTCCATTTGCACAAAAGCCATGGGATCGCCTTTTTTGGTAATGATTTTTCTGACCGAATTTAGCATCACAACCGCACTGATTTTTTGCCTGGCTTTTTGTTCTGGTAAGGCAATCAGACTGATAGGAGATAGTATTTGTGCTGCCTGATTGACGGCTTTGAGGGGATGATCGCTAATATAAAAGCCGATGTATTCCTTTTCCAAACGAAGTTTTTCTTGAAGGGGATAATCTTGGATTTTGGGGGTGCTGGGAGCTTGCTCGAAAATCGGTTCGCTATTTTTCTCAGCCCACAATCCATTCATCATGTCAAATATATTTAGTTGACCGCTGGCTTTCTCCTTACTACGCTGTTGAGCCCAAGAAATTAGTACATCGATATCATTAATAAGCTGTCTGCGGTTGGGTTGAACCAAATCAAATGCACCACAATAGATTAAGGTTTCTAAAGCGCGACGATTGACAGTACGCAGCTCAACTCGCTCGCAGAAATCAGCTAGAGATTTAAACTCTCCATCGGTATTTCTAGCGTTAAGAATATTTTCGATCGCACCCTGCCCTAAATTTTTCACGGCAGAAAAGCCAAACAGAATGTTATTTTCATCCAACGGTACAAAGTCTTCTTCCGAGCGATTAATGTTGGGTGGAAGAATGTTGATGCCCATCTTCTGAGCATTTTCTCGATATTTGTCTACCTTTTCTTGATTGCCGCTACTAGCAGTTAGCAAAGCCGACATGTACTCTACAGGATAATTTGCCTTGAGATAAGCAGTTTGATAGCTAACATAGGCATAAGCTGTGGAGTGAGACTTATTAAAGCAATTAGATGCAACCGTCCCATTCGCCAACAAAAAATTGTGGTCGCGCTCGACGCCAATGTCATATACTTCTTGTTTACCTAAAGATCGACGACTGATAATTTTAACCATGGCGACAGCGAGAAATTAATAATGTAGGTTACGAGTTATAAATTACGGGCAGTCTCAGAAGACAGACAGAACTCCAAATCGCTAGAATTATAGTATATTGAAATACTCTTGTTGAGCTTGGAGCAGCACCTATCGATACTATATACGGTAAATATAAAGGATTAAAATCTAGCCAGGTCAAGCAGCTAAAAAAACTTTATCATCAAAAACTGCCGGTAGATGTCTTGGTTACTCCTGAATTTGCCCAGAGACTAGCAGCTATTAGCACCGATATCAACCAGCCAGTCTGCACCTATTTTAATCGTCGCGGACAAGTGATTAGAGTTGGGGTAGGCAATGCACGTCAGACTCAGATACCTCCTTTGGAGCTACCTCGTTACGGAGAAAAACGCCTTTCGGGAATTCGCTGTATCGCCACAAAACTAAAGCCCGAACCGCCTAAAGAATCGAGCCTGACTGCAATGGTATGCCAGAGGTTAGATGCTCTGGCGGTATTGACTTTGACGGGAACGGGTAAATTCAGACGGGGTGGCGGTGCAACAGGATATATCAAAGATGTTTACTTAGCTCATTTGTTGCCCCGATCGGAAGCAGTATCGGGAGGACAAGAATATTGGTCTGTGTCTGACTCTATGAGTTTGGATACTTTGAGCGAACAGGACTTTATCGACTTGGTTGAAGGCTTGGAGGCTGAATTCGAGCGGGAATATGTCGCCCAGCAGGTAGATGCCGATCGCGATAGTGTAGTTATGGTCGGTTTGCAGGCAGAGAAAACGACCGAGCAAGAATTTAAGGATCGTCTTAATGAACTAGCGGGCTTGATCGATACTGCGGGAGGGAAAGTCTTGGAAACCATTTGTCAAAAGCGATCGCGTCCCCATCCTCGTACCCTAGTTGGGGAGGGAAAAGTCCAGGATATTGCCTTAAGGGTACAGACTTTGGGCGCAAATCTAGTAGCATTTGATCGCTCTCTTTCCCCCGCACAAATACGCAATTTGGAAAGTCAGTTTGGCGTTAGGGTAGTCGATCGCACGGAAATTATTCTCGATATTTTTGCTCAACGCGCTCAATCTCGTGCGGGTAAGCTACAGGTAGAGCTAGCTCAGTTAGAGTACATGTTGCCTCGTTTGGTAGGTCGGGGGCAAGCTATGTCGCGTTTGGGGGGTGGTATTGGCACGAGAGGTCCTGGAGAAACCAAGTTAGAAACCGAAAGAAGGAGCATTCAAAAGAGAATTGCCCGTTTGCAAAAAGAAGTAACCGAATTGCAGGCTCATCGCTCGCGAATGCGCAAGCAAAGGCAAAAACAAGACGTTCCCAGTGTGGCGATCGTCGGCTATACCAATGCAGGCAAATCAACCCTAATTAACGCTTTGACTAATGCCGAAGTCTACGTGGCGAACCAACTATTTGCTACTCTCGACCCTACAACCCGTCGTTTATCCATAGCAGATGCCGATACCGCAGCACCGCAAAACATTTTACTGACGGATACCGTAGGATTTATTCAGCAGCTACCGCCCCCATTGGTCAATGCCTTCCGCGCTACTTTAGAAGAAGTAACCGAAGCAGATGCGCTGCTACATGTAGTAGATCTTTCTCATCCCACTTGGGAAAATCAAATTCGTTCGGTAATGGAAATCTTGGGAGAAATGCCGATCGCTCCAGGTCCCATATTGCTGGTGTTTAACAAGTTAGATCGGGTGGATAGCGAAACTTTAGCCAAAGCCAAAGAGGAATTTCCTCTAGCTATCTTTATCTCAGCTAGCGATCGCTTGGGACTAGAAACTTTGCGTCAAAAACTATCGCTGCTGGTAGATTATGCAGGAGTCGGAGAATAATCAATGGACAATGGACAATGGACAATGGACAATGGACAATTATCTACCGATGTAATTGATAGTTGACTTACCGTTTAGTAATTGCGCCAGAACAAATTGCTAAAAATCTGATTAATTTAGATTCTCAGCAACTGCACTACTTATTGAGAGTACTACGCTTAAAAAAAGGCGATCGCTTTATCGCTTTGGATGGCACTGGCAATTCTTGGATCGCCGAAATTGGCGACCAATCGGCAATTATGATCGAATCAGTGGAGTTAGATACTGAACTGCCTATTACTCTCAGTTTGATTACTGCTTTGCCCAAGGGAAAGGGCTACGAACAGATCATACGCTGTTGTACCGAACTGGGCGTTAGCAACTTTATTCCCGTCAATAGCGATCGCACAATAATTAAGCCCAGTGAAAATAAGGTGCAGCGGTGGCGCAAAATTGCCATAGAAGCCGCAGAACAATCTGAAAGACAGATTGTACCGATGGTGTTTGAACCCGATAAATTTATTTCTGCCATTAAAAGTCACCTATCAAATCCAAACAAATATATCTGTGTTGCCAGAGGCGGTGTCTCAACCCTGTGGAATTGTTTGCAAGAAGATACCCTGGCAGGCACGGTAATTGCTACGGGATGTGAAGGGGGATGGACAGAAAAAGAAGTGGAGTTGGCTGTATCTTTGGGTTTTCAGCCAGTATCTTTAGGCAAGCGAATTTTGCGGGCAGTAACTGCCCCGATTGTAGTTAGTTCCTTGATTGTAGCTGCCTGCGATCGTTAAGTCAACGTGAGTTCGAAGTTCGGAATTCGGAGTTAAAAGTTGTATTATTCATAACGAAAGAATAAGAAATTCAAACCTCTAAAAATTAAAGAGTTACACAATTTTTAAGTTTTTATCAATTCGTCGAACTAACGTTAAGTTAGTCTATCTTGAGAAAATTAGCAAATAAATAGACCCAAATAGATTTAACTAGCTAGATCTGGCGCGCGATGTGTAATATCGCTTAACTGCGCCGTTTCAACTGGATTTACGGGCTGAATCATGGCTTTTTTCTTACCAACGGGAGGAATTTCTAATAGATCCCTAGCACCTGTAACACCTTGACCGATAAACAGTAGCAAAGCAAAACAGTTGAGAGCTATATGAATATTGCGCCAGGTGTTAGTGCGATCACGATAAATATCGTCCACAATAGCGATCGAAAACAGCATTAGTAAAGATACGGCAATACCATAATAGTAGTGCGACCAATACCATTCATCGGGAAGCCGCCACACCCCATCCTGTTGACCGAGAATAATCAAACCCATCCCCGTCATCGTGGCAAAAATTCCTTTCCATAGAGGTGGCTTGGCTTTTAAGAGTAAAATTAAAGAGATAATAGTAGCGACGAACAACAACAAAATTAAAACCGCCTGGGGGTTATTCTGTTGCCAAAGTTTGCCTTTGATAAAGCTTTTATAGATAATTGAGTAGGCGATCGCAATTAGTGAAGAAACGACGACGCTGGCAGACAGCCACTTGCCAATTTTGACATGATCTCGACCGACTACAGCAGGGATTTTACTTTTGCCTTGTTTGCTTTCCAGACGACGCTGGCGAGTTTGCCAGGCAAAGTTGGTCACAATGCCAATCATGGGAAAAACGAAAGCAACCACTAGGGCGGGATGGATTAGGGCGGCAAAATCTGCGCTGCCGAGGTTAGTAAAAGCAAGATACTTCTGATGCTGGGTTAAAGCTATCCATGTATTGAGATTCATGGTGTTTGCAATATTTAGAGAAACTTGGGAAATAGTCGGGAGATTTTAAACCTCTTCTCAGCAAGTTAAAACACAATTATTAGAACCAACTGAATTTTTACCGATTTTAAGATGTGCGAGCAGTTCAATAACCGATTTGTTAATGCTTCTTTGGATAATATTTTAGCTGTTATTCCCGTTCGCAACGAAGAAGTAACAATTGCCAAGATAATTGATAGTTTGCAACATTACGGTATAAGTCAAATTAGAGTAGTCAATAATGGCAGCAGCGATCGCAGTGGAACCGTTGCCCAAAAAGCTGGTGCCGAAGTTATAGACGAACCCGTTGCAGGTTACGGACAGGCTTGCTGGACTGGGTTGCAGCATATTCCCCAGGGAATTGACTGGGTCTTATTTTGTGATGGTGATGGTAGTGACGATCTCAGCATCTTGCCAAAGTTTTTTGCCCTACGTCAACAATACGATCTGATTTTAGGCGATCGTCGTGGAACGATCGCAGGAAAAAAAGTCATGACTCCCGTACAACATTTTGGCAATGGTTTGGCTAGTTGGTTGATGGGTTTGGGTTGGGGACATAAGTATCACGATTTAGGACCTTTAAGACTTATTCGTAAATCAGCATTAGATCGGATGGCGATGAAAGATAGAGGATTTGGCTGGACGGTAGAAATGCAGGTGAGGGCAGTTGAAGAAAATCTGAATATCTGCGAAATTCCCGTTAATTATCTTCCTCGCCAGGGTGGAAAGTCTAAAATATCGGGCACTATTTCGGGTAGCTTTCAAGCAGGAACAATTATCTTGAGTACTTTGGGCAAGCTGTATTTTTCTTCGAGGTTGAGGAAAGGGAAAGAATTAAAAGAAAGGAGAAATCAATGGTTGCTTTGGCTGAGTTCCTTATTTTTATTAGTTGGTGCATTGGCAATTTTACCCTATGGAGATTTTAGACAGGCTGAAAATGTAGTTCGCTTTGGCTATGGCATTGGGATTATGAGTCTGGGATTTGTGCTTTCTTGGGGACTTAAATCTCTTAACTACTGGTGGTTTTGGACGATTGCGATCGCCACCCGTTTGATTCTGCTGTTTATGTATCCAGGAGATGATATCTGGCGATACTTGTGGGAAGGCTATATCCAAACTCAAGGTTTTAGTCCCTACGATTTTGCCCCTAATGCAGCCGAACTAATTTCTTATCGAACTTCATGGTGGTCGCAGATCAATCATCAAAGCATATCGGCGATCTATCCTCCCTTAACCCAACTGGGATTTAGAGGCTTGGCATCAATTTCCGCTAGCGTTGTTTTATTCAAAAGCAGTTTTGCGATCGCAGATTTAGGGATTTGCTATTTGCTGACGAAAAAATTTACTTATGTCGAGAGTACTCTCTATGCTTGGAACCCATTGGTTATCTATTCTTTTGCAGGAGGAGGTCACTACGATAGCTGGTTTATTCTGCCTCTAGTTGCTGCCTGGATTTGGTTTGAATGGCAAAACAACTTACGATCGACTTTGCTACTGTCAATGGTTCGTTCTGTGGCGATCGGTATTAGTATTGCAGTTAAGTGGATATCCTTGCCAGTTTTGGGTTTTTTAAGCTGGATTGCTTGGCTAAAAATCAACCCAAAAGCTGCGGCGATCGTGGCGGTTGTGGGTATACTGCCTCTGTTTGGTTCGGCGATCGCTTTTTGTACTATTGATTCTTGCTCTTTAATTCCTACTGGTTCCACTTTTGTCAGTCATGGACGTAGTGCAGAGTTTTTGCCCCATCTCTTGGCAGAAGTATGGCATGCTTCCACTAGAACTAATCGTATTTTTGCTCTTCCATTAGGATTAACTACTTTATACCTAATATTTAAAGCCCTTAGTTTACAGCAATTTATACGCCACTTTTTCTTTGCCCTACTAATTATTTCTCCAATTATTCATGGTTGGTACTTTACTTGGATTATTCCTTTTGCTGTAGGAACTAAAAACTGGGGTGTAAGGCTAATCAGTTTGTCAGCATTTGTTTATTTTGTGCTGCCTTATCGTCAGGCTTTGGGCAATCCAGACTGGAATCTAACGGAGATGGAAACTTGGCTTTTGTGGTTGCCTTTGGTGATTGGATATTTTATCAAGACAGCATAGCCGTGGCTAGGATTGCAAAACTCGATCGCAAACTTGAATGTCATGCTTATGATTTTGAAGATTTAGATGGGTAAATTAATTAATAGAAGATATTTGAGCCTTAATTGTTCAAAACAATCGGACTCCGACCATTAAGCAGCAAGTGACCTGGCCACAATGAACCGCACCGCAATTATCTGTGTTGATGATGAACAAATTATTCTCCAAAGTCTGGGAGAACAGTTAAAACGTAGTCTCGGCAAAGATTATGATATTGAACTAGCTTGCAGTGCCGAAGAAGCTCTGTTCCTTTGCAACGAATTAGAAGCAGGGGGAATCTCCGTAGCTTTAATAATCTCCGATCAAAGAATGCCTTTTATGTCTGGAGACGAATTACTGATTAAAATCCATGCTACTTATCCTCAAACCTTAAAAATTTTGCTTACGGGTCAAGCAGATATAGATTCGGTAGGCAACATAGTCAATGCTAATGCGCTGTATCGCTATATCTCCAAACCTTGGGACGAAACAGACCTAATTTTGACCGTTAAAGAGGCATTGCGACGTTACGAACAAGAGAGCGAATTGGCAAAACAAAACACCATCCTCAAACAAAAAAATAAATTATTAAAAAGAAGTAGCCGCAAAATTTCCAAAGCTTTCAAGTTAATGTTGGCTATTTTTGAAAATAGAGATGATGGAATTTTGGTGATCGATCAACAAGGAGATATTGCAATTTTTAACCAAAAGTTTAGTTTGCTGTGGAATATAGATGCCGATTTGGTTAAAGGAAATATTAGCCACGTTGCAGGCTTGATTTCTCGTCGTGTAGAACAACCAGGCAGTATTGATTTTCTGCTTGATCGAGATAATTTAGAGTCGGGCAAAAATCATCTGCTAAAGTTAAACGACGGTACAATTCTGGAGTCAAATTTTCAACCCTTAAAATTGAAAGAACAAATTGTGGGCAAAATTTGGGAATTTCGAGATGTTACAGTTAAACAATCAAGTGACTAAGATTGACTTTGATTGATGACTTCACGTTGGCAGTTTTGGATCGACCGAGGCGGTACTTTTACAGACATTGTTGCGAAGTCTCCCACGGATGAAATATTAGTTACCAAGCTTCTTTCAGAAAATTCCCAGCAATATCAAGATGCGCCCATCCAGGGGATTAAAAGCTTAATGGGTATTCCTGAGGGTCAACCCATTCCCACGGACAGAATAGAAGCAATTAAGATGGGTACAACCGTCGCTACTAATGCCCTGTTGGAACGAAAAGGCGATCGCGTTGTTTTAGCCACTACTAAAGGGTTTAAAGATGCTTTGCGTATTGGTTATCAAAATCGACCCGATATTTTTGCTTTAGAAATTGTATTGCCTGACATGCTCTACGAAGAGGTAGTAGAAATAGTAGAGCGATACGATGCTTGGGGTAACGAACTAATTCCCGTAGATCTCGATTTAGCCCAACGAGGGCTGCAGGCAGCCTTTGATCTGGGGATACGCAGCTGTGCCATTGTTTTGATGCATAGCTATCGCTATCCAAATCACGAACTGCAGGTGGCAGAGATAGCTCGCGAAATCGGCTTTACTCAGATCTCGATTTCCCATCAGGTTAGTCCCCTAATTAAGTTTGTTAGTCGGGGAGATACTACCGTTGTCGATGCCTATCTTTCTCCTATTTTGCGCCGCTATGTAGAACAATTTAGCCGTAGATTATCAGACCACAAGTCAACTAAATTGATGTTTATGCAGTCCAATGGTGGTTTAGTAGATGCTAGTTTATTTCAGGGCAAGGATAGCATTCTTTCAGGTCCTGCTGGGGGAATTGTCGGGGCGGTAAAAACCTGTTCCCTAGCTGGTTTTGACAAGATTATCGGTTTTGATATGGGCGGTACCTCTACTGATGTCAGCCACTATGCAGGAGAATACGAGCGAAGCTTAGAGACAGAAATAGCTGGAGTCAGACTGCGATCGCCTATGATGTCAATTCATACCGTAGCAGCAGGGGGAGGCTCAATCCTCCATTTTGATGGCAGTCGGTATCGGGTGGGTCCAGAATCGGCAGGAGCAAACCCTGGTGCGGCTGCATATGGTAAGGGAGGCGATTTAACTGTAACTGACTGTAATGTGATGGTGGGCAAACTCCAGCCCGATTTTTTCCCTCGGGTGTTTGGCGTTAATAGCGATGCACCTCTAAATAGAGAAATCGTGATTAAGAAATTTCAGGCTTTAGCCAAAAAGATACGGGATAACAAAACCCCAGAACAAATTGCTGCGGGCTATTTAGCGATCGCTGTAGATAATATGGCTAATGCCATTAAAAAAATCTCTTTGCAAAAAGGTTATGATGTGAGCGAATATACTCTCTGCTGCTTTGGTGGTGCGGGAGGACAGCATGCCTGCTCGATCGCAGATGTTTTGGGCATGAAGCGCATTTTTATTCATCCCTATGCAGGGGTACTGTCTGCCTATGGAATTGGTATGGCGGACATTAGAATCATGAAAGAAAAGTCGCTCGAACGGGAGTTAAATTCTGCCACCATAAGTAGTGCGATCGAGATTTTTAAACAGCTAACCGCTTTGGCAATGAACGAATTAGTCCAGCAGCAAACCGATTTTCGAGATATTAAAATTGAGCAAAAGGTACATCTTAAATATTCGGGAACTGATTCTAGCCTATTGGTAGATTTTGACAGCTTATCTGCAATGCGATCGCAGTTCGAGCGGGAATACAAACAGCGATATGGCTTTGTGGTTAAAGAAAAAGAACTGGTAATCGAAACCGTTTCTCTAGAATTAATTTGCCCTACTTATCGTCCCAAATCCCAAGCGAGCGTTCGACCGAGTCATAATTTTGTCGAACCTGTGACTACCGTTAAAATGTACGTTAGCGATCGCTGGCAAGATACCCCTGTTTATCAGAGAGGGGCTTTGAGTGCAGGAACCGAGATCGATTCTCCAGCGATTATTATCGAGCCTACGGGAACAAATGTTATCGAACCTGGATGGCAAGGCATGATAAGCGATCGCCTGGACTTAATCCTAACCCGCAAATTTTAGATAGAGCTAGTAAGGCAAATTTAAGTACACATCTTAGTCCCCTTTTTCCTTTTCCCCTTAACCTTTACCCAGTCTCAAACGATAAATTTAATTTTTTATAACTAGAGCTATTTGCAGATGTTACTGTCTTCTTTAACCTGAGAATTGGTTTTGAGATAGTCGGCAACCCAGGCGCAACCATAAGCTAGAGGATCTAGATTAAGAATGCGTTCTAAATTCCAGAGTTTGACCAGTCTATCTTCCGAAACACTCGCCAACTCTTTACCATCGGGACTAAAAGCCACATTCCAAACTCGCCCGTTGTGTCCGCGTAAGGTAGTCAACAATTTTCCTTGAGTGTCCCAAATTTTGATCGTGTTGTCTGCGCTAGCAGAAGCTATTTTCCGACCATCGGGACTAAATTCAACGTCTAGAACAACCGCAGAATGACCGTTAATAACCTGCAATAGTTCGCCTTCTATATTCCACAACTTAATGTTTTGCTCTTTTCCTGCCGTAGCAATTATTTGCTTGTTTGGACTGATGCTCACTGTTCTCAGTCCAGTATCATCCGCTAAAATATCTTTAATCAAATCGCCATTACTTTGCCATAATTTAAGATAGCGATCGTGGCTGACAGAGGCTATCAGTTGGTTATCTTTACTCATATCAATATCGGTAACAATTGCCTGATGCGCAAAAATGGTTCTTTGATGAATCGCTTCAGTGCGATTTGCCGATTTGACCAGCTTCCAAAATCGGAGAGTCTTATCATATCCGCTCGAAACGAAGCCAGTATCATCGGATAAAAAGCTAACATCGGTCACGGGAGCATTATGCCCCATAGAGTTATAAACTAGACTTCCATCCCCTCGCCAAAGTTTAATCGTGCGGTCTAGGCTTGTAGAAGCAATTAGCTCACCATCAGAACTAAATGTCACGTCGTAAGTTTCGCCATTGTGTTTGGTAAATTTGGTTTTGAGATTGCCCTTTTTATCCCACAGTCTTACGGTGCGATCGTCGGAAGCCGTGGCAATTAAATTTTTGTTGGGGTGAAAAGCTACGCTGAGGATACTGGCAGCGTGTCCGTAAAAAGTCTTGACCAGAGGATCGTTTACCTGCCACAATTTGACCAGATTATCCCAGCCTGCAGTAGCAATTGTCGAGCCATCAGGAGACCAATCCATTCGCCATACCCTGCCTTGATGCCCTTTTAACTCGGCGTATAGGGTGCCATTGGGATACCAAATCTTAACAGTTTTGTCCCAGCTGCTAGTGCCGATAAATTTGCCATCAGGAGAAAATTTGACTCCTGTAACTGGTGCTTCGTACCCCTGAAAATTCTCGCTTAATTTGCCATCAAGCTGCCATATACGAGCAACCTTATCGTCTCCCCCAGTTGCCATAGTGCGACCATCAGGGCTAAAGTCGATCGCGCGAACAGGCAGTCTGTGGGCGGGAAAACTGCGTATTAATTTACCCCGACGATTCCACATTTTAACAATGCCAGAGCGATCGCCTGTAGCTATGGTTTGACCGTCGTTAGAAAAAGCAACCGCTAAAACTTCTTGTTCGTGTCCGACTAAAACACTAACAGTATCCCCTTGAGAATTCCATAGTCTAATACTTTTGTCTTCTGAAGCACTGGCGATTATATCTCCTTGAGGACTGAATACAACTCGGTGAACGCTACCCCTATGTCCGTTGAGGGTTTGTTGCAGTTCGCCTTCATGATTCCAAAGCTTGACTTTGTTATCTTCGGCGGCAGTAGCAATTAAGTCTTGTGTGGGACTAAACGCCACGTCGATTACAGAATCTTCGTGTCCTTCCAAGGTGTGCAGTAGTTTGCCGTCTTTTTGCCATATTTTGACGGTGGTATCAGAACTAGCAGAGGCGATAAACTGACCGTTTCTGCTATAGCTCACGCTATTTACTACGTCTTGATGACCTGTAAAGGTGTTTTTTTCTACTACGTTGTATACTGCTCTTTGGAGTGCTAGTTCGGTACCCGATCTGATCGATTCGTCGGTTTGTTTGAATTTTGAGAGATCGTGTTCTGCCTTGATGGCTTCTACTAGTGAAGCAAAACGCCGATCTGAGTCGAATAGGCTTTCTGCAGAGGTAATACGCGCCCTTAGCTTGTTGGCTTCTGCTTGAATTTCGTTTTTGGTCGCTCGTTGATAGTTGCTATATGCCAAAATTCCCAAGAGGGAAGTAAAAAATAGTGCTGCACCTACGGTACTCAGTAAAAATCTTTGAGTTTTTGCCAATTTTTGTTCTTGAATCAACCGAGTTTCTACCTCTTGCAGTCGGTTGAACTCAAAAGCCTGACGTATTTCTTCCTGCTCTCGTTCGGCTGAAGCATTGAGAAACTTATATTCTGCTCGACTGATGTTGTGATTGTTTGCCCACGTTCTAGCATCCTTTAAAGCCTGACCTCTGAGCAGACGAGAGCGATCTTGACACTGAGAAGCAAGCCAAAATTTTACCTCTCGACTGTAGGGACACAAATTTTCCGACTGTTTATAAATCCAATCTAAATTAAAAATGTGCTGATAGATAGGATTGCGAATCACTAGTTTGCTATTGGATTTGACTACCAGATTGGTTAATAATAAAAGCCTTTGTTCGGAGCTATCATCGGCAGGAATCGAGCCTTGAATTAAAATCTGTTCTGCCAGTCCTAAAAGTAAATTGCTAGTCTTTTCATCTCTCAATAGGCGATCGCGTACGGTTTTGAGGTGTTCTGGCTCGTCTTGAGATTCCCAATTGACTAAAATTTTTTCTTGAACTATGCTTTCAACCCACTCAAGATCGTATCCTGGCAGCAGCGAATAGGATCCAGTGTTGCTAGTATCCATAATTAGCTGACAAAGTTTTTGGGTTAAAAAAGGCTGTCCTCCAGTCCAGTATAGAATCTCTTGCAGAATTCGATCGGAATTTTTGAACTTATCTTTTAGCCCGTTGAGCAGTGGTTTTGCTTCTTCGTGGGTAAATCCCGTTAGTTCGATCGCTCGTCCGATATTAAACGGCGTGCGATGGCGATCGCGGATTAGCTGGCTGGGGGTTGCGACGCCAAATAGAGCAAAGCTGAGACGGCTAAACTGCTCGTTTTCTGCTCTGGCATTATAGAAATAGCGAATCAAAGCAAAAAAGTCGTCGGTAGCAAAATCCAGACCTAAAACACTATCAATCTCATCAATGAAAATAAAGATTTTCTCTGCTTCGATTTCTTTTAGGACGACGTTGCTGATAAATAAATTCAAATGCTGAATTGGCGATAACTCGGAATGTTTTTTCCACCAGCTTTTGAGAGATACTTTACCCATCAAGCCCAAACCTCGCCAAATTTCTGATGTCAGGCTTTTGTACCACTGCATCGGAGCAATTTCTTGACTGCCGATATTGGTCATGTCCAAAGAAACACAGGCGTAACCTTGATCTTCTAAAAGATTTTTCATCCGAACTCGCAGGCTGGATTTACCCATCTGGCGGCAGTTGAAGACGTAGCAAAATTCACCGTTCAGTAGAGCCTGGTGCAGCTCTCTGTCTGCTTTTCTAGTTACATAAGTTGAGTGATTGACATTGAGACTGCCTCCAACTTGATAATTACTCATTGACCGACCAAAAGACTTATTGATTCAATATCCGAGTGGATTGGCTTTTGCTGCTGCATAATTTATGACTGATTATAATTATATGTATCTCACAAATGTTCTGGATAGATTAAATCTTCAAATCTAAGTAAGGCGACTGAAGTCTATGGCGAATTTAGCATCAACTATTGACTCTGCACCAGTAAATAGCGATCGCGTGGTTAGCATTCAAAAGCTAAACCATTTTTTTGGTGAAGGCAAACTAAGAAAGCAAATTTTGTTTGATATCGACCTAACTTTGAACTCAGGAGAGGTAATTATTTTAAAAGGACCTTCAGGTTCTGGTAAAACCACACTTTTGACCTTGATGGGGGGGTTGCGATCGCCTCAAGACGGGAGTTTAAAAGTTTTTGATCGAGAGTTGGTTGGGGCAAAAAAGAGTAAGCTAGTAGAAACTAGAAGGAACATCGGCTATATTTTCCAAGCTCACAATCTATTGGCATCTTTGACAGCAAAACAAAATGTGCAGATGTCTTTGGAGTTACATGAGGGAATTAAAAGTACTGAAATCGAACAAAGAGCGATCGCCTTACTAACTTCGGTGGGTTTAGCAGAACATATTGACTATCATCCCCAAAATTTATCGGGAGGACAAAAACAACGGGTAGCGATCGCTAGAGCTTTGGTTTCTCATCCTAAGATTGTCCTGGCAGATGAACCAACCGCCGCTTTAGACAGCAAATCGGGTAGGGATGTGGTGGAATTGATGCAGCAGTTAGCCAGAGAACAAGGGTGCACTATTTTGATTGTGACTCACGATAACCGAATTTTAGACGTTGCCGATCGCATTGTTGAATTGGAAGATGGCAGGATTACTTTGGATACGGAGCAATAGTTGGTTGTTAGTCGTTAGTTGTTAGTTGTTGATTGTGTTTTATAGATCTGATATCAATAAAGTCTCTGGTAGCTGTCGCAGTCGTGTCAAAATATTATTACACTTTTGGTAAAGACAATAATATGTATGCTTTGCACCTCAATACTAAAGGTGCAAAGCATTGTTGGAAGTTATTGTTTTTCTGATTATAATTTATAAAAGCAAAAAAATATTTCGATTAGTTTACAATCTAATCTTTTATAGAACCCATTTGAGATCTCTGTGTGTAACCATAACCATCTCGAAATCACTGTCACATTAAATGTTTCAAGATAGCTGGTTGAAACCTTGTTCTCTCGTTCAATAATTCAAAATAAGGAACTCTGAAATAACTGATTTT
>JBCDCO010000074.1:0-20313 GCA_039181635.1 Cyanobacteria bacterium P01_G01_bin.19 | reverse complement strand
CTGAACGATGACAAACAGCGTCAGCTAATCGACCGCAGTATCGCCAATATAGGAGAGTAGAGAAATGAGTGGAACTCTAGTAAGTAGCGAAATCAGCGAACCCTATGCTCAGGCGTTGATGTCTTTGGCACAGCAAAATAACCTCACCGATCAGTTTGGTGAAACTTTTCGCGCGATTGAGTCTTTGTTGTCAGAGTCTCAGGAATTCAAAGATTTTGTCCTCAATCCCGTAGTTAAGAATGAGGATAAGAAAAATGTATTGAAGCAGGTAATGGGAGACGCTAATCCCTACCTGTTGAACTTCATGATGCTATTGGTTGACAAAAGACGAATCATCTTTCTTGAGCCAATTGTAGAGCAATATTTGAGTTTGTTGCGCAAGCTAAATCAAACTGTATTGGCAGAAGCAACTTCTGCTAGAGAACTTAGCGACGAGCAGAAAGGCAAAATTGTTGAGAAAGTCAAGCAAATTGTAGAAGCTCGTGATGTGGAGCTTAAAACTAGCGTCGATCCCAGTTTGATTGGTGGTGTAATCATCAAAGTCGGATCGAAAGTAATTGATGCTAGTCTTCGCGGACAACTACGTCGCATCAGTATCAGCCTCAATAAGTAATCAATACCGTGGCAAAGCGGTAGAAACTGTAAGTAAATCAAGCATAATTAATCATTAAGAAGCTATGGTTAGCATCAGACCAGACGAAATTAGCAACATTATTCGCCAGCAGATCGAATCTTACGAGCAAGACGTTCAAGTATCCAACGTTGGTACTGTTCTTCAAGTCGGAGATGGTATTGCTCGAATCTATGGCTTAGAACAAGCAATGGCAGGGGAACTTCTAGAATTTGAAGACGGTACAGTTGGTATCGCTCTTAACCTAGAAGAAGATAACGTCGGTGCGGTACTCATGGGTAACGGTTTTGGTATCCAAGAAGGCAGTACGGTAAAAGCGACAGGGAAAATTGCCTCTATTCCTGTAGGGGACGCTTTAACAGGTAGAGTGGTCGATTCTTTGGCTCAACCGATTGACGGTAAAGGCGACATCAATACTTCCGAAACTCGCCTGATCGAAGCGATGGCACCTGGAATCATTGAACGTAAATCCGTTCACGAACCCATGCAAACGGGAATCACGGCGATCGACGCGATGATCCCTGTAGGTCGCGGTCAACGTGAATTGATTATCGGTGACAGACAGACTGGTAAAACAGCAGTAGCAGTGGACACGATCATTAACCAACAGGGTGAAGACGTAATTTGTATCTACGTGGCAGTGGGACAAAAAGCTTCCACAGTAGCCCAAGTAGTCACTACCCTAGAAGAAAAGGGTGCTTTAGACTACACGGTAGTAGTAGCAGCTAACGCTAACGATCCCGCTACTCTCCAGTATCTAGCTCCTTATACTGGTGCTGCGATCGCCGAATACTTCATGTACAAAGGCAAAGCAACTTTGATTGTATATGATGACTTGACCAAGCAAGCTCAGGCTTACCGTCAAATGTCCTTGCTACTACGTCGTCCACCAGGACGCGAAGCATATCCTGGCGATGTATTCTATCTACACTCTCGTTTACTAGAACGCGCAGCAAAATTAAGTGACGAATTGGGTGCTGGTAGCATGACTGCTCTGCCTATCATCGAAACTCAAGCTGGTGACGTATCCGCTTATATTCCTACCAACGTAATTTCGATTACCGACGGTCAAATCTTCCTCTCTTCTGACTTGTTTAACGCTGGTTTCCGCCCCGCAATTAACGCTGGTGTATCCGTATCCCGTGTAGGATCTGCGGCTCAAACCAAAGCAATGAAGCAGGTAGCAGGTAAGCTCAAATTAGAATTGGCTCAGTTTGCCGAGCTAGAAGCATTCGCTCAATTTGCTTCTGACTTGGATGCAGCAACTCAAAACCAGCTAGCTCGCGGTCAACGCCTACGTCAGATTCTCAAACAGCCTCAGAACTCTCCTCTCTCCGTAGCCGAGCAGGTTGCTGGGGTATATGCAGGTTTGAATGGCTATCTTGATGAAGTACCTGTAGATAAAGCCAGCGAATTTGCTCAAGGATTGCGCGACTATATCGGTACTAGCAAGCCTAAATATACTGAAATCATCGAGACTGAGAAAAAGCTCACCGATGAAGCAGAAAATCTTTTGAAGGAAGCGATTAACGAATATAAGCAATCCTTTATGGCAACAGCATAATCTGTGACTGGTGATTAGGGACTAGGGACTGGGAATATAGAGACAGGCTTCAATCCCTAATCCCTAATCCCTGACCCCTAATCCCTAATTTAAAGATATGCCTAATTTAAAAGCAATTCGCGATCGCATCGCGTCGGTAAAAAATACTAAAAAAATCACTGAGGCAATGCGCCTAGTGGCTGCTGCTAAAGTTCGTCGCGCACAAGAGCAGGTAAACTCTACTCGTCCTTTTGCCGATAGTTTGGCGCAGGTTCTTTATAATATCCAGGGCAAGCTTCAGTTTGAAGATGTCGATCTTCCTTTGTTTCAACAAAGAGAAGTCAAAAAAGTGGCTCTCGTAGTTGTTGGTGGCGATCGCGGTTTGTGCGGTGGTTACAACACTAACGTCATTCGCCGTGCGGAAATGCGAGCAAAAGAGCTAACGGCTCAGGGTGTTGAGTATACTTACGTTTTAATTGGACGCAAAGCAGTTCAATACTTTACCAACGAACTGCGTAACGCTCCCACTGAAAAAACTTTTGTCGGTTTAGAGCAAATTCCTACTGCATCTGAAGCATCAGAAATTGGCGATGAGCTACTTTCTCTTTTCTTAGCTGAAGAAGTAGATAAGGTAGAGCTTATTTATACTAAATTTGTTTCTCTGATTGCTTCTAAGCCAGTAATTCAAACCTTGATGCCTTTGACTACCCAAGGATTAGAAGTAAAAGACGATGAGATTTTCCGTCTTACTACTAGAGGCGGTCAGTTTGGCGTAGAAAGAGATACTGTAACTTCAGAAGTAGAAGAATATCCCAAAGACACGATCTTTGAACAAGATCCCGTACAAATTTTGGATGCTTTGCTACCTCTCTATCTCAACAACCAGATCTTACGCTCTTTACAAGAAGCAGCAGCTAGCGAACTGGCAGCCAGAATGACTGCGATGAACAATGCTAGTGATAACGCTACAGAGTTAATGGGTACTTTAACTATGTCTTACAACAAAGCAAGACAAGCAGCAATTACTCAAGAGCTTTCTGAGGTGGTTGCAGGTGCTAACGCTCTTTAAAAGCTATTAGCTGTTGGCTATTAGCTGTTAGCTTTGATTAATTGAAATTGATTTTTTAAGCGTCTAGATTTGTTTCTAGGCGTTTTTTTATAATTTTGCCTAAAACTTAAAGCTTTTGAGAATCATAAAACTATGCGTAGTTTTTCGGCAACTATAATTTAATTTTATGAATCTCTTCAAAAATACTTTTATTCAAGCTTTAGGCATTGCGGCGTTGGTCTATCTTACTCTTCAGGCTTTTGGTTGGGGTTTAGAATCAATTTTAAATATTTTGGAAAATTTTGCTCGATGGTATAGATTTAGTGGGAGTAAATGGTTAGAAGAAATAGCAATTGCTGCTGGTGCAGCATTTTTGCTATTTGCAGCCGTTATAAATAGTAAATAGAGTATGTTTAGACGCAGGAAAAATATTTTAAAACAAGCAGGTAAAAGACTTACGCCTGATAATAAGCAGCTTAAGAAAATGTTTGGAAATTTTCTTTTCAATCCTGCGTCCGAACAAAAGCATCAGTCGAAAAATATAGATTTAAATGATAATTTTCGAGATAAAAAATCAAAGCAAAAGCGTAATGAAAGTTACTATCGCGATAAATTAGCCAGATCTTTAAATGGTCGGACAGAAGTTATAGTACCTTCTGGCAGAATAGACATATTAACTAACACTCAAATTATAGAAGTAAAGCATATTAAAAAATGGAACGCTGCTTTGGGGCAAATTATAACCTATGGTTATCACTATTCCGATCTCCAAAAGCGCATTCATTTATTTGGAGAGGAGAATAGTAAAGCAAAAATTATTTTAATTAAAAAACAGTGTAAGGAACAAAATATTGTTGTAACTTTTGAGGAGTAAAGAAAATGCCGATTTCTGATCGCAAGATAAATCGATTGATATGAGATCCTACTTTCCCTATTGGAATTTTACTTCTTGTATACACACCGATAGTAGAAATAAAATTAGATCGGCAATAATAAATTTATTTGAGCAAGAACAAGAATGCTTCTTTATACCAAAAATTCCTTATTTAATACTCAACCCTGAAAAAATTGAAATAAATTACTTCTACCAAAGATTTTTAGTCAACCCTTACGAAAGACCTCAGCTACTAATTGTAGGATTGGGTATTGGTAGAGAAGGCTGGACAATTATTAAGACTTATCCCAACGATTGGCTTTTTCTACGCACGCCAGATGGAAAACGTCCGAGATTGTCTGCATTAGCAATGCAATTGGAATGCGACGCATTTCATTATCGGGTAACAGATAATGATGAAAGTCTTTTTTTAGAAACTGATGCAACGGGAAAGTTCAGAATCGAGCATACAGATCAACTGAAATACAAACCAGATTTTTCTTTGATAAGAGTATCAAACTCTTTGCATAGAGCAATGCAAATTAATAGATATTCAATATCGGTGGATGAATTGGATGGAATAGAAGCAAGTGAATATGAGCGAATTGACCATTTTTTGATGAAGGCTTTAGATCCGTTTGAATATTATTGGCAGACTTACGATCTGTTTGAAGAAGTCTATTGTGATTTTGAGAAACTAAATGAGATGAATGTAAAACTTATGTATTTCCATCCTCCAAAATATTATCTTGAAAGTTTACCAATATACCGAGAACAGATTGAAGATTATTGGCATGAAGCACAATTTCGCAACGATACCGAAGCACTTTGAAAATGACCGATAAATGACATATTATTTTCGCTATTAATTTGACTCTGTTGTAAAAATAGCGATCGCCTTACTTTTAATTAAATCACTATCTACTCGGTGATCGAGTTCTTGCCAACTAAGTTTGCCTTCAAAAGCCTCGAAAGAAGCCTCTTTGATTGCTCTGGGATATGCTTCATCAATTATTTCTTTCAAGGTTTCAGCATTGGCATAGTAACCTCCAGATTTGCGTCGTTTATTTACGCGGTTGATATTATCGGTTGAGTTCATAATCGATCTATTCCAAGAACTAGTTGTTCTTTCTTCAGCAGCTTGTTTGATGAGATGAATTAGCAAGATAACCATGTAGCTATAGATCTTGTTTAGTTTATCCTCTACTGACATTTCTTCTAATTCATCAACAATTTGCAATGCGGCAATATAATCATGAGCCTCTATTCTCTTTCTCAGTTCTTCTAGCTCAAACATGTCCCGATCATTTTTTGAATTGATACTATTTATTTTAAAGTAGCGCGATCGATCGCCTATCAATGGTAAGGAAATTAATTAGAACGACTGTAACCATTTTCCCAACCAACGGCATCGCTAATGTTGTCAAGGTTATATAGATCTAATTTTGCCAGTAAACCAGTTAGCACATTATTTACCATCCAAGGTCCTTCGTATACCCAGCCCGTATAAACTTGCAGTATACTTGCCCCCGCTATAATTTTTTCCCATGCATCTTCGGCGTTAAAAATGCCACCAACGCCAATAATAGGTAATTCACCATTAGTTTCTCGATAAATAAAGCGGATAACCTCTGTTGCTCTTTCTTTGACTGGCAAACCGCTAATTCCTCCTGCTTCGTCCTGAATACTATTACCTGTTTCCTTTAATATCTTCGTGTTCAAGCGATCTCGGCGGATAGTGGTGTTGGTCGCAATCACCCCAGAGAGATTGTAGTTTTGCGCTAGGTTGAGAATATCTTTAATGTCTTCCCACTCTAAATCTGGCGCAATTTTAATCAAAATCGGCTTGTTGTTAGTATTTACTGCCTGTAATCCCGATAAAATTGG
Source organism: Cyanobacteria bacterium P01_G01_bin.19 (assembly GCA_039181635.1). Lineage (GTDB taxonomy): Bacteria > Cyanobacteriota > Cyanobacteriia > Cyanobacteriales > Xenococcaceae > Waterburya. Next base: position 14,330 of record JBCDCO010000074.1, on the reverse strand, counting down.
CTCCAATTGCTCTCCTGCTTGAAGAGATCGCAATCCTGGAGTGTTAGGAGAACTGACATTGATGACGAAATAATCAGCCACATGTTCTAAATATTGAAAACTGCCCACATAGTCCTTAGCTGCTTCTTCTAAGGGTGCTACTTTGGATTTACATAGGTTTATGCCAATTGGTATTTTGCGGGGTTGGCTTTTCCAAGTTTGGGCTAAAGTATCCGCCATCACTGCTGCACCCAAGTTGTTTGCCCCCATGCGATTCAGGGCTGCTTTATCTTCGGGAAGACGAAACATTCGAGGGCGAGGATTTCCTGGTTGTGAGTGCAAAGTAACTGCACCCAATTCAGCAAAACCAAAACCAAAACTGCTCCACATCCCTGCTGCCGTACCATCTTTATCAAAACCCGCAGCCAAACCAAAAGGATTATTAAAATCTAATCCCCAAAGTGTTTGCTGGAGGCGAGGATTCGCCACGCAAAAAGATTTTTCTAACTGCCCTATTGCCAATCTTCCCCATGCAGAATGACGGTTTAATTCCAGATTATTGAGCATCTTGAGCATCTGACGATGAGCAGTCTCAGGATCGCTTTTAACGGAGGAAAGCAGTAAAGGATAAAAAGGCTTGGTAAAGTTAAGCATTAGCGTGATTTTTATGGAAGTTATACAAGCTGATGGCTGTATGAGCAATATTATTTGTTTTTATAGCTTATAGCTTATGGATACCGCAGAATCTAAATTATTTGCTTATCATAGAAGTGCGATCGCGGTTGTTACCTATTGCCCCAAGAATGATAATCGGTTTGACATTTAGCACAAAGAGATACTTACCAATAAAATTTCCTGCCTAAATATTCTTCTAACTCCAGATTGAAGGGAGTAAAAAAATCTGCCAATCTTTGTCGTAGTTCGGGTTCGACATCTGGATACGTACCTACGTTGTAAGGAATATGATGCTCTAGGGTTTGATAGTCTAAATCTAGAAATTGATACACCTCCTGCATGACAGAAGCCGTATCTTCAAAAAAAGATTCGCTTTTGATAATCAAGATATTTTTCTTACCAAACGCATCTATCCATTTAGTTATTTGTTCGACATAAATACTATTGGTTAAATAGCCAAACATTTCCATCGCTTTACTTCTACCGAGAACTTTTAGACGTTCGGTTTCTATTTCAATTAGTTTACTCAAACTTCGTTTTTCTAAACCATGATTCCAGGCGTGATAGTAGTCAGAAATAGTTCTTTCTATTGGATTGCGCAGCATCGCAATTAGTTTGATTTGAGGAAATAGCTGTTTGATTCTAGAAATTACTTGATCGTCATAAAGATAGGAAGCAGAAGCCTCTCCCGTAATGTATTCTGGCGCATCGGCGATCGCGGGAAAGTTGGCTAAATACCAAGATTTATCTAAATGAAAATTACGATTAAAAAAGTTAATTTCTTTGCGATGAGGAGCAAGTACTTGGGAATGTCCGTCAAGATATTGAAACAGAGAAGTTGTACCAGATTTGGTCGCACCGATAATAATAAAATCAGGCGGATTTTGTTTGGCATATTGCCAGTTTAATCGAGATAGCTGTGGCTTTTTGGCGATCGTGTTTTCATAGCAGCCCGTGCGATAACAGTCGATCGCTTCGGTAATTTTTGACTGTTTGGTCAATAAATCGCCCAAATTTCCCCATAGTAAAGGGCATACTCGATTGAACTTACCAGTTTGGCGGTAAAAATCGATTAAAGCGTCAATTTGCTGCATATTAGTAGGGATATACTGCAAAATTTTGAAAGGTATTTCGGCAGTCGGATCGATCTCGATCGCCCTTTTACAGCATTCTATAGATCGCTCGAACTGTTCTGACTGCTGCCAAGCTTGAGCCAAACCAACTTCTAAGTTGACTAGAAATACAGGCGATCGCTCTTTATTTTGCTCTCGATAATCGCTGATGGCATCCTTTCCCTGATGGATTAAAGCTTTACCCAGGTAATAGTAAGCCTGCAGGCTATTGATTTGCAGGGCGATCGCTTTTTCGCAACAGGCGATCGCTTCGATAAATTTTTCTGACTCGACTAATGTTTCTCCCAAATGATAATAATAAACGTATATTTGGGGTTCGATGGCAATTGCTTGCCGATAAAAATATGCTGCTTTATTTAATTCTTGCTGGATTTGTCTATCCCTTCCTAATGCGTAATATGCTTCATGAAAATTAGGATTTAAATCGATAGCTTTTTGATAATGAACGACAGCTAATTCTCTCTTTTGCAGGCATTTTAAAACTTCGGCTAAAAAATAATGTGACCAAGCAAAATCAGCTTCAATTTCAATCGCTTGCTGGTAACAATTACAGGCTTTATTTAACAATCCTTGCTGGTGATAGATCCGCCCTAAATTGTAATGCGACCAAGAAAAATTTGGATTAAATTCGATCGCTTTTTGATAGCATTCAATGCTCAAATCTAGCTCTTGATTCTCTGTATGTAGCTCGCCCAAAGCATGATAAGACCAAGAATGAGCTTGGTTTAATTTGATTGCTCGGTTAAAAGATTTAATTGACTCGGTTATTTGGCTATCTTGACGCAAAATCACGCCCAATTTGTAATGATATTGATATTGTTCTGGATGTAGTTTAGTTGCCTGTTGATAGCAAGCAATTGCTTCTGCTATTTTGCCATCCTGTTCCAGATACTCTCCTGCGCTAAAGATCTGTTTGGCAGTTTCGACATCCATACTTAATTCAATACTTGATTACTTCCGAATAATTATTTTTGCGCCACAAATTTCAAAATCTTTTGGATCGCCATACTTTTGGGTTAATTGTTGTTTAATATTATCAGATGTAAGCTGCTTTACATGATGGTGTTCTGCCACAATCTCCCAAGCAATATGCTCAAAAGATTGACGTATATCTTGCCAATGCCAACGGTTAAGATCTTGACCATGATAAGTATAATCTCTCATCCACTTTGCCAGTTGCGGATCGTATTTTTTATGCTCGATTAAAAAAGATAGCATCTCCTGTGCGGAAAAAATTAGATGTCCCCACCAAGGTAAAGAATCATTATTCAAGCTATAGTTAGGGCAGCTAAGGTTGAGTTTTTGAGCCGCTTGAGCGACCATATCGGGATGTATATGATGACCTGTAGCACCAGACCAAATCGGATACCAGCTAAAAAAACCGATACCACCAGGGCGCAGAACCCGATAGCATTCTTGGAGATACACATCGGGCTGTCGAACGTGTTCTAATACATCGATTGACACCACCAAATCAAAAGTCGCAGAATCAAAATCTAGCTTGCATCCATCCATAAAGTAAAACTCATTATTCCCTCGGCGACGTTGGATGGTTTTTTGGGGAAAACCAGGATAAATATTAGTACCGACGACTCTTCCTGTGGTTTGCTCTGCTAAAAGAGCTAGTTGCTTTCCTGTCGGTTCGCAGCCGCTATCTAAAATGTCGATCGCCAGTAGTTTTCCTGTAGAGGGAAAATATTGCTGAATACACTGAATAACTTGCTTAATATTTAATAAAGCTCTTTCTTGCTTGGCTTTGCGCCAGAAATTCTTGGCTAAGAAATACTTATTTTGCCGCTGATAGATATCGCCGAGTTTATGATAAAACTCACTGGCGCAGTTAGGATATAGCTTGATCGCCTTCTGATAAATAGCGATCGCGCGTTCATGTTGCTTTTGTTCGACCAGTAAAGCCCCTAAATCCCGATATACCGAAGGTTCCTGTTTGGGTTGTAAGGCGATCGCTTGTTGAAATGCAAATACCGCCTGATTTAACTTTTTTTGCTGGTAAAAGGCGTTGCCCAATTTAGCGTAAATATCGGCTCTTTGGGGCTGCAAAGCCAAAATCTGCTGATAGCAATCTATGGCACCTGGAAAATTGGCAGCGAGATCGCATTTTTGAGCCATATCATATAGTTGCTGAATATATAGCAATTCTCAAACTCGTGAGGTACAAAATTTATTAGTTTTAGGGATTGGGCATTGGGCATTGGGCATTGGGGATTAGGGATCGGGGATTAGGCTACTGTAGTAGTTCTATTCGCAGTCACCAGTCACCAAACAGATAAGTAACTCCATTTTATTAAACATCAAACCGATAAACATGTATAAGGCAATGGGGGAATAGAGGAATAGAACTCTTTCTTTTACGTTTCAAAAGTTTTTAGGAACTATTAATTAAACAAGCTGCGCCGCGATCGCCTATTGTTGCAGAAAATTAACAAAGAAATCTCTAAAATAACGATTTGCAAGATCTTTGTTTTGGCATGATTGCTTATGATAACTTAAGACAGTTTCGATTTCTGCTGTCGTGATCGCAAATACAATTGGAATAATATGGCACGTAGCTCTTTACAGTTAAATAGCGAATGGATACCAAAAGTAGAGGAATCTTTGGCAACTAAGCAGCTAACCCAACGAAGTATTGCCGAAAGGTTGGAAATATCTCGTTCCTCAGTTTCTAAGTTTATTAACTGTAAACCCGTCGCCCTTAATACCTTTATTCGTCTTTGCCAAGAGTTAAATCTAGATTGGAATGGGGCATCCCAACCAGAGAGACAGTGGAATGACGACATAGAGAACTTCAAATTCAAGCAGGCTGATTTTAAAGCCAATCCTGGAGGACAAATTGCCCCAGAAGAGATTGTTGGTAGGGACGATCTAATTAGCGAACTTTGGAATCGTCTGCGACAGCAAAGCTTTATCTTTAGCGGCGAAAGAAGGATTGGCAAAAGTAGCACCCTCAAAAAGATGGTAGCCAACGCCCCTGAAGATATGCTGCCGATTTATCGAGACTTGGAAGGAATCAGAAGTCCCATTGAGTTTGTCGAAGGAGTTTGGCAAGATACCGAAACTTATCTGCGAGAAGCAGGAAAAGCCCGTCGAGTCAGGGAATTTATTAGCGAGTTAAAGGGCAGCCAATTTACGGCTTATCAGTTTCCTGAAGCAGCAGCATCCCATTGGAAAATATTGCTAACGAAGACAATTGAAGATTTGATTTCTCTACAGAATAAGCAAATTGTCTTGATCTGGGACGAAATGCCTCATATGTTAGGCAACTTTAGCGATGAGACAGCGATGGAAGTTTTAGATAGTTTGCGATCGCTGCGTCAGACTTATCCCGATATTCGGATGGTGTTTTCGGGTTCGATTGGCTTACACCACATTGTCAAAAATCTCCAGAAGGCTGGTTACAGCAACGATCCGACTAACGATATGTATCCTGTGGACGGTCAACCTCTGTATTTAGAGGATGCAGTAGAACTTACCATCAATTTGTTACGGGGTGAGAATGTAGCTGTAGAATATCTGCAAGAAACGGCAGAAGAGATTGCTTTGGCGGTAGACTGTATTCCTTTTTATATTCATCATCTGGTCAATCAACTTAAAGACTATCCAGAAGAAATCAGTCGCGAAATGATTATCAACACCGTGGATGAGTCTTTGCGCAACCCCCTGAATCTATGGAAAATGGATCACTATCGCGAACGCATTGATAACTATTACAGCGAAGTACAAAAACCATATGCCCTAGAGATTTTAGATATTCTTTCGATCAATCCCCCTACTCCCTTCCAGAGATTATGGCAGTATCTTAAAACAGAACCCCACACCACCGATAAGGAAACGGCAAGAACGGTTTTGAGATTGTTAATGAAGGATTATTATTTGACTCAGGAAGATAACCTGTCAGGAAATGTCTATTCTTTTCGCTACGAACTGGTAAAAAAATACTGGCGTATTTCTAGAGGACTTTAGTTTAGCTAGATTATGGAACTGTCGCCAACAAAACAAGCTCTCCTGGCGTTAAAAAAAATGCAAAGCAAATTGGAGACTTTGGAAAACGCCAAACACGAACCGATCGCAGTGGTGGGTATGGGGTGTCGCTTTCCTGGTGCAAACAATCCCGCTGAATTTTGGCAACTGTTATGCGATGGGAAAGATGCGATTACCACTACTCCAGGCGATCGCCGAGATAATTTAAACGAAAGCGATCGCGGTGGTTTTGTGCCTCATTTAAAAGAATTTGATGCCAGCTTTTTTCGGATCTCTCCCAGAGAAGCAGTTAGCATCGATCCGCAACAAAGACTATTGTTGGAAGTCAGTTGGGAAGCGTTAGAAAATGCCGCCATTCCCGCCGATAAAATTCAGGGTAGTCAGACAGGAGTATTTATTGGTATTGCTGCGGTGGATTATTGGCATCAATTATTGAGTCAGGATAATAGCAAAATAAATGCCTACCTAACTACGGGCAATACTCACAGCTTGGCATCGGGCAGAATCTCTCACTTTTTTAACTTTACTGGCTCTAGTATTTCTTTGGATACGGCTTGTTCTTCCTCCTTAGTTGCAGTTCATTTAGCGATCAAAAGTTTGCGCGATCGCGAGTGTAACATGGCATTGGCTGGCGGCGTTAACCGCTTGATTTCACCTAAAGTCAGCCTCAACTTTTCCAGGGCAAAAATGCTCTCTCCCGATGGACTCTGTAAGACTTTTGACGATCGCGCCGATGGCTTTGTACGTTCGGAAGGCTGTGGCATCGTAGTTTTAAAAAGATTGAGTGAGGCGATCTCCGATCGAGACAATATTCGCGCCGTTTTACTCGGTTCGGCTACTAACCAAGATGGACGTACCAGCAGCATCACCACCCCCAGCAGTTTATCCCAGCAGGCTGTCATCAAACAGGCATTGACCAACAGTAAAATAGATGCCAGCCAAGTTAGCTACATCGAAACTCACGGTACGGGAACGGCTTTAGGAGATGCGATTGAACTAGAAGCCTTGAGTCAGGTATTTAGAGATAACGAACGGCTTATTTTGGGGGCAGTAAAAACTAATATCGGTCATTTAGAATCGGCAGCAGGTATAGCCAGCCTGATTAAGACTGTTTTAGCCTTAGAAAATAACTCAATTCCCGCTAATTTAAACCTAGATAAACCCAATACAAACGTAGAATGGGAACAGCTACCCTTCAAGCTTCCCCATCAAGCGATCGCCTGGAACGAACAATCGCCACGAATTGCAGGAATCAGCTCCTTTGGCTTTAGCGGTACTAACGCTCATTTAATTATCAGAGAAGCCGATATATCCTCCCAATCGGAAGCAACTGAGCCTATTCCAGATAGATGCCAGCTTCTATTTACCATTTCTGCCAGAAACCAGACTACATTAGATCGATTAGTCGCTGAATACGTCAATTACTTAACCACAAATCCCGATCTGGCGATCGCCGATATTTGCCTGACTACCAATATAGGGCGATCGCATTTCAACCATCGACTAGCCTGTGGCGTTACCTCTACCCAAGATTTAAAAACCAAGCTAATTCAATATCGCGATCAAGAAACATCATCAGAAGTATGGCAAGGAAAAGCCAATCTCAATCGAGAAATAAAGCTGGCAGTAATATCTCCCCAGGAAAAGAGCGAATTACCACAAGCGATCGCGTCTTTAATCTCTTCACCTTTAGTTTCTACCGAACTAGCTGACGTTATTTGGCAGATCGGTAATGAAACTGTTTCTCTCGCAAACTCTGCCGCAAGTATTATCAATTCCGCGATCGCACCAGAATCGAATCATAGGCAAATACTAATCTCTGGCATAGCTCAACTATATACTTTAGGCGTCAATCTAAATTGGTCAGAACTATCCCAACAAAGCAACGGAAAAAAAATTGTTTTGCCAACTTATCCCTTCCAGCGATCGCTCTACTGGTTTGAATAGGGCTTGCTGAAAAACTGAGATCTGAAAGGATATCTGTTATTGAGCTTTTAGCTTTTAGCCTTTAGCTTTTTAATAAGCAACGACATATTAACCATTGGTGACAAGTTAATAAAAAATAGTTTTAGTCAAGTACTACATATAATATTTTTTACTTTAAACAATTCTAGATATGGATCAAAGCCAAATTCATGGCGACCGCTATAGCCAGAAAGCGAATCTGTGAAAATATCTCAAAAGCTAATAGCTAAAAGCTGATAGCTGATAGCTAAAAACCAGTTGACAAACAACACACAATCTTAAGTTGTTGCGAGTGCATGTTAACCAATAAGCTGTTCGATCGCCTCTAAGTCTAGCTTTTCTACATTACTCAATACAATTTCTGCACCAGCTTCTGTCAATCTTTGAGCGTAGTCGGCTTTTCTGGCATCAGAAGTTTGGACGTGAGGCGGAAGCACGCCAACCGCAACCCACTGTCTGTCTGGTTTTAACTCTCTAGCTTTTACTACCGTGTACATATCAGCTACCGTATCTCCTAAATAAAACACGGGAACATTATCTGGCGTTGTTTCGATAAGAGATATGGCATCAAACATTCCTGTAGGATCTGGTTTGCTGGGTGCGTCTTCCATCGCTACTAAGACTGGACTATCTAACTTTAGGCGATGTTTGAGGGTAAACTCAGCCGAACCTCTGGTTGCACCGCTAAAAAAGCCATACATAATATTATTTGCTACCAACTGCTCAAAATAACCATAAGTCACTAACAACGGCTCGTCAGCAATGTAGCCATCAAATAGTTCGGGATGTTTGCCGCGATACTTTTCTTGAAAAAATTCGACAATGCGATCGTAATCCAACCCAATTTCTGCCCGAGTTTTATCCTGCGCTTCAAAATAACGATAGGTTAACTCCTGTGAGGCTTCCCAGTCATTATTCCAAATTCCTTCCGATTTTAAGTTATCTAAGTCTTCCATTGTCGGTCGCCAACCGCCCTCTGTAAAGTGTTCTACGGTATCGGCGATCGCCTTACGATAGGAATTACCCACATCGCGAATCACCCCATCAATATCGAAAATAATAATTGCCCTTTTCATTTAACATTTACCATCTATCATTTACCATTGAGCATTTGACTTGTAATTTTTTCAACCAACAGAGAAAAATCAAGCCCAAGATAATTATCGTGGAAGAGGCGATCAATTTGTAGTTGCGATCGCTGAATGGTGGTTTTGTTATGGACTAGCATTGTAAATAAAATTTCACATCTTGAACGTAAATATGCGATCGCATTTCAAAAACAGATCGACATTTAACGAAATAATACTGATGATTTGGCTAAAGCTTCTTCTACTACTTCAGGTGTCGCTTTCTCAACAAACTTGGCTTTTCTTTCTTGCCAATCCAATGCTCGAATTTGGTCTGTTAGCACGACTCCCGAAGTTTTCATTTCTTGAGGCAGAATAACTTCAAATTTCCATCCTTTAATGGTGTTGGTAATCGGACAAGCTAAGACAAAATGGGATATACGGTTATATGCTAATGGAGATAGAACTAACGCTGGACGATACCCTGCTTGTTCTCTACCGACTTGCGGACTAAAAGAGAGCTTAATGATATCTCCTCTGTCTGGGACATAGGACTTTACCATTGTTCTCGACCTACAGAATCGCCCCAATCTACTTCAGAATGTAAGTTTTCGTCTGTCATGCCATCAAGCAAATCTTCTAGGGTATATTGCTTCTTTTTTGGCACGAGAATTAATTTGTTATTTTCGCAATAAATTTCTATTTCTTCTCCATCTTGCAATTTAACCTGTTCTGCCAATTGCTTTGGTATACGAACTCCCAAGCTATTACCCCATCGACTTACCTTAGCGTTCATAGTTGTTGGTTGAAAATATACAATGTATATATAATTATACTTTGTATATTAAATGAAAATTTTTCCTTAAAATAAATTAAGGCGATCGCTTTATCTCTTCAATGTTTAATGATAAATGCTAAATGTTTAATGTATAATTAGGATTGGCTAATTATGAAAAATATTTCTTAATATAATTATCGGAGGATTGTATTGGAGTCAGAATCAAGATTCAAATTAAAAGTATTGTGGTTAGATAAGAATGTTGCGATCGCAGTAGATCAGGTTGTGGGCAAAGGAACTAGCCCTTTGACAGCATACTACTTTTGGCCTCGTAACGATGCCTGGCAACAGCTAAAAGACGAACTAGAAGCAAAGCACTGGATTGAAGAAGCAGAAAGCATTGACATCCTCAACCAAGCTACAGAGGTAATCAATTTCTGGACGGAGAGAGGTAAAACTACTCCTATGACTCAAGCTCAAACTAAGTTCCCCAACATTGTGTTTACTGGAACAAATTAGTTTTAACAAGTACTCACCATTTTGTGTCAAGTAAAGTTTGGTAGGTTTTAGTATTTAGATTCTAGATGTTGAACTGGCGGTAAAGCAGATTGCCATCAAAAATCAGAAAATAAAGCAGAAGTAAAGTATTTCTCTACTTCTGCTCTTTTTATTTAAATCTTAAAATTTCAAATATCAATATAGTACAATGCAATTCAAGCGTGATTGGCACTTCCTGCCATAACAGCTTTATTTTTCATATTTTGATTATATGCTTATATGAGTCATGCAAACATTCAAAATGACTTTATGACTGGATTTGCTTCTATTTTGATAATAGATTTTTTTATATTTTTTGTTGGAATAATTATATTGGGTTTAGCCTTTGGCAGCAGCTTTGCAGGTACCTTGTCAGCACTCTTAGTCGTCATGATTGGAACTTGTCAATATATATATGTAGTACCGAGCGTCATTTTTCTGCTGATTTATAAAAATGATAAATTCGCATACGGCTTTTTTTCTGGATCGCTATCAGTGCTATCAATGAGTGTAGTAATCGGAGCGGAACTTCAAGATTGGTTTGGCAGTTTTCCTATAATCATTTGATTCTTTGTTCTTGGTTGAATTTCTGAATTAGAAAGTATATTTCATCAATACGAGTAGCTAGAAATCATTAAAAAAGGGCAAAGACATATCTAAACTTATCTCCGCCCTATCTTAATAGAAATTAAGTAATTTTTTACCTGAGAAACTAAACTGTCCCGCCAGCGGCTTGAAAGCGTGCTCTTGCTTTTTTCATCGAGCTTTCCGCCTGGATTTTCTCTTGGCGATCTTCACTATTTTCTACTTTTTGTAGGCGAGCTTGAGCTTCTTCGTATTCTGTGCGAGCAGTTTCGCGATCGATATCATCGCCCAATTCTGCACCGTTAACTAAAATTTTGATCTCATCGTTTTCAACTTCAGCAAAACCACCCATCACGGCAATGGTTTTCCAATCCTTTTCGGGACGGACGCGCATCACGCCGACTTCCAGTGCAGTAAGTAAAGGTGCGTGACCGCCAAGAATACCTAGCTGACCAGTAGTACTGGGAAGAACAATCTCTTCTGCTTTATCGTCCCAAACAGTTTTGCCTGGGGTAATTATTTTTACGTTTAACGCCATTTTTCATTTATCCTCCTTCGAGGACGTAGTCAATTATCATTTAACATTTATTGGTCAATAGACAACAAACAATAGAGAATAGCAACCAGTAATACCAGATTGATACTGGTTACTGGTCGCCAACGGCTGTTTGTTGATAACCGATTAATTCGCAGCTTTGATTTTTTCAGCTTTGGCTTTGGCTTCTTCAATATCGCCAACAAGATAGAAAGCTTGCTCTGGTAGGTCGTCTAGTTCGCCACCCAAAATCATTTGGAAACCTTTAATGGTTTGTTCTAAAGACACGTATTTACCAGGCGCACCTGTAAATACTTCAGCTACAAAGAAAGGCTGAGATAAGAAACGTTCGATTTTACGAGCGCGGTCTACCACAACTCTATCTTCTTCAGATAGCTCATCCAAACCAAGAATGGCAATGATGTCCTGCAATTCTTTATAGCGTTGTAGAGTAGACTGAACTGCACGAGCAGTGTTGTAGTGTTCTTCACCCACGATACTAGGTTGAAGCATTGTGCTAGTAGAATCTAGAGGATCTACCGCAGGATAAATACCTTTAGACGCCAAAGCACGAGACAACACTGTAGTTCCGTCTAGGTGAGCAAAAGTAGTGGCAGGTGCGGGGTCAGTCAAGTCATCCGCAGGTACGTATACTGCTTGGATAGAAGTAATAGAACCCTCTTTAGTAGAAGTAATACGCTCTTGAAGATCGCCTACATCAGTTCCCAAAGTAGGCTGATATCCTACCGCAGAAGGCATACGACCTAGTAGTGCAGATACTTCAGAACCAGCTTGTACAAAGCGGAAAATATTATCAATAAATAGTAATACGTCTTGCTTGTTAACGTCGCGGAAGTATTCAGCCATGGTCAAAGCTGATAGACCAACACGCATTCTGGCTCCAGGTGGTTCGTTCATTTGACCGTAAACTAGAGCGATTTTAGATTCTTCGGGATTGTCTGCATTGATTACGTTGGACTCGATCATCTCGTTGTAGAGGTCATTTCCTTCACGAGTACGTTCACCCACACCGCCAAATACGGATACTCCACCGTGTTGAATAGCAATGTTGTTGATCAATTCCATCATAATAACGGTCTTACCAACACCAGCACCGCCGAATAGACCGATTTTTCCACCTTGACGGTAAGGAGTTAGCAAGTCTACAACTTTAATACCAGTTTCGAATACTTTGGGTGCAGTTTCTAGGTCTGTAAGTTTAGGAGCGGGTCTGTGAATGGGAAATGTATCATCGGTGTTAACGGGACCTTTATTATCGACAGGTTCGCCCAATACGTTAAAAATTCTACCCAGCGTTGCTTTTCCGACGGGAACGCTAATAGGCTCACCCATGTCCTCAATATCCATGCCTCGGACTAGTCCGTCAGTACCACTCATTGCAACAGCGCGAACCTGGTTGTCACCAAGTAGTTGTTGCACTTCGCAGGTTACGGAAACGTCTTGTCCTGCAGGATTTTTACCTTGTACTTTTAAAGCGTTATATATTTTGGGCATTTTGCCGCTAGGAAACTCGGCATCGAGGACGGGCCCAATAATCTGTGTAATTTTACCAGTTGTTGTTTTATCTGTGGTGGCTACCATTTTTTAAATATCTACTTGGTGGTTAGCTGTTTTATATGGCAGGTAAAATCCTAAAAAGAATGTAAAATTTTGCCACCTTCAACATTATCATTTAACGATTCATCTGAAAACTTTCCTGCCGTGGCTGTTGAAGCTCGTTATACCAGTGGCAATAAATATACATTATATACTTTAATTGTTTTTTCTTTGGTTGCATTTCTAAAACAATGATATTTGTATGACCAGAAATCCAATCTCAGCAACCTCTACTCACTTATCAGGAGCGAAACCAGCACAACAGAAAGATATTGCAACTCTTTGTATTTATGGCTTGAGTCTTCTATCTGCTGGATTATTTCTATTTCTTCCCCTGGTTAATTTACTCAGTCCCAGTCCTTGGCAAAGATATATGGGTGCGATTCATGGCTGTGCTTCCTTACTAGCAGTAGTTGTGATCGCCTATGCTGGGCATCTAGCATTCCCTTTACTCAGGGGAAATCACAAGATTTTGCCTCAAGTTAGAACCCTGATTTTTTGGGCGAGTTTTCTTTCATTTTTAGCGATCGCTTCAGGAAATTGGGTATATATGCGTTATCGCGCTCCTCTCAATGGTGCAAGAGCATGGTTAAGAGAAAATACTCCTTTGGTGCATTACATCTTTATGGAGTACCACGAATTCACAGTTTTATTTACGTTACCCCTTGGTATTGCCTGTACCTGGATTTTGTGGAAGTACGGCGACTCGATTTTAGATAGAGGTAATCGTCCCGTATTAACTGCTACCTGTCTGGCAATGATGGCAATGATGTTTTTTGCCATTGGTGGCTTAGTCAGCGGCTTAAACGTTGCCCGAATTCATTCTTTGTAATTTTGGCGTAACTTTAGCAATTTTCGCAGATCCTGCGTGAAGCTATCTATTTAATTTATTACTGCTTGGTTTATGAACGACACAAAATCAACCCATTCTCAGCTAACGCTTTGGTACATCAAAATAGGCAACCATCACCAGCAAATATCGTTTCAAGAATTGATCTTTGCCCACCACATCAACGAACAACATCGATATCTGAATAATGGTGAGCATCAATCGATTAATTTTTAAGCTTCAGAGATTTCGCAATGCTCACCCTACAATTTTGTTGTTGCAAACACAATGTCAATCCGAATCTATGTAAAAGCGGTCGCCCACCACATAAATGAATCGCATCAACCTCTGAACAATGGTGGGCATCAACACCTTAATTTCCACATCTCAAAGGCTTTGCGATGCACTAAGGCACTAGTTGCGGCTAACTAAACGCCTTACTTTCAGTCGCCCACCCTACGTTTTGTCGATTTTATTTATGCAAATTTAAATAGGAATCTCTTCAATATCTGCGATCGCTTCTAGCAACTCTTGATGATTGACGTGGTTATTTTCTTCATGCAAAAACTGATAATGAGGGCATTTCTCGCGACAATTCGACTGATGAGGGAGATCGATGCGATCCTGCTGATAG
>JBCDCO010000073.1:0-20335 GCA_039181635.1 Cyanobacteria bacterium P01_G01_bin.19 | reverse complement strand
TATCCCGCTCGTTATCCTGACGTAATTAGCGTTTCGGCGATCGACTCTGCAGGACAAAAAGCCCCCTATTCTAACTTTGGTGCGGGTGTCGATATTTCTGCCCCTGGGGGTAGCGAATCGGGTAAAATTGTGCAAAATACCGTCAATCCTCGTACTGGCGAATCAGTATTTGCAGGCTTTCAAGGTACTAGTATGGCAGCACCTCACGTTGCTGGGGTGGCAGCTTTGGTTCGGGCTACAGGGATAGATAGCCCCGATGAAATTAGAGACATTCTCAAACAGTCTTCCCGCAAAATTCAAGAAGATAGCCTCAACCATTTTGGTGCGGGACATTTAGATGCGAGCGCAGCAGTAGAATTGGCTCTCAAAGGCAAAATCACCTTTAATGATTTCTTCCGCTGGTTGCGTAAGAGTGGCTATCTCAATCTCGGTTTCTGGATCGATGGTGGTGCGGTGGCACTGTTACCCAAACTAGGTATGGTAATTGGCTCTTACCTACTAGCTTGGTTCTTGCGTAACTATTTACCTTTCACTCTGGCAATGAATGGCGGCTTGATTTTTGGTAGTTCTGGCTTATTCTTCCTCCAAGGATTATATTGGTTTGACTTACCTCAATGGCCCATGCGCCTCGCGGGTAGCTCGATTCCCGAATTGGGCAACGTTGTTTTAGGTAACAGCAGTCTCAATCCTTTGTTTGCTAGCGTTCTCATCCCTCTGGGCTTAATTATTCTCTTGATGGGTAGCCCCACCCTCAAATGGTTTGCGATCGGCTCTAGCATCGGAGTAGCTGCTTGTTTGGGAATTACGGCATTTACCGATCCCAATCTCTGGTTCTTGGGTACGGGAGCGATCGCCCAGGGATACCTAATCATTAATGCCTTTTTGTGTCTGGGTTTAGCACTCCTAGCCAGTCGACAAGAAATGCAAAAAGTATAGGCAATATTTTGCTTGAGGGGTGAATTTATGTTTGCCCCTCTTTTTTATGGAGTTAATTGCATAATGACTCCAGTTCTAAATTAGGTGAGTGGAAAAAATGAAAGTTACAGGCAAAATGGAAATGAAGGGCTTTGGCTTTGGCGTTTGGGCATTGGTTACTAGTGACGGGACTACTTACGAGCTAAAAGACTATCCAGCAGAATTGGAAGCAGAAGGGCTTCGGGTAGAAGTAGAAGGAGAAATACGCGAAGATGTCATGACTATGGCGATGATCGGCAAAGTATTGGAAGTCAAATCTTTTAAAAAGCTTTAACTAATTCGCATATAGCTATTAGCTGTTAGCTTTTAAAGTTATTTAAGAAGACATCACTTATACTTTAAATCTAAGTAATTGCTTAGTTTAAGAGCTATTCCGTAAGTTGTTTTAATTCACACTAGGCATCTTCTATAAGTTCTGAGAATATTTTAGTGCCGATGACTGACTTGATTTTTACTAATCAGAAATAACTAAAGGTCAGTCTCTGCTTATCACTAAAGATGTATTTTTATTAATCGGTACAACTATAGCAATTCTCAAAGTCATGAGGTACACCCAATGAACACCCTCGACAGTCGCTTCAAGTCGGTGAAACCGCCCAACGCGCTGTCTCGCAATGAACCATCAGCTATCAACAATTAACCAAGATTGATCTGTACCTCACCAGAATGAGAAACGCTATATATTTATTCTGCCTCTAGACAGAGTTACCTCTGAGTAAAGGTTTGTTAAGTTAGGAATAAGCAATTATACATAGCACAATTCAAAGAGGTTATTTCATGCAAAATCAACCAGTAGAACAAAAAATGGGTTTTACCAGATTTGCCGAAGTCTGGAACGGAAGACTAGCAATGATTGGCTTCATTTCAGCCATCGTAGTAGAAGTTGCCACAGGACAAGGAATCTTGGGTCAACTAGGCATTATGTAAGACTATTTTAGAGAAGAATAAAGCTTCTTTAAAATTTAAATCTTAGAGAAATAAGAGAGAGTAAGCTGAGGTTTTAATTGCCTTGTCTTTCTTTCTCTTGTTTTATTTAGTTGATTATTTTTTACGATTGATGCAATAGTAATATTTAAATAAAGCAGCAGAATTATTTTATTTTTTAAATACTGTCTTTTTATCATTAGCCGATAGCTGGGTTACAAATATTATCAATCAAAGGTGGGATGTATCACTGCTGTTTGTTGACAATACTAAAAATAGTAAATAAAAAAACATGTATACAAACAATGGCAGCTACATTAGAGGCAACTAGAAAAAATGCGATCGCTCGCAAACTAGCAGATATGAAAGCCTTGCAAAACTTGATGATTTCTAACGAGAAAAACTGTTAAAACTGACCAAAGGTCAGACAAAGATTACTGAGAATCTGATTTAATTTTACTAAAAGCTAAAAACTAAAAGCTTTACAACAGATATTCCCTTACATCTCAGTTTTTCAGCAAACCCTAAATATATATAATTCATGTACGAACTTTCTTTCTGGGCACCAAATATTAGTGCTGTTTTTTTTGTCCTTTTAGGTATCTTTGGCTTTGTGTTTCCTCAATTAGCGGCTGCTTTTGTGGGGTTAAAGCCGATCTCGGCTGAAGGCATATCGGAAATGCGAGCAACCATAGGCTCTTTCTTCTTGGGTTTGGGTATAGCCTGTTTGTGGCTACAATCCCCCATAGCATTTACTACTGTTGGCATAGCCTCGATAATTGCAGCGATCGCTCGTTTATTGTCGATCTTTATTGATCGCAGTTTTTCGATTAAAAATGCTGGTGGTGTGTTTACCGAAGCAGCTTTAGGTGCAATGTTGTTGCTAAGTAGCTTAAGCTCGTGAAAAGCTTTTGCAAACATGAGAAGACTTGTCTCTGGGGTTCTTTCCGTGTTTCGATCCCAGAAACAAGTCTTTAAAGGTTCACTCCTCACACTTAGTATTTTTGCTCACCCGATAAAAAAAGGCTGCTAAAGATGTAACAGTTTCTTAATTGTCACTTTTAGTTCCCTAAATCTCAGTACTGCTAGTTAAGTTAAAGCTATAGCGATTATTAGTTATTAAAGTCTCAGCCGATTAAGCGATTGAATTGATCGCTTTTTCTAAAAGACTGGCAGCTTCGTCTACCTCATTGGCAGAAACCACCAAAGGTGGCACAAAGCGCAACACCTTGGTTCCTGCAGGAGCAAGTAGTAAACCCTCTGACATTGCTGCTTTAACTAGCTCAATCGAAGTCAGATCGATATCTTCTCTTAGCTGTAAACCGTTGATTAAACCCCAGCCACGAACTTCAGTAAACAGTGCGGGATACTTTTTAGCGATCGCTCTAAGTCTGACTCTTAATTGTTCTCCTCTTTCGCGAACATTTTGTAAAACACCTTCTTGCTCTAAAGTTGCTAAAACAGCGATCGCCGAAGCACAGGCGAAAGGATTTCCGCCAAAGGTACTAGCATGGTTGCCAGGCTCGAAAGCGGCACAAAAGTCCTTACAGAGCATCGCACCAATCGGAATGCCTCCTGCCAAACCTTTAGCGCTGGTAATAATATCGGGTTCGATGCCTAAATTCTCATAACCCCAAAGTTTTCCAGTACGACCAATACCAACCTGCACCTCATCAAAAACCAACAAAATCTGATTCTCATCGCAGATTTTACGCAGTTTGAGGAAATATTCTAAATCTCCAGGACGAACTCCTCCCTCTCCTTGCAAGGGTTCGATCATAATGCCAACCACGCGGCTCAACGTACCTTCATCTAAATCGGCGATCGCATTTTCTACTGCAGTGATGTCGTTATAGGGAACATAAGCAAATCCCGTAGGCAAAGGAGCAAAACCCTTTTGATATTTTTCCTGTCCCGTGGCGGTAATAGTAGCTAAGGTACGTCCGTGAAAGCTAGCCTTTGCTGTTAGGATGATGGGATTTTCTACCTTGTCTAAATTAGTATGAGCGTATTTTCTAACCAGTTTAATCGCCGCTTCATTCGCCTCAGCACCAGAGTTGCAAAAAAATACTTTGTCCGCACAAGAATTATCGGTCAACCATTCCGCTAGCTGTCCTTGTTCGGGAATATAGTAGAGATTGGAAACATGATGTAGCTTTTTGATTTGTTCGGTAACAGCTTCGATCAGTGCGGGATGAGCGTGACCCAAAGTACAGGTTGCGATTCCCGCCACAAAATCAAGATATTCTTTGCCGTCAGTATCCCAAAGACGACATCCTTCCCCGCGCTCGATCGCAATGGGGAAACGACCATAGGTTTTCATGACGCTACGATCAAAACGGTCGCGGTCAAATAAGTTAGGTTTAAAAGTATCTATAGAATCTTTCAATGTAGGGGATTGAACCATTGCTTAGTTGCTCCTAAAGTTAAAATTGTAGAATTTATATTTGCTCAAAAGTAAATTTAAAATTACAGTTACCATTCTGATTGTCGCAGGGTTAGTTTGGTTTTGAGCTAGTCTTAGTTTTAATTTAAACAATTGTGGGCAAAACTGTTAGTATTATCTGCAATAAATTTTGAATGTATAGTTACACCTTTGAAGAAAAATATGGTCGTTTACGCAAAGAACTAGTTCGTGGTGGTGTAGCATTAGCCAGTATCGTTCTGATCGGTACTCTTTGGTACTGGTTGGTCGAAAAATGGTCTTTTTCCGAAGCTGCGTATATGACCGTGATTACTCTATCTACCGTAGGGTTTTCTGAAGTGCGTCCGTTAGGAGAAAGAGGACGATTATTTACGGTAGCCTTAATTTTGATGGGGTTACTGACGATTGGTTACATTGTTAACCGTTTTACCGAGGCTCTAATACAAGGCTATTTTCAAGAAGGTATCAAGCTTAGGCAGGAGAAGGGTTTGATTGAATCTCTAGATCGACATTATATTGTCTGTGGTTTTGGGCGTACGGGTCGTCATGTCGCCCGCGAATTTTTTGCAGAAGGTATTCCGTTCATCATTATTGACGACGACTTTGAAGAAGTAGAAGAAATTAAACAGTTAGGATATACAGTTATTTTAGGAGATGCAACCTTAGACGAATCTTTGGTTAGGGCAAAAATAGATCGGGCAATTTGTCTGGTTACAGCTTTGCCGTCTGATGCAGAGAATTTATATACCGTGTTATCAGCTAAAACCCTCAATCCTCGAATCAGAGCGATCGCCCGTGCGAGCAACGAAGAGGCGGTGCAAAAGCTACAGCGTGCGGGGGCAGATGCGGTAGTGTCGCCCTATATTACGGGAGGAAAAAGGCTGGCAGCCGCCGCGTTAAGACCCCAGGTGATGGACTTTGTTGACGGTATTATTGCAGGTTCAAACCGTTCCTACTATCTCGAAGAATTGCTGATCGACCCAGAAGCTTGTCCCTATGTAGGCAAAAGCTTAAGAGAAGCTAAACTGCGATCGCAGTCGGGTGCGTTGGTCTTAGCCATTCGCCGTATCGATGGTAACTTAATTGCGGGACCGACGGGAGAAACCAGAATTCTAGAAAGAGACGCTTTAATATGTATGGGTACAGCGGAGCAATTAAGAGATTTAAACCGCATTCTCGGTCCGATTAACAATCAGTCTTCTCCCAGACTGCCTAAGAAAAAATAAGCCTCCATTTGCCGATCTCAAAAAAGATCTAAATTAGCATTAGCTCAAAAAATAATTAGTTGACGCTCGATAATCTATGAAATCACATATTTTACTGGTAGAAGATGAAGCTAAACTGGCTCAGTTCGTCAAGATGGAACTAGAGTTCGAGAACTACGAGGTTACTGTCGCCACGGATGGTTTTAGCGGACTCTCCACTGCCAGAGAAATTAAACCAGACTTGATTTTGCTCGACTGGATGCTACCAGGAATATCGGGACCAGAGATCTGTCGTCGTCTGCGTCAAACAGGAGACAAAGTACCGATTATTTTATTAACGGCTAAAGATGAGGTTAGCGATCGCGTTACAGGCTTGGATGCGGGGGCAGATGATTATGTCATCAAACCTTTTAGCATCGAGGAATTGCTGGCTAGAGTAAGAGCTAGCCTTCGCCGCGAAAGCGATGAGGATGCAGAAATCTCCCAATTTGGCGATCTTAGCCTTAACCGTTCTACTCGGGAAGTTTTTAGGGGCAAGCGAGGAATCGAATTAACGGCAAAAGAATTTGACTTATTGGAGTATCTAATCGCTCATCCTCGTCAGGTTTTAACTCGCGATCAGATTTTGGAACGAGTTTGGGGATACGATTTTATGGGAGACTCTAACATTATTGAGGTATATGTACGCTATCTCCGTCTCAAGCTAGAAGAGCAGTCAGAAACTCGCCTCATTCAAACCGTTCGCGGAGTAGGCTATGTCTTGAGAGAATAATCTTTAAATCATCGGCGTTGGTGAATCAGGGTATGATTTCTTGATTTTGTGATATTTCATGAAATTCAAAAGGCTTAAAGCTAAGAGCTTAAAGCTACGAGCAGAAACATTTTGTACGTCATACTTAAAATCACCAACGCCAAATCATCTTATCCCTAGCTTGAGATAGATTGAGATCGGTCTCAAGGCTCTGATATGTTTATAAATAGTCCTTAAGCGTAAAAAAATCGATCGAAGTGAGCGATAAATCTTCAGGCAGAATGTTACTGTCTCATAACTTTAATCTTAACAATAACGAGCTACCCGCTCTCAATCGAGAAGAATTTGCCCAGGTATTTATTGACGGATTAAAAGAAAAAGAAAGTGTTACCTGTAGCTATATTAAGAATCCTCATTGGGTAGTAGAAATTATTTTCCCTCTCTCGGAATTTGCAGCTAAAGAAATCGGTCAAATGTGCGGCGATATTTTAACTAGCAAAAGAAAAGAAGCACTAGCTGATTCTAAGCTAACTACGGATACACTCATCTTGGGCGGGAAAAAAACTACTCCAGCAAATAGTGCGTCTCCTACTTCTTTGCAGACTGGAGAGTGGGGAGTAGATGTAGTAGAAACTGCAGATAAGAGTATATTCTTAACTTCTATTAATTGGGACAATCTGACGGCAGATAAGCCTAGCGACGGTATTTTTAAAATAGAATTTGATAAAAACTGATTTAAACAAGCAAACACTACAAGTATGGATATATTCAAACAATTTTTTGTTGATTGTGTTGGCAACTGGCAATCCGATCGCACCTATCACTATCTCACTCATCAAGAAATAGAGCGATCACGTACCACTTTTGAAGTTTTGCCTTTAACTGCAGAGGGCAAAGCGCAAGTGCTTACCGATAACTCTTACGGGCAACTCGACAATCTCGAAGATCTACCTGGATTCAATTTGGGCTTTTATACTATCTCTGAGGCAGGAGAAGAGAAAAAACGCAATCTGAACCTAATGTTTGTGCCTAAATCTGAAGTAGGAACGATTTTGGAAGGAGATTATTTACGCGATCGCGCCTATGAAGAAGAACGCCCGATTATTGCTCACTTTAGCTTTGATTCAACTACTAAAGAGCTGCTGATGACTACTAACTACACTCGGGTAGTTTCTGTAGATTCGATTGTGCTAACCAATCCTACTTTACGCATCCGTAAAATTCTTAACTATGCAAAACCCGCTCCAGGACAACCTCTGCAAAACGTTCTTTTGGCTGGCTTTGGTGTAGAGAAAAAGCTCTAGAATCTTTACTTGGCAGCTTGTTTCGTATTTTTCAAGGAACAATAAATCGAGTATGTTAGTCTGATTTACTTCAACAATAGTTCGGACAAAATTTAATTGTTAACGAAATAATAAGACTTATGGACTCAAAAAAATCAATTATCCACCACTTAAAACTGTTCTAACTGCTTCCTCGCGCGGTCCCTTGCGCCTTATGTCGACGCGGGGTCGCTCGTCTAACTGTCCTAACTGATGTTCAAATAAAGGTCGAATCTATGTCAGTAGAAATAATTGCTCCGATTGCTGCTGTAATTATCCTATTTTTGATAGTTGCGTGGTTATTTAAGGTTTTCAAAGCTAGCATCAAAACTATACTGACCATTGCCGCAATTTTTATCGTGTTGCAGCTTGCCTTTGGCATTAACTCCCAAGATTTAGGACAAGAACTGCTTCAAATAGTCGCTCGCATCAAGCAGCTCATTTTTTGACACAAGTTCGGATTAACAACCAACAACTAACAACTAACAACTAACAACTAACAACTAACAACTAACAACCAAAGATAAAGCGGTTTTCAAATAGAGAAGTTAAACTAGACACTCAAATAATGCCATTAAGTCTAAATTAAGCTCTATATTCCGTAGCAAATATGTCGTCGAAACCAAAGAGCGATCGCGGAAGCAAACCCTCCGCTAATCCTAACGTAAAGTCTAGTATTGTTCATAAACCATTTGCCACGGGGACAATAAATATATTCAATCCCCATCGCAATAAGGGGAAAAGCAAATCGATTCAGCCCAAGCTATTTTTAAATGCAGAACTAGAAAAAGACTCAGAATCACCGTCAAGAGAATTGAGTCTGGAATCATTTGATTCTAATTTAGAGCCAGAAGAAATAGAATATCGAGACAGGAGTTGGCTGGATAACTGGCTCAACCCCTGGAGTATTAGCGCGATCGCTGTTTTGATGGCAATCAATTTGATTTCAGCGGGATTTATCTGGCGTAATACGCGCAGTACAACTATGTCTGATTCAGTAGAAGATTCTATTGCGAAAGTGGGAAACGATAGTTTTAGCGAACAAGAATTTATGCCTCTCAATCTAAGCACTTTGGGAGCGATTGATGTGGTAGAAGACGAAGAATCAGAAGCTGTTGCCGATATTACGCCTATTCCTCCAGCCTTAGCACCTTTGAATAATATTGGCAGCCTATCTTCCTTTAATACTCCCTATCATTATATTTTGACTGAATATACGGGCGAAGAATCCCTTTCTCAAGCAAGAAGAAAAGTCAAACAAGTATCTTTGGTCAATTTTCCTCAAGGCATTTTTGTTTATATGGGTGCTTTCAAAGAGCGTTCGCAAGCAGATAAATTCATCACTCAATTAAAACAAGAAAATTTCTCTGCCCATATTTTTCCTTTAAATTAACAGCCTGGATTGCATCAAAGTCTTTACCTTTGACTTTTAACTTCTAAGACAGTTATCTTAAGAATTTGTGGTTTCCCACTATTTTCTTTTTATGACCATACCCCAGCAGTCGGATATTTCAGAGACATTATCTAAGTCTAAATTCAGCTTTTGGCAACTCTGGAATATGAATTTTGGTTTTTTAGGAATTCAGTTTGGTTGGGGACTACAGATGGCAAATATGAGCGCCATCTTTGAGTATTTGGGTGCAGATGCCGAACGTTTGCCAATTTTATGGCTGGCTGCTCCTTTGACTGGATTATTCGTTCAGCCGATTGTCGGTAATTTAAGTGACTATACCTGGACTTTTTTAGGCAGAAGAAGACCGTATTTTTTGGTAGGGGCAGTTCTCGCGTTTATTGCCTTGTTTGCCATGCCCAACTGTACTAACCTCTGGCTGGCAGCGGGGCTACTGTGGATTTTAGATACTAGTGCCAATGTCAGTATGGTGCCATTTAGGGCATTTGTGGGAGATCTCCTCCCTCAAGAGCAACGCACTAAAGGTTTTGCCATGCAGAGCATTATGCTGGGTTTAGGAGCAGTTTCAGCTTCCACATTACCCTGGATACTTTCCCATGTTTTTCAAGTAGACAATACCAGTAGCCTGGTGCGCAAAATCCCCTTAACGATAGAAGTTTCTTTCTACGTTGGCGGGATATTATTTTTGAGTACTGTTTTGTGGACGATTGTGACTACCCCAGAATATCCCCCGCAAAATTTAGTCAAGTTCGAACATTTACAGGCAGCACGAGGGGGAATCACCAGTAGCATCAAACAGACATGGCAAACACTTGGGCAAATCCCACCCAAAATGCAGCAGTTGGCAAAGGTTCAGTTTTTCACCTGGCTGGGAATTTTTTGTTTTCTGCTATATTTCCCTCCCGCAGTTGCCAGGGATATTTTTGGAGCAGTCAGTCAAGATTCATTGCTATATAGCGAAGGAATAGAGTGGGCTGGTATCTGTTTTGCTGTTTACAATGCCGTCTGTATAATCGCTTCTTTTATCTTGCCCCGCTGGGCAAAAAGATTTGGTCGCCCGACGATCCACTGTATTTGCTTATTTTGTGGTGGAATCAGCTTAATTTCTCTGTTGTTGATCGGAAATCAGTATATACTGTTGATTTCAATGGTAGGATTGGGTATAGCTTGGTCTAGTGCCTTGATTATGCCCTATGCCATGTTGAGCAATTCTATTCCCCCCCAACGCAGGGGAATATACCAGGGAATATTTAATTTTTTTATTGTCTTGCCAGAAATTGTGGCGGCTTTGGGTTTTGGTTGGGTAATGAAATACTTACTCCACGATAACCGTCTTTTGGCAGTAGTTATCGGCGGAGTGTTTTTAATAATTGCCGCAGGGTTAACTTTACTAATTCAGACTGCCCCAATTGATAACCTCAATCAAGAAGTTAAAGCTTTAGAAGCAGACGAGCAGCTAGATTCCCAAACGGCTAGTGGTTCTATTCGAAGAACGACAAACATTACTCCCTCAAGGGAGCAAGAATCATGATCGCTCAAGAGCTAATCGAACAACGTCTGGGTTTGTCGAGTTTGCAGTTCAATCGTCTGGCTCAACTATTGTTACTAGCCGTAACGATGTTAGCCTATAACGTCATTGCCATGGCGATCGCCAATTCTTTGTTCGTCAGTCACATAGGTGCGGAAAATCTCCCTATTGCCTTTATCTTGATTGGCTTGTGTTCTTTCCCTGCCTATGGTGTTTTTTCTCAGATAGCAGATCGCTACAGTCGTACTCAACTATTCCGTTCTGTTTTATTGTTTTCCATCGCGGCTATGGTGAGTTTGAGGTTGCTGATCGATTTAGATGCAGCCTGGGTTTATTATGTGTTGCTGATCGCGATCTTTTTTCAGTGGGACTTTAACAACAATCTGCTCTATCCTGGCTTGCTGACTGATTATTTCACCACCATCGAGTACAAGCAGTATGCTCCCTTTATTGGCATCGCCCAAGCAGCAGGAACTTTAGTGGGAGGGGGATTCACTATTTTGCTCTCTCGCTATTTTCCCAGTCGCGAACTACTTTTGGCGTTGCCCATCTTTATGGCGATCGCTTTTGCCCAACTACTATATCTAGAAGCCAATCAACGTCCGATAGAAACATCGAAACCAAAAGAAGGCTCAAACATCATTGAATCGATTAAAACCTTGCCCGATATTTTTCGAGCTTATCCCCTGGTGTTGTTTCTCGCCAGCAGCACTTTTTTACTCGTAATCATCTACATTACCTCGGAGTTTCTCTGGTTCAATATTTACGGACAGCAGTTTACAGAATCTCAACTGACTGCATTTTTAGGATCGATGCGGATTGTTATTTCTCTAATTCAGGTAGTGTTTCTTTATGGAATTACTCGCCCATTACTCAAATGGATTGGGGTGGCTAGACTCAATGCAGTATATCCGACGACAACCTTAATTAGTTTGCTCGGACTGTTGTTTAATTTTAATTTGCCCGCAGCTATTGGGCTTCATATCAATGGAGACGCTCTATATAAAGCAATCAATCTACCAATTCACCAGCTAAACTACAATGGCATACCCTATCAGTACTTGGGTAGGATTAGAGCTTTGAGCGATGGCTTAATTTACTCCATCGGACTTACTTGTGCGGGAATTATCCTCTGGATTTGTCATTTCTATTTAAGTCTGGGGCAAATTACGGGATTGGCAATTGGCTTGACCTTTTTGCTTTTACTGGTACGAATTCCTATGGGTAAGTTTTACACTCAAAGCCTGGAAAAGATGATTCGCTCGGATACCATTAATCTGGATGATTTTGACAATGCTCGAAGACAGTTACCACAGCAATCGAGCAGCATTGTGCGCGAGTTTCTCAGCGATCAAGATCTTTATACTCAAATCAAAGGTTTAGAGCTGGCTGCTAATTTAGGTAATCCTAGTCAATTCTTTGAGGAGGTAATAGCTTTGCTCAAAAATGCCAATCAACCTCTAAGAGAAGGGGTGCTACAGCTATTTAGTAACAGTGACGCGGCGACTTTAGATCGCTTTGCTAGTTTGCTTGATGCTGATGATTCTGGGGTACGGGCTACGGCTTTAGAAATTACGATCGCCAACCAGTATAGTTTTACAGCACAGCAGTTACAGACATTAACGAGCGATCGCGATTTGGAAGTAAAAACCCTGGGCTTAATTGCTGCTTTTCAGCAAGCCGACCATAAAAGTCTTGATCGCAACCTAGCAGAACAATTTTGGCATACCGAAATCACCGATAACATCGGCAAGGGAATTGCCAGAATTGTCCGTCATAGCAATAATCCTGAATTTATTACTTTAATCGAATATTTACTACCCAAAGCGACTGTCGAAGCCAAGCAAAATGCCCTTGAAGCCCTGGCAACTCTTGCCAAGTCCCAGGATAATAACCTAGCAAAGATTGCTTTAGCTGAAATCAACCACGATGCACCTCTAATTAGATTGGCAGCATATAAGCTACTAGAAATTACCCACTGTCAAGAAACTTTAGATTCGATCGCCATTGGTTTAAGCGATCGCCATCCCCAGGTAAGACAACAGGTAGCCCAAACCCTTGCTGCCTACGGCAAGCCTGGCTTGAGCCTAGCCAAAGCAAACCTCGAATCTTCCAATTCTGATATTGTCAATACTGCTATTGCGGCGATCGCTAAAGTGAAAACCAAACAGGCAAACGAAGTCCTCTACAAGCATTTAGCCCCAGAATTTCAACAGTTTAACCGCACCCGTAAATGGCAACAGCAAATACCCCGACAAGATCCGAGTTGGCGGCTACTAGCGGTGGCGATCGAAGATTATCAACAACGCCTACTCCAAAAAGTCCTCTACATACTTTCCTGTTTGGGCTACTCCCGCACTGTAAATCTAGTCCGACGCATTTTAGCTACTAGCGATCGCCGAGACTTAGCTAACGCTGTCGAAGTTTTGGCTTCAATCGAGCATCGTCGTTTTGTTCAACCACTAATGCCTTTGTTAGAACAAACCGTATCAGACAAACCATTACCCAAGATCGAACCGACTCCAGAATGGCTGGACAACAAAGGTTACAAAATACTCTTAGAAGCACTGAGATCTGGCGATCGCTGGATTAAAACAGGTGCATCGATCGCCCTGGCAATTGTGCCTACTGCTTTACTCAAAGACCCCGATCCCATCGTACAATCAGTGGCACGGGAAATTTTTCCTCCATCAGATCTGCTTAATTGCCCAGTAAGTAATTCTAT
Source organism: Cyanobacteria bacterium P01_G01_bin.19 (assembly GCA_039181635.1). GTDB lineage: Bacteria > Cyanobacteriota > Cyanobacteriia > Cyanobacteriales > Xenococcaceae > Waterburya. The sequence continues at coordinate 7,069 of JBCDCO010000073.1, read as the reverse complement.
GAATCGATTGCTGTTATTAAAAAATATTCCTCTGTTTAAAAATCTCTCTCTCGACGAACTGTTTCAAATAGATGAGGCTTTACAACAGCAGCGGGTAGCTGCAGGAGAAACAATTTATAGCGAGGGAAGTTGGGGGACAAATTTATATATTATTGCCGAAGGTACGATCCAAATCGTTAAAAATTTGGATGGCAGATCGGAAAATATCAAGCAGCTAACCACAGGACAATATTTTGGCGAAATAGCTCTCTTTGACGAAGCTCCTCGATGGGATGGAGCGATCGCTTTAGAGGATGGAATATTGCTTTGTCTGGAAAAGAAACGCTTTATCAGCCTTATTTCTCAACGTCCCCATATTATTTTAGAGATATGTCGTTTTCTTAGCAAAAGATTGCGCGAAACAGATAAGTATATGTCGGCAAAAAAGACCAACTGAATCTTATTTAGCCTTTAAAACTAACATAAAATTACATTCTAAAAAATTAAATATCACAGCGATTCTGCAAATCCATTAAGGATTCGGCAGATTTGCAGTCTACTGCTGGAGAAAAAAGATATCCTTGACCCAGCTTACAGTTGAGCTTCTTCAAGATTTTTAGCTGCTTAATATTTTCTACTCCTTCAGCAATTACCTCTATTTTTAAAGCTCGCGCTAAGGCAATTACGGTTTTCACAATTTCAAAATTTTCTTTTTCGTATAACATTCCTTTGGTAAACGAACGGTCTATTTTTAGGCTGCTAATGGGAAAACGCTTGAGATACTGTAGAGAAGAATAGCCAGTGCCAAAATCATCGATATTGATCTTGATACCTCTGTTTCTAATTTTATTAAACAGACTGATCGTATCGGGTTTATAGTCCATCAGAGTGCTTTCTGTAATCTCTAAGTGCAGAGTTTTGCCTTGCAAGCCAGTTTGCTCCAAAGTCCGATCTAAAATAGTCAAAAACTTGGGATCTTTCATCTGTTGGCTGGAAACATTAACGCTAACTTTTAGATTGGCAGCACTGGGATATTGAACCTGCCAAATACGTAGCTGACGACAGGCTGCTTCTAATGCCCAACGACCAATAGGTTTAATTAGTCCAGTTTCCTCGGCAATATGAATAAACTTATCGGGATAAATCAGACCTTTCTGGGGATGATGCCATCTTATAAGCGCTTCAAAGCCATATAGTGTATCTGTTTCTAGAGAAACAATTGGTTGGTAATAAAGAGAGAGTTCTTGATGGGCGATCGCATTTCGCAGGTCGTTTTCTAGTTCCAATAACGCTCTAGTCTCCGCATACATATGTTCGTCGAAGACTTCGTGTCTGGCTTTCCCATCAGACTTAGCACGGTACATTGCTAGATCTGCATCTCTCAATATTGCTACGCTGTCTTGGTATTGATTATTTCCCAATACAATGCCAATACTGGCGCTGGTAAAAACTGTATGACCCTGCAAAACGAAGGGAGTCTTCAGCTTGGTTTGAATTCTCTCAGCAATAATTTCGGCGTCTTCGAGACTATCAATTTTGCTCAAAAGAATAGTAAATTCATCACCCCCCAGACGCGCTACAAAATCTGCCGCACGGGAACAGCTGGTGAGTACTTTTGCCACATATATCAGTAGTTCGTCTCCAATTAAATGACCCAAACTATCGTTGATAATTTTGAACCGATCTAAGTCGATAAATAAGACCGCAAATATGTGTTCGGGATGCTTTTGACAAAACTTAAGAGTTTGCTCCACCTGTTCGGTAAAAGCGGCTCGATTGGGTAAGTCAGTTAAAGAATCGTGCTTTGCCTCGTAGCTCAATTCTTCTTCAACTTTTTTACGTTCGGTGATATCACAGATAATGCCATCTCTTCGATCCCAAATGCCATCTCGGTCGTGGATCAGGCGACTGCGTTCCCAGACCCAACGAATTTCTCCATTAGGTTGGACGATACGGTATTCGAGGTCGTTGCTTTCATTTAGAGAACTGGCAAAAGAAAGCTCGACGCGATCGCGATCTTCTGGATGAACCGATTCTAAACGTAATTCAGGATTTGCCAGTAATTCTTCGATCGGGCGACCATAAACTTTGGTAGCTGCAGGATTGAGAAAGATTAAATTTCTGGTTTTGATATCTGCCGACCAAACCACTTCTTCTAGAGAGTTGAGAATGCTTTCTAGTTTTTCTTCGCTCTCTTTAAGCAACTGGGTTACTTGTTCCCGTTCTCCAATCTGAAATTTTAGTTCTCTGTTTGCTGCCTCTAACTGTGCGGTACGTTCTAAAATTCTTTTTTCTAATTCGGCATTGAGCTTGAGAATTTCTTGTTGCGCATTTTTTAGCTGTAGTTGATTTCTAATTCGCAGCAGCACTTCATCGATTTTAAAAGGCTTGTTGATATAGTCTGCACCACCAAGATTGAGGGCTTTAATGCGATCGTCCGAATCATTATTAGCACTTAAAAAGATGATCGGAATATTTTGCGTCTTCTTATCTGCTTTAAGTTTTTCGCAAACCTGATAGCCATTCAAACCTGGCATGTTAATATCTAACAAAATTAAATCTGGAACTACCGAATCAGCCACCATCAAAGCCATTTCGCCGCCAATGACGCATTTCACGTCGTATTCATCGCAGCTTAAAGCATCAGATAACAGGTGCAGATTTTCTGGTTTGTCATCTACCACCAATATTTTTGATTTAGTCTTCCTCAAGGTCAATAGATTCATTAGTTAACTGATTTGGTCAGGTCAATAATTTTGTCACAACGAAAATGCTCTACCAAATTTTCCAATCCTTTAGCCAAAGATTCGTACTCTTGAGGAATATCAGTTAATAGCTGTAAGATTTCTTGGTTGTCTACTCTAGTTGCCGCATCATACAATTGCGATCGCCATTCTTGAGACATTACCTCTAAGCTCTCTTGATTCAGTTCTTCTAGTCGTTGAGATTCACCGTGACTGAGATTAACTTTTTGTTCGTATAAATAATCAATATCGAGATACTGCCCGATTTTTTCTAGTAATTCGGCTTTATAAAAAGGCTTACGCATGAAGTCATCACAACCAGCAGAGAGTATGACAACTCTTTCTTCCTCAAATGCGCTAGCAGTCAAGGCAATAATCATAGTTTCTTTTCCTTTAGGCAACGATTTGATTTGTTTTGTTGCTTCATAGCCATCCATAACTGGCATTCTCATGTCCATCAAAATAAGATGGGGATGCCAACTAGAAAAGAGGTCTACTGCTTGCTGTCCGTCTTCTGCCTCCTCAACAGAGAATCCTACTTTGGTCAACATTTTTTTTAATAGAAGACGGCTGGCTGGTACATCGTCAACTGCCAGAATGCGCAATTCTGAATGATGGGGAGCGATACCAGTAACTCGAAGATTTCGATCTATTTCTTTATCTTCCATGTTTTGAGGCATGTTCACGTCCTGTAGCTTGATCGAAACCCCAAAAGAAAATGTACTCCCTTCCCCAACGATACTGTCAACCGTTAGTTTTCCTCCCATCAACTCGACAAATTTTTGACAAATAGATAGACCTAAACCAGTCCCCTCATTAGAATTTCTGCCAACCTTAGTCTGCTCGAAAGGAGAGAATAGCCGATCCATTTCATCTGCTGGAATACCAGGACCAGTATCAGAAACAGAAAAATATAGTAAGTATGTATCAGAAAATAAAAAATCTATATTGGCTTCTTCCGAGCGATTATTATCTTTGAGTTCTACCTTTAGAGCAATTTTTCCTTGCTGAGTAAATTTCAGCGCATTACCCAACAAATTGATGACAATCTGACGTAATTTACCCTCATCAGTATAGATATATTTAGGAACATTTTTATCTATATCAAAGCTCAAGTCTAACTGTTTGACTTCCGCTTTTAAGCGCAACATCTCCTCTATGCTTTTGAGCATTGTATATAGGTCAAATTTTGTTTCGTTGAGAGTAATCTGACCTACTTCAATTTTAGACATTTCCAGAATGTCATTAATCAATTTTAATAAGTGTTCCCCACTACGATTGATGATTTGAATATTTTCTTGATGCTCTTTGCTAACTGAAGAATCGCGGCACATTAATTGTGTAAAGCCTAAAATAGCATTTAAAGGAGTCCTCAATTCGTGACTCATATTAGCCAGAAATCTGCTCTTGGCTTTATTGGCGTTTTGTGCTTGGGCTAAAGCTGCTTCGGTATTTTCAATGCTTTCTTCTAGCAGGGCGGTTCTTTGTTCTACCTTGGTTTCTAGTTCTTGAGTAAAGCCTTCTAAAACTTTGACAATACTATGATTTGTTTGAGTTAAATTATCGATTACTTGATAGCCGATAAAAATGACAATTATTAAAAATAACAAGTAGCTAAAAAAACGATAGATGCGTATTTGGGCTCTCAATCCCTCAATACTATCTAAATATAAAATCTCAAATTCGTTTAACTTTTGACTTAGATCGGCTATTTGTAGCTCGCGATTGATATTATTAATTTTACGGCGATTTTGTAATAAATTGCCTGCATGATTGATTAATGTTGAGATCGAGAAATTCTGAAAGATATCCTCTCCCTGAAGCAAAGTGTCAATTTTTTCTAGCTGGCTTTCAATTGCCAATGTCGTATTGCTATCTTCTTGATAACAATACGAAATAGCATTCTCTAATAAATTGTTTGCTATGGATTTTAGTTTAGTGCTGGTTATAGCGTCGTTCCTTAAATCGCTTCTAAGACGGGGAATATATTGACAGGAAGTATTAAAATTAGTGTTATTTTCTTCCAGCTGCTGAATCAAATTTACTTGAGAATCAAATAAAACTTCTTTTGTTTCGATCTTACTAGCTATAATTGTCTTGTTTGAAGAGGAAAAGAAATCTGGAACTTCTTTTAATTTTTCAATTGCACTTTTGACCTCGCGCACTCGATCTACCAGCTTATTATCTGCTTGAGAAGGTTTGTGCAACGTACGTAATATGCTTTTTTCTAACGCAAATATTTCATTTTTTGCAGCCTGAATATTTTGATAATATTCTCGGTAAATTTGCCGATTAAACGGCATGCTCTGGGGGATTAAAAATAGCATCAACAAACTGCTGAAGCCTCCAAGCAAGACATAAGCATATATCTTGGGAGATTTTTTAATAGTTTCTTGAGAAAATAAACTCACAATGCTTACCTCAGCTTGTGGCTACGATTAACTTAGCTTCTGCCCTCGAAAAAAAGGCAAATCAATACCTAAAAGTTTAAATAAATAACTTAGTCCGTTAAAATACCGATCGCTTTTATTTTTAGGAAGTATATATAGAGAGGAATAATAATATTCAAAATAGATATAGTTTGAGAGCTTACAATGGTTAGTGTATTAGTCGATCTCCAAAATAACTCTTGATATTAAACACTGTAAATACGAGAAAATCCTGAGATTGATTTTGACGAATATCTGTGAATAATTTTCTTTTTTGGAGTCTATGACGCTTTTTTGGGACAATAAAATTAATCAAGGAAACTCAATCAGAAAATTTACCGTCTTTCTTTGTAGTCGTTGTTATCTACCCTAAGATGTTTGAGAGATTGTGTAGTATTGGTCGCCGCTACTATCGTTCTGTGTTGTGCGGCTTGTTGGCATTCATTATTGCTGTTGGTTTTAGCCTTAATAGCGTTCGACCCAGCCACGCTTTTTCTTGGCTGGAGCTGATGATTCGCGGCATACAGGTAGTGCAGCTTTCCACTATTTCTGATGCTCAAGAGTTCGAGCTTGGCAAAAGCATCAATCAAGAACTAATCGATTCTAATAGAGCAAACATATCTAACAATACTGAGATTAGTGCCTACATCGATCAAATCGGTCAAAAGCTAGCTAAGAATAGCGATCGCCCCGATCTGCCCTATACCTTTCAAGTAGTCGATGATGACAGCATCAATGCCTTTGCGACGATGGGAGGTTTTGTTTATATTCATCGAGGTCTGATTTTAGCCGCAGACAACGAAGCTGAATTGGCTAGCGTCGTTGGACATGAAATAGGTCATATTGTCGGTCGTCACTCGATCGAACAAATGAGAAACAGAGCCATATCTCAAGGACTTCTTTCTGCTGCAGGATTAGACCGTAATAATGCCGTCCAAATTGGGGTAGAATTGGCAGTTAGTCGACCCAACGGTCGCTCGGACGAACTAGAAGCAGATCGTTTTGGTTTGGAAAATATTGTCAGAGCTGGCTATGCCCCCGCAGGAATTTTGGGCTTTATGGAAAAACTACTGCAACAAGGAGGTTCACCTCCTAGCTTTTTGAGCACCCATCCTGCTACTTCCGAACGTATTAAAATTTTGCAAGAGCTTATTAACCCTCAAACTGCCAATGTGGGCGATGGTCTGGATAATAGGGCTTATGCAAGTCGTATTCGTTCTTTATAGCTGCTAAGTAGAGTTATTCACTGGCGAATTGAGGAAATTGATGAGAATAACCACTCAGATGTGGTTGCAACTTTTAGAGCAACATAAAGCGATCGCTGTAATTCGCTGTGGTGACTCTGACAGGGCTTGTAAGATGGCTAATGCCGCAGCAGCGGGAGGAATAAAGCTGATCGAAATTACCTGGAACAGCGAAGATCCTAAAGCTATCGTTGCTCAACTCAGAGACGAACTACCCCACTGTATTATCGGCGCAGGAACGATCTTAAATTTAGACTGTCTAAAAGATGCCGCCACAGCAGGGGCGCAGTTTGCCTTCGCACCTCACTTCGATCCAGACCTACTCGACGCAGCGAGAGATCTCTATCAAATACCATTTGTGCCTGGAGTTTTTTCGCCTACTGAAGCGGTTAATGCTTGGCAATATGGTGCAAAAGCAGTAAAAGTATTTCCGATTAAATCTTTGGGTGGTGCAGAATACATCAAATGCCTCAAAGCTCCCTTAAATCAAATCGCTCCAATTCCCACTGGTGGTATTACCATCGACAATGCGAGGAGTATGATTGATGCTGGGGCGATCGCTGTCGGAATTTCTAGCAATTTATTCCCCCAACAGGCGATCGCCGCTGAGGATTGGGCAAGCATTACAGAGCGAACTAGAGAACTGCTCCTGCGGCTGTATTCAAAATAAGTA
>JBCDCO010000072.1:0-20386 GCA_039181635.1 Cyanobacteria bacterium P01_G01_bin.19 | reverse complement strand
ATGGTTTTTACAATCGAACCCATGATTAATGAAGGTACTTGGGAAGCGGTAATGCTCGATGATGGTTGGACGGCAATCACCAAAGATGGCAAGCTTTCGGCTCAATTCGAGCATACGATCGCTGTTACGGCAGATGGCGCAGATATTTTAACTTTGCCTCAGAATTAAGCTAGATATGTATTTAATGCTACTCAATGTATATTGGCGCAATAAGCAGCTAGTATTTCAATACAGTTGGCGATCGCTCCTAAATGGGCAATTTCATAACCATGAGTATTTTGAGTGGGAAAGCTCAAACAGGCTGCCCGAGAAACGTGACCGAATTTCATCGCAATCGACGCATCGCTGCCAAAACCGTCCAATACTGCAAGCTGCAAGGGAATATCGGCTTTGTTAGCGGCTTGACGTATCTCGGCATTGAGTAATTCGTCATAAACACCGTAATTATCTTGCGCCAACAAGACTGGTGCAACTCCCGAATCAACAGGATATTCGTCTGCTAAAGGACAAATTTCTAAAGCAATCAAAGCATCGAGGGATTGATTTTGGGTGAAGTATAATGCTCCAATTGCACCCACTTCTTCTTTAGCTGAGGCTACTAGATATACGTCTACAAGAGGATTGACGATTCTAGAGGCAAGGGAAAGCAGAATTGCTACTGAAGCTTTATTATCTAGGGTATAGCTGGCAATATAGTCTTTGAGTCGAAAGGGTTGTTTGCGATGCTTGCCCACTACAACCTTTGTACCAGGGTGAACTCCAAAATTGTCTAATTCTTCTCGACTGCATTTGGTTTCTACCCAGGCATTTTCCCACGTTAAAGGCTTGTCTACTTGTTGCGCTTTTTGAGGCGATTCGTGAGATACATGACGCGAGCCAAAAGAAAGAATACCGCTAATTGTTTGGCGATCGCCAATAATATCGACTACACCTTCTCCATATACCCAGGGAAATGAGCCTCCCAACCGACGAATCTGTAGGCAACCGTTATCATCAATTGACTTGACGATCGTACCGATTTCATCTTTGTGTGCTGTAATGGCAATCGCTCTTTCGGCGTTTTGACCAGGAATTTTGGCAATAATATTGCCCGCTCGATCTTGCCAATTCTCTAAGCCTAAAGCCTTTAACTGAGCTAATAAGGCTAGGTCGATTTCTGTTTCTACTCCACTGGGGGAATGATATAAAACTAATTCCTTAATCTGATTGAATAAATCATCATAATTAACAGTCGTCATTTTTAGTTTTGCTCAGTTCGGATTATAAAAAACAATAAAAATCCCCAGAAGTGCAAATTCCAGGGATTTTCCACAATTATCAAGAGATTATCCTGCGATCGTAACTATGTTATTCTTTGCCAACGACTTGAGCTTTAAGGGATTCAAACTCTTGTCCTAGCTCTTTTCGAGAAGCGGTAGTCAGCAAGTAGCGATAGACAAACCAACCAGTATAACCCAAGCCTACTAGTTCGAACATCGGTGCTAGTAGAGGAATATCGTTGATAGCTGCTACAACAGCCAAGGTTACTTTGACCGCAACTATGCCGAGAAAAATCAGCAGTAAGTTAACTAATAACTTTTGATTTTCATCAATAAACTCTTTGATATAATCGAAGATTTTACTTAAAAAGCTAGTGCCAATATTTAAATACTCTTGAACTTGAGTATCTGCTGGGGCGGATTTAGTGGCAGTAATTTTGCCTGCAGATTCACCGCCAAAAGCCGTTGTGCTTACTTCAGTTTCGGTGACTTCTGGAGTAGTATTAGCTTCCATATTTTATGCTCTCCTATGGTTTAAATGAATTTTAGTGTGCTGTTAGTTGGGTTTACTATGATGACTTAATTATTGCTAATAGTACCAAACACTTTTGAGTATGGATCTAATTATTTGAAGCAATTTTTGATAGTCTGGAGTATTCTCTCACAGTATAGTAGGGTATCTAAGATAGACTGCGGGCATTATCGGATAATATTACTGCTTTTGAACTAATTATGCCAATTAGTTAGCTTCGAACGTTATGTCTGGGGCTATTAATCTTAATTTTCACTTTACATTGGGCTTATCATAACTTAGTCAGCAACTTTGCCTGTTGTTTTTAACTAATAAAAAAGGGGATACCTCATTATTCCTAATAAGGTATCCCGACTGACTTAAATTTAATTTATTATTAATATCGGCTCGCGCCAGAGCAATTTAAGAAATCAAGGCTGCTTCTTTTACTGAGTTGGCAGATCCTTCAGTTTTGGTCGTCCGACAGTTAATCTCGCAGGAATTGTTGGGACTTTCGATCAATTTAATTTTGTCTAGTTCGCATCCTAGCTCTTTAACAGGCGATCGCAATAAATCGGCGATTCTGACTGCAATATTTTCTGCTGTGGGTACCACTTCAGCAAAATAGGGAATATCTTTATTTAAAAATGTATGATCGAAAGGTTCGACCACATATTCATCGATCGCTTTTTGTAATTCACCCAAATCCACCAGCATTCCCGTGCGATCGTCGATTTCTCCTGCTACGGTAACTTCTAAATGGTAGTTGTGTCCGTGACCATGGGGACGAGCACATTTGCCATAAATCTCTTGATTTTCTTCAAAGCTTAGGCTGGGTATTGCTAAACGATGAGCAGCACTAAAGTGAGTTTTAACGGTTAGAGTAGCTTCCATATTATTTCCTTGATAGTCTGTCCAAAGTTCGGGATGTTCGAATAGTTGAATATTTACTAGAGGTAAATGAGGTGCGAGTTTTTGCCAAATTACTCTAGCAATATTTTCTGTAGTGGGTAGTGTTTGCTTGAATTCTAACCAAGCGTCGTTGAGATGAGAATAGTTGAGTTGGCTGATAACTTCCTGTTTGATTACTTGCTTGACTACCGACAAGTTTTCTACCATGCCGTACTTGTCTAGATCCCCTTCTAAAGATACGTACAAAACATAATTATGTCCGTGTCCAGGAAAACGGCTACAAGCACCAAAAAGACGCTGATTTTCGGCTTCATCTAGCTCAGGTAGCCAATAGCGATGACTCGCAGAAAACTGAGCGCGACGATTAATAGTGCATTTCATAAATTGAGTTGAAGCTCTGAAAATGTAAAGTTTAGTAAACTATCAATTTTTATTATAGCAATGTTGGGTTGCTTACAATCGCCTCGTTTGCATAATAATCTCGATCGGCGATCGCTGTCTTTTTGCCTGAGTGGAAACAGCATTAATAATCCGAGAAAAGAAAGCTGTAATCTTTTTTACAGCCACGCAAAGAAGTTACTTTTTGCCCGATCCCATCAGCCTGGTTCAATTCTGTTGGCATGTATTCGTACTAATTGTTAGTAATTTTTGATGAGAAAAAAGCTTGGGGTGGGAACTATAAAAATATGAGATTGCTTTAAAAATACTTGTTTTCAGGTATCAAATTTTTATAAAAAGGAAACATAATATGGGAAATGTAGTTGGAATTGATTTAGGTACAACTAATTCCGTTGCTGCTTTCAAATTTGCCAATACGCAGGTAGTAACCGCACCCGATAACACTCCACCCGATCGCAAATTGACTCGTTCTGTAGTTGGCTTGATGGACGATCAAATGATAGTAGGCGATCGCGCCTATAATCAGCTCAAAGCAGATCCAGCAAACACGATTATTTCAATTAAGCGTTTGATCGGTAGAGGCTTTGCCGATTCTGTCGTTCAACAGCAGCTAGATCGCTTTGCTTACAAAATTTCTCAGTCAAGTAAAGGCACGGAAAATAGCCTTTCGATCTGGCTGGGCGAACGAGAATACGAGCCTGAAGACATCAGTGCAGAAATTTTAAAAAAGGTGGTTAGCAATGCCCAAGCTTATCAAGAACAACAAGGGCAAAAAGATAAGATTACTCAAGCCGTAATTACGGTTCCTGCTTACTTTAACGACAAACAACGCAACGCTACCAAAGTTGCCGCCAATAAAGCGGGTTTAATGGATTCTGAACTATTACCAGAACCAACAGCCGCAGCCATATCCTATGGTTTTAAGCCAGATTCAGAAGATGTCAAAACTATTTTAGTCTATGACTTCGGCGGAGGAACTTTTGACTCGTCGATTGTAACTTCAGTTGGCAACCAGTTTATTGAGTCGGGTAAAGCTGGCGATCTGTGGCTAGGTGGAGACGATATTGACGATCGCATTATCGACTATGTAAAGCAAGAAATAGCCGCAGCAGAAGACTTGGATGATATTGACGGTTTAATTGCTGGGATGCCTCACTATCAAAAACTGCGCTTCATCGGCGATCTCAAGATGGCTGTGGAGCAAGCAAAAATTCAGCTCAGCAGCCAGGAAAAAGCATCGATTATGCCTTCTACTCCTTTGCTAGATGAGTTTGGCATGGCGATCTCAGTTGATGTGGAACTTACTCGCTCTAAATTCGAAGAAATCATTTTGCCCCTGGTAAATCGTTCGATTGAAGTGTGCCAAGATGCGATCAAATATTCCGAATATCCAGCCGATATGATTGATGTGGTTCTGTTAGTTGGGGGTTCGTCTCAAATTCCCTTGATTCAACAGAAGGTGGCTGAAGCTTTTGGCAAAGATAAAGTTGCAGTTCACCCCCGCCCGATGTCGGCAGTAGCGGAGGGAGCAGCGATCGTGGCGGCTGGGCTAATTGACAAGGTTGGTACGGTATCCCGCGATTACTGTATTGAGCTAGCCGATGACTATCAACACACTTTGATTCGACAGGGTGATGTTTTGCCCGTCAGAACTACCCATACTTTTAAAACCGAAGGCAAAGGACAGAGTTTGATTCACTTTAAATTTTATAGCCCCGATCGCGTTAGCAATCGCAGCAAAGAAAGAATTGGCGATATGTGGTTGGCGTTAGATAAATCATATCCCCAGGGTACAGAAATTCTGGTGACGGCAGAATTAGACGAACGCAATGGCTCGTTGAAAACCATGGCGTTTTTAAAAAACGATCCTTCGGTAAAGGTTAGCTGCTCTTTATCTACAGGGGGAGAAGACGAAAGTATTTCTCGCGAGGTAGAAAAAACTATCCAAGAGCTAAATGAAAACGGGAAATTAACCGAATACGGCGTGCAGGAAGCCTATCGGATTGCGGGAGAAACGATTAAGGCTGCCAATCAAATTAAAGCAGAAGATGGCAGAATTCAAATGGATCGATTGGATGCAGCCAAAAATAAATCTAAAGAGTTGCAACGCTTTGCTGATGATGACTACGATGCGGCAGAATTTTATGTCAGATATTTTGAGTTTGTCGTGGATGAATGCGGTTTCCTTTTACATCCCGAACAAAAAGAAAGAGTGGCAAAACTCTGCTGGAATTTAAAAGATGCGATCGCTAATTATCGCAAAGGAGAAATAGAGAAACTCTGCGGTGATGCCAAACGGGAATTAGATAATCTTCCCGAAAAGGTTACTTTGATTTTGGCTTGTCGCGATGGAGTTTCTAGAGCGCACCAAATCGAACCCAACAAAGCCAGAACCATGGCAGGGAAATTATCCCAGATGATCGATGCCTTGAGAAGCAATAACGGTTACGAAGCAGACAGAATCTTTAGAGATCTCGCTAAAGATATTCGTCCTTATTTAGATCGCGAGCTTCCTTCTGGCAATACTATTGCAACGGGATTGACCAAATAATTTTTTAGTACAGGCGTGTTGTGTAGCGTCTGTATTAATCAATTGACAATTAATAAGTGAGTTTGACAAAGCGATAAAAACTTAAAAATTGTGTAACTCTCTAATTTTTAAAGGTCTGAATTTCTGATTCTTTCGTTATGAATAACATGACTCCTAACTCCTAACTCCAAACTCCTAACTCCAAACTCCAAACTCCAAACTCCAAACTCCTAACTCCTAACTCCTAACTCCTAACTCACTTATTAACGGCTTTGCAAATTATTAAAAATCGATTATGTCAGAAAATTTAATTTGTCCTGTATGCGGGAGATCTGGAATTGATACCAACGTGTGTCCCAACTGCGAAACGGATCTGTCTACCTATAAAATGCTGGTAAACCTTTCCGAACAAGCTCCCAGAGAGCCTGAGGAAAAAGCGAAAAATATTCCTTTATGGCTGCCTATTGGCATAGCTATTTTATTTCTTTTATTAGGTTTGGGGTTGGGTGTTGCTGGTAATTCTGTAATTGCCAAACAGCCTCAAATTGCCAAATCTCCCGATAGTATTGCCAGTTCCATATCCAAAGTAAAAACAGAACAGCCACCAGTTATATCTACAGTCGCCGTACAAAGATCTTCGCCAGCAGAACAGCCAAATTCTTCATCCTGTGATGGTTTTAATTACATTGTACGCAGAGGTGATTCTTTATCCTCGATCGCCTTTCATCTCTACGGAGAAAGCAACATGTGGTCTTTGATAAGTCGAGCAAATCCCACTATTCAAGGGAGAGAAAACTCGATTGAGATAGGAGAACAGTTACTCCTACCCAATCTAGATAGTAGCTGTTAAACCTACTCAAATCAGATCGATTGTTTTATTTGGCTATTGCACAACTCAATTAATTTTAAAGATCAACTAACGCGAGTTTTGGATAAGCTCAACTCCTTGTGAATCAATCAATTGATTGAATTTATCTTTTTGTCGAACTTAAGAATTGAGTAGTCTAATAAATCCTTGAAAAGCTTATAGCTTAAAGCTTATGGCTTAGAGCTATCTCAGCAGATAAATGTTCTTAATCAAAACTGACGTTAACTAAGTGTATGTATTTTTTGTTTTTTATCATCTTCTTAGGCTTATGTATCTTTATATTTATCCAGTATCAAAAGCACCAAAAAGCTAATCTGCTCTATTGCCAAGCTAAGGAGATAGAAAAGCAAGATACAAATAATCCATATGATTTGAGCAAGCTTAAAGAAGCTCTTGCGGTTTATAAACAGTGTAATAAACTAGTCAACCAGACAACTTATAAAAATGCTGTTGATCGCTGTCAGCAAAGAATAGACGATCGCCTAAAATTTAAACATCTCTTTGATTGCGGCGAAAAAGAAGCAGTTGCTAATTATTTTAAAAATGCTTTAAACAAGTTCGAGCAAGCTAAAAAACTTTTTGCAACGGAGGAATTATTATCTGCAATCGATCGCTGTATTTTGGGGATCGAAAGGGAAGAAAAATACGAACGAGCCTTAATTAAAGCCAATGAAATAGCTCGACAGGGAGATTTTAACCGAGCAATTAACTCAATAATACCTGCTGTAAAAGATTTTTCTCGTCAGGATGGAGAAGATTTATTAAACAAGCTGAGAAAAGTAATTCGAGGCAAAGATTTATATAAACTAGGATTGAATGCCGAACGAGCGGGAAATTTAGAGGATGCGATCGCCACTTATAAAAAGGTTTTGGAATTGATTCCTGAATATCTTGACTGTAAATTACGTTTGGCTATAGTTACCCTCAAGAATAACCCTCAACAGGCGATCGATTATCTTCAAAAATCAAACTCAGAACGAGCTATTTATATTCGTGGTTTTGCCTATACTAAGCTTAACAAATGGCAGCAAGCAGATACTGAATGGTCGGCAATCGATAGTTTTGAGGTTAATAATCAACGTCAAATAATTAGAGATTCTATTGAGCGCGATCGCTTAATAAAGATCGAAGAAATTGAACAGTTAGTCGAGCAAAAAGAATTAGCAACAGCCGCATCTGCTTGTATCAATTTTCTCCAAGAATATCCTGCTGATGTAACGGTAAAACATAATTTAGAAAATCATCTAAAACCCTTCTTAGCCAGCCAGGTTTGGCAGAGTGAAAACTGGTCAGACATAGCAACAAAAACCAAAAAAGCTTGGTTGGAAAAGCAAGATATAGTATCGCTACATAACTGGGCGATCGCAACTTACTATCAAGCTCAATTTAATTCAGATAAAATAGCAGAATTTATCACTGCCTGGATGACAGCTCTGGCAAATCTTAAATTAAATACCTCGCTCAAAGATATTCCTTGGTTAGCTAGCAATCCTATCGGCGATCGAGATATTGCCGAAAAACTCAAGCAAATTATAGAAAATATCATTAATACGGTTAAAGATAGCGACCTAGAAAAATATTTAGAACTAAGAGATATTTACCGCCGAGATCTAGTTTTACTATCTTTATCTCAGCAGCAAGAGTGCGGCATAAAAATAAATAATCGGCTTTTAATCTTGCCTAATTGCTATCACTATTGCCCAGAACTTACCCTACAAAAAATAGATTTGCCAGCTCGAATTTGGGGTGCATTATATACAGATTGGGGAAGGGCAGTAGCAGCTTGTCAAGAGGGAGATGTAGCTCGTGGAATTAAGCTAGAACCCAAACAAAATCCTGTCTCCAAAAGCGATCACTTTGCGAGCAATTTTGTTGCATATCATCGAGGTTGCCACTATTTAGAAAATCTCTACTGGCGCAAAGCGATGGAATCTTTGGACTGGGCAAAATCCGAGATAGCGATTGAGTCAAATTGGTGCGATGAAATTGATCGCCTTTGTGCCATACAACGCCAACATATTGACAACTTTGACGAACATTTAAAGTTTAGCGAGTCTTGGTATCTCTTGGTGGGTAGTCAGACTTCAAAAACTTATTATATAGACCATAAAGCAATGCAAATTGGTTTGGATATAGACGACAAAAAAATTGATTTTAAAACAGGATTAAAAAAACTTAAAGCATTAAAAGATATCGATCCTGATAATGAAGTTCTATCCAATATAATGACTACTTTAGAAGTCAATTTAGAGTTACAAAAGATAAACCGCCTTTGGCAACGAAGTGAATATGAAGAAGCTGTCAGAATAGCCAAGCGATCGCGTCATGAAAAAGTGCGTTTGGCTGTCGCAGAAGTTTGTTTAGAAATCGTTTTAGAAATATTGCGCAGTGGTAATTTAACCAATGATTCATTTAGTTCTTTACAGAAAATAACTCAGTGGGCTTATGAATTATGCCCTCACGAACCATCATTTCAACCTGTCTACAGTCAGCTAAGACAAATAGGCATACATTAAATTTATGCTACATACAGCAATGCGAACTTAGATAAAAACACTTATTACTCAATTAATGAATCAACCCTTAATCGATCCCAATCCATACGATGTTTTAGAAGTATCTCCAGGTGCATCTAATAAAGAAATAACGCTTGCCTTCACGATGGCGATTAAACGGCGTAAATATTCCCCCAGTATCATCGCGATCGCTAGGAGAAAACTACTCAATCCTCAAGAAAGAATTATCGCCGATTATTTACGCCCCAACCTCCCCATAGTTCAACGTTTTAAGCAAACCGATTTTTCCTTGTTGCACAAACCTCTAGCAGAACTAAACTTTCTCGAACAATTTGACGGTTTGACCGAAGAAATTGCTCAAGGCGATCGCATCTCTCTTGGCGATAAGCAGTTAGGTGAAATTCTCTTTTCTGGTTCTCCAGTCCAAGCATAATCAATTAAAAAATCAATTAATATCATGAGCGATAATCAAACTAAAATATTTGAAATTAATGAGACACAGAAAAATCAGCTCCAGCAAGCAATCGGCAAATTGCTCAAAGAAAAAATGTCTCTACAACAGTCTTTAAAACAGCAGGAAGTACAGGCAGAATCAGAACGAGAAGAACTATTTCTAGAGTTATTAGAAGTATTTGATGCGCTTGAATTTTTTCTCGATTATCTTGAAGAGAACCCCGAATTAAATCCTAAGTTTATCAAACGATTGCCAAAATCAATTGGCACGATTCAAAAAAAATTACTCAAGATTCTCGAACGAAGAGAAGTACAGTCAATAGAGCTTCAAGACGATAAACCCGACTACAGCATTTGCCAAGTAGTCGATCACGAAGAAAGAGAAGACTTAGCAGAACAGGCGATCGTCAAAGTCGTCCGTCAAGGATTTACGGTCAAATCAAAGCTTCTTCGCCCTGTAGAAGTGATCGCTGCTAAAAAACCGTCCAGCAGTTTATGAGCCGAGCAAAGTCAAATTAATGAAGTCATATCCAATCTAGTTATTTGATTCCTTGACATCAGACGAAACAGACAGTGCTTTCTGAAGCGGTTCGATCGCCTTGGTAGTTTGCACCCCTTGTTCTAGCTGTTCGGTACTCGAAACCAAATTACTCAAACCATCAACCAAGGTGCGAAAATTCTCTAGGAAGGCAGGATCGCCTGTGATGGACTCTAAATCGGCAGTAATTTTCTGAGCATTATCAAATGTTACCCTTGCTGAGTCTAGAGTTTGTTGGAGGCTAACAACGCTCTCCTGATTACCAAAGCTTTCGGAAACCGTCCGCAAGTTTTCTGATGCGACAGCTGCATTGGTAGTCAAAGTTTCTAAATTGGCAGCCAGTTTTTCCGTATCGGCAGTTTCTACTGTTTGGTCGATCTTGGTGACTAAACCTTGCAAGCGATCGCTAGTAGTAGTAATACTATCTAGAGTAGTAGTAAGATTGCTTCGATTCTGCGCTATCAGAGTTTCCACGCTTTGGGTAAGCTGTCCGATCTGCTTGGCTGTCTCTTGATAAGCTTGAGCCGTAGTAATCAGTTCCGAAGAAGTGTTGTTTGCTACATCGTTAACTGTGTTGGTGATAGTAGAGATGCTTTTTACTTCTCGCTGTAGTTCCTTAACCAAGATCGAGGTGTTGCGGCTTAGGTTAGCAATTTCTTCGGCTGCAAAGGCTGAATTTTGTACCGTAGTCTCGAGTTTCTCAACAAATTCAGGTTCCCCATAGGCTTTGCTAAAACGATAAGTAAAAGGCAAAATATCATCTAGAGTAATGGCTCTTTCTCCGATAATATTGTCTCCATCGCAAAGAATCGCGTCGGGATTGCATTCGCCACCGAGAGGAGAAAGATTGCTAGTATTTGAAGTTAACTCTGATTGAGGCACAATATCGATGAAAGTTTCGCCAATCAAACCAGAACTGCGTGCCTTGATTATGGAATCTTGGGGAATTAATAAATCTGAAGAATCGATCGAAATAACTACGTCCACACCATTGATACCTGGATTAATTTCTTCAATCTGCCCGATTCGCAAGCCTCGATAGCGGACTCCATCCCCCAATCTAATGCCGTTGACGTCGGGAAAATCGGCAACAATCGTATAGCTATTCTCACCAAACTTCAATCCCCTAATCCAAAGAGCTATTGCGCTAAATAGAACAATGCTCCCAATAATCATCAAGCCTACCGAGCCTTCTTTTAGAGTGCGCGATCTCATGTTTCTCCTCTCACCTCAATTATTAATAATTTAATCAATCACGCGAATTGGTCCTTTGATGCTAGCGCTGAAAAACTGCCTAACCAAGGGATTATCAGTCGAATCTATCTCGCTGACAGTCCCTTGCCATTGAATTTTTCCACCGTATAAAAAGATGACGCGATCTGCAGTACGACGAATAGTACTATTCTGGTGGCTAACCATAATATAAGTCCCACATCCTTTTTTTGTACATTGAAGATCTCGAACCAAATCTTCAATAACAGTAGAGGCTATGGGATCTAAGCCTGCTGTTGGCTCATCATACAATACTATCTCTGGTCTAGTTTTAAGATTATCAGGATCGGACATAATAGCGCGGGCAAAGCTGACTCGCTTACGCATACCCCCCGACAATTGAGAAGGAAAACTATCGTTTGTTCCCGCCAAGCCTACCATTTCTAGCTTTTCAGTTACCAAATTCTTGATTCTGGTATAGCTGAGATTTGAAT
Organism: Cyanobacteria bacterium P01_G01_bin.19; assembly: GCA_039181635.1. Classification (GTDB taxonomy): domain Bacteria; phylum Cyanobacteriota; class Cyanobacteriia; order Cyanobacteriales; family Xenococcaceae; genus Waterburya. The sequence continues at coordinate 8,694 of JBCDCO010000072.1, read as the reverse complement.
GCTGTAGCAGAGAAAAGCCAACATTTTGCTCTACGGTCAAAGAATCAAACAGAGCATCTTGTTGAAACACCATACTGATGCCGATCGGATCTTCTTGGTCTTCGATCAAACCCTTTCTCTTTTGACCCTTGATATAAATTGAGCCTTTGTCTATGGGCATTAACCCCGCAATCATCCTCAAAATTGTCGATTTACCCGTTCCTGAAGGACCGATAATAACTAAGGCTTCACCTTGTTCTACTCTTAGGTTGACGCGGTCTAAGATTACTTTGCTGCCAAAAGATTTACTTACTCCTTTTAGCTCGATTAAAGGAACATCAGAACCAGATTTAATTGGTGCTCGATCGTCTGTAGTTACTGCCATAGGTTGAGGACTAAAATTAAGCGAATGTCAACTTCGCTGTTATTGACTTCTAGTTTAATAGAAATCCTACTCTTCCAGTTCTAGCCCAAAGACACGAGCCACTGATTTTTCCACCTTATATCCAGAATCTATTGATTCTAAAGGATCTTTACGCAAGCGATGGCGCAAACAGAGTACGATTACTCGGCGAATATCATCGACAGTAACTTCCGATCGCCCTTCAAATGCAGCGATCGCTTTCGCCGCACGATTGGTAACAATATCTCCTCGCAAACCATCAACGTCTAACTCAGAACAAATTTCCGAAATTTTAATCCGCAGATCGTAGTCGAGCTGTACTGAAGGCAGCAGGGTTTGGGCTCGCACAATTTTCTCTTGCAAAGCAGCTTGTTCCTGAGAATATTTTTGACTGAACTCTTGGGGATTGCCGTCAAATTCTGCTCTTTGCTCTACAATTTGCACTCTCAAATCTGGTTCTTTCACCGTTCTAATTTCGGCGTGCATGCCAAATCTATCTAATAGTTGAGGACGAAGTTCCCCTTCTTCTGGGTTGCCCGAACCTACCATGACAAACTGAGCTGGGTGGCGAATCGAGATACCTTCTCGTTCTACAGTGTTCCAACCGCCAGCCGCAGAGTCTAGCAGTACATCTACCAGATGATCGTCTAGCAAATTCACTTCGTCTACATATAAAATGCCACGATTAGCTTTGGCTAAAAGCCCTGGCTCGAAAGCCTTTACCCCATCAGAAAGGGCTTTTTCAATATCGATTGTGCCACAAACTCGATCTTCAGTCGCGCCCAAGGGCAGATCGATCATTTGTACTTTCTTTTTGACTGTACTAATTGGTTCTTGTTGCTCTACTTTTTGTTTTACTTCATCGCTCATCAAGTCAGGATCGTTAGGATCGCTATTAAAAGGATCTCCTTCTACTACTTCAATTTCGGGTAGCAAATCCGCCAAGGCTCTGATGGTGGTAGACTTACCCGTACCGCGATCGCCCATAATCATTACTCCACCAATTTTAGGATCGATCACGTTGAGCAAGAGTGCCAGTTTCATTTCTTCTTGTCCGACAATGGCGGTGAAGGGAAAAACCTGACGGCGAGTTTTGGCTGGTGCTTGAAGTGTTGCAGTCATATTAATTTTATCTATCTAGCAGCTATGTTAATTGATGAAACTAGTAGACGTGGGCGTAAATACAGTCACCATTAGTAAATGCTCAAAGCTCTATAGTTAGATACTTCTGACTTCTGACCTCTGACTTCTGACTTCCGCGCAGCGGTACTAGGCGTTAATCTTTTTTTATAAGAGTGTCTTTTATTGTGCCATGATTCAGTATTCTTATGTAGGGCTAGGGTTGAATTGCCAGACTCAAGGTTAGTTCGGAATTCGGAGTTCGGAGTTCGGAGTTCGGAGTTCGGAGTTCGGAGTCCTAAAGGATACCGCTTCGCATATTAGAAGTTATGTTATTCGTAACGAAAGAATAAGAAATTCAAACCTTTAAAAATTAAAGAGTTACACAATTTTTAAGTTTTTATCGCTTCGTCGAACTCACGTTGACTCAAGGTTGCCCTAAAGGATATATCGAAGTGTATCCCTTTAGGAAATCCTTCGGATAAGCTCCTAACGTCCTAAAGGACATTGTCCCCATTCGCCCCGTCCCATCTTCGTGGGACTACGTCCTTATTATCCCGCCCTGACGGGACGAAGGAGGATAACATCCTCGAATGGGGATACTGCTCAGCATATCGCGTCCGATCTCGAGTCTAAAAAGTTTCGCATGTGTTGATTGACTATCTCAGGCTGTTCCTGCTGTACCCAATGACTGCAATTAGGAATATATCTGACGGTCAAATCTCTGACGTATTCATCGGTGCCATAGGTTAACTCTTTTCCCAAAGCTGTATCCTCTTCTCCCCAAATCATCAAGGTGGACACATCCAAAATGCCATAGTCTGACGCCATGCGATCGCTATCTAAAGGGAGAACCAAATTGGCTCGGTAATAATTAACCATGGCAGTAAGAGCCCCTGGTTTTGCCGCCGCATTTTTATAAGCAGTTAAGTCTTCTGGGGTAAATGCAGATTTATCGATCGCCATGTCAATAAATGCTGATGCGATCGCCTGATAGTTATTTGCCTGAAATATCAATTCTGGCAACAAGGGAATCTGAAAAAAGAAAATGTACCAGCTTTTTTGCAGTTGTTCCCAGGTTTTAATTCCCTGGATAAACTTAGCTGGATGAGGCAGATTCATCACAATCAGCTTGTCGATCATTGCAGGATAGCGATAGGCAAAATTCCAAGCGATCGCACCACCCCAGTCGTGGGCGACTAGAATGCAGTCTTCATAGCCTAAACCATCAATTACACCTTTTACATCGGCAATTAATTCGGGCATTTTATAGGCAGCTATATCTTCAGGTTTATCGCTGTCGTTATAACCCCGCAAGTCGATCGCTACTACATGATAATCGCGGGCAAATTCAGCAATTTGATGCCGCCAAGAATACCAAAATTCGGGAAATCCGTGGAGCATCAACATTAACTTTCCCTCACCCTGGCTAACATGATGAAGATTGACTCCGTTTGTTTTTAAGAACCCATGTTTGAGATTATCAGTGGACATAATCGTATGTGTTTTAGTCTGCTTGGGTATTGCTATCTAAGCGGATTTGATATTAGTAAACTTTTCTACCAAGCTCAAAACATCATGGCGACTTAATTTAGGCTTGCCGATCGCGATCGCATCTAAAGTTCCCTTCGCCAATACATAAGGTATCTGACAAAATGTCAGTGCAGGACTGTTTTTTGGTAGAGCTTCTATATACATACTAGCTTGTTGTAGTTGGCGACGTGCATAGGCTTGAATATCCTTGTCTGTCCACTCATCGGGAATAAAACTAACTCCTCTTAGAGAATCTTCTCCCTGGTTGCGTACGATATTAACTGCCTGCAAACCCCTACCAAAAGCGATCGCCTGAGTTCGGTCGGTTTCAGTCCCGTCATACCACGCCCAGAGATCGGATAAGAGCAACCCGACTGCACCTGCCACGCTAAAAGTATAGCGATTTAAGTCGGCTTCGGTCGTTATTTGCCAATTTTGTTCTGCCCAATAAGCCATGCGGTCTGCCATTGCTGCGGTCGCATCGCAAATTCTGGGAGCGATCGATTCATCGGCTAGACTAGACCATTCTCCAATGCTCAGACTAACTTCTGGCAATACATTTTTATATGCAACAAGATCTTCGCCAATTTTACTGTAGTCGCTGCGGCAAGCCACTTCTTGTAGTCGCAAGCTAACGCTACGTAACAAATATGCTTTGGTTTGATTGTCAAGATCGGGAGTATCTTCTATCTCGTCGATTGCTCGCATACAAAGATAAGCTGATGCTACTGCATCCTGTAACTTCCCTGGTAAACGGGCAATAGGAATATAGAAAGTCCTACTAGTTTGTTTAAGAGTTTCTAATGCTCTATTCCGAAAATCCATGTTTTTCGCCACTCCTCTCACTTGCTTAACGAAAAGGATACACTGAAAATACAATTTCTAAATAAGATCGCCATAAGAATTTTGTTTGATTCTTACTTTATTTATCCGAATCTTTTTATTTTGCATTTTGTATATCTAATTAAACGAAGCCAAAATTAAAGTATTTTAGCTTTGAGCCAAAAACTTTTTGACAGATCCATACTTCGTTCAGATATTTGAATCGGGCTATTTGTGAGAAAATAATAAGCTTAATCAAATCAACTGCTTCCAACTCAAAATCTATTCACAACTCATGTCTAATACCTACACTGTTGAAATAAATCATCAAGGTGAAACTCATACAATTCAAGTAGCAGATTCTCAAAACATACTAGATGCTGCTACCAGTTCGGGTATCGATTTGCCTTTTTCTTGTAGTGCGGGAGTTTGTACTACTTGTGCAGCTCAAATTCTCTCAGGTGAAGTAGAACAAAGCGATGGAATGGGAGTGTCTCCAGAATTGCAAGCAGAGGGCTATGCTTTGCTGTGTGTAGCCTATCCTCGCTCTGATATTAAACTCGAATCTAATAAAGAAGATGTTGTATATCAAAGACAGTTTGGCAAACAGTAACGGTCTATTTTGCCAAAAAAATTAAATTAAGGTTGGCGCTCAAACGCTTCCAATGCGCTCTAGGGGCCAAAAACGAAACACAGCGTGACCGATAACATTTTCGGTGGGTAAGAAGCCCCATACATGAGAATCGTTACTGTTGTTACGGTTATCTCCCATCACAAATAGTTGCCCGTCTGGCACGGTTACGGGCATCAAGTCGTATTCTGGAGGGGCAGCAATATAATCTTCTAGCTGAGGCAGGTCATTAATGTAAACAATGCCGTCTTTGACTGCTAGTGTTTCTCCCTCCGTAGCGATCGCTCTTTTGATAAACGCTTGGTTCGATTCGTATCCTAACAATCTAAGATTCTCTGGTGGCTGGAATACCACAATATCTCCTTTTGCTGGAGGATGAAATTTATAGGCTACTTTTTCAACGACTAGGCGATCGCCTGTTTCTAGAGTGGGAAACATTGACTCGGAGGGAATGTAGCGAGGTTCGGCAATAAAAACGCGAATCAAAAAAGCTAAAACCAAAGCGATTAATATGGTAGTGCCATTTTCTTTAAAATTACTCCATAAATTTTTACTGTCAGACTGTTTTGTTTCTTTTAGAGGCATAAAATACAAGTGGCGACAATATATCAGTCGATTAGATTAATTTACTTAGCTATAGATTTAAGAAATAATAACTTAAAACCACGCACCTATAGGCTGTAGATTGTATCTATCGGCGTTTCATCGAGATTTAAAATCGAGCGTGATGTTTATTGATACTATTGTCGTTCCTCAAGGTGCAGAATACCAAGCAGTCTGTCGCGGACTAAATCGAGCAGGATGCAATTGTATGGAAGTTATCGCCATTCCCATTGGAACGAGAAATATCCAACAAATATTGAGCGATCGCTCTAGTGAATTGAGTAGAGCAAAAAATATTCTAATCCTGGGTTTGTGCGGCAGCCTGAATCCAGAATATAAAGTAGGGGATATTGTACTTTACCAAAATTGCTGGAATCTGAAGCATCAATCGGTCAGTTTAAATTCAAAATTGAACGCAGAAATCGAACAGAAAATATCTGTTAGCTTAGTTGATGGATTGACTAGCGATCGCCTTGTTTGCCAAGCCGAGGAGAAACTAAAACTCAGTCAAACCTATCCTGGTAATGTAGTGGATATGGAAGGTTACGACTATACAAAAGAACTACAAAAAAGAAATATCTCTGTTGCTATGCTGCGAGTCGTTAGTGATGACGTAACAGGGAATATACCAGATTTAACTAAAGCTGTAGATCCCAAGGGCAATTTGCAACCAATACCAATGGCGATCGCTTTTCTCAAGCAGCCTGTCGCTGCAGTTAGACTAATTCAGGGTTCTTTGACAGGATTAAACAAACTCCGAGAAATTACGGAAAAGCTATTTTATAGGTAAAAATATATACCTTTTGATATTAAAAGCGAAATCGTTTCTATTGCCTTTTATCTTAATTTAGATACTATTTTGATCGATAGCTAAAGTGACATAACGCGCGAAACATAAAGTTACAAAGTAAGTAAAAAATAAAGAACAGATAAAAGAATCTGCTGTTAGGAATATTTTTATTTATTTTTTTGATAATTTTTGATGAAGAAGCTTGTTCGACGTCAACAATAATACTTAGCTAGTGTATTTTGTAATAAATAAGCAACAAGCATACTTGAGCACAGTCTAAATATTATCTAGTTCTTCAAAATTGACAATCTGCCGATAGTTTCTCTTGCCCTCGATTTAGTTAAATCTATCTGGTCTATTTTGTGGTGCTTTTTTGAATTTTATTTTTTGTAACCTTTTATGAGTAATAAAAATAGTTTTACAACAGATTCTAACTCCTTTGAAAATCAAAACTTAGGAGATACCATCACTCCTAATATTGCTGAAGAAAATACGTCAGAGCTAAATACAAATAATTCTCCAGGTGCATTCTCAGATCCTCTAAAGCCACTGCTAGAACCAGTTCTGCTTGCTAATACTTCTCAAGACTTTCTCGATTTTAACGAGATGGAGGAAACAGAAATCTTTACAGGTTCGACCTCTCCTGACACCATATTTGTCGAACCAGATCCCCTAGAAGGCGATGCTGATGGTAATTTGGAAATCAACATTGATGATGTTAGAGCTATTTTTGGTCAGCGCAACAGCGATGCAGTTGGCGATAATGACGTTAGAGATATAGATAGGAATGGAAAAATCACTGTCCTTGACGCTCGTAAATTGGTAGTAATCCTGCGAGAAAACAACGATAGAGATGCTCCAGATCTAAACTTTGGATTAAACAATGATAGTGGCAACAATTCTGACGACTTCATCACCTCCGATCCTACTATTTCAGGCACGATCGAAGATCTAAGTCAGGTTACTAGCTTAATAGCTAGGTTTGAAGGTACTCCATTAGAAGATGCTACCGAAGCTGTCAGCGTCATAAACGAAGATGGTAGCTTCATCATTAACAAAACTCAATTGACCGCTATCAAAGGTAGTCCCCTAGAAGACGGAGAACATACCTTGTATCTTCAGGCAAAAGACAAATGGGGCAATAAAACTCAGCAACTTCAGGTTAGCTTTGTTTTGGATACTACTCCCCCCCAAGTGTTCGTCCCCGACTTAATTGCAAATCCGCAAATCAATTCAGAAAGTCAGTTGGTAGGAACAGTCGATGAAGAAGTCGCTTCCTTAACCTATAGTTTTGCAGGACAAGAAGCTGTCGAGGTTGCTGTTGATGGACTGGAGTTTGCTCAGTCTTTCGATCTGACGAATCTAGAATCAGGTACGAAGACTTTGACAATTATCGCTACTGACTTGGCAGGTAACACAACTACGCAAACACTCGATGTAGAAGTCAGCTTAGGTGTGGTTGATGTCACTCCCCCTGAAATAGAAGCAGTTTTAGTCAATGATACTGGTTCTAGTACTAGTGATTTTATTACTAGCAATCCTACTATCATGGGGATTGTTAATGATGAAAGTGAAATTGCCAATTTATCTGCTGGATTTAACGATAGTCTGGCTGATATTACCGCTACTCTACAAAGTGATAGTAGCTTTAGTTTGAGCGAAGAAATTCTTAAAGAGATTAACGGTAATAATTCTCTTGATGACGGTGAATACACTCTCAATTTAATCGCAACTGATGTAGCTGGCAATCAAGGTTCGACCGAGATTTCTTTTACTCTCGATACTACCAATCCATTATTAAACGCAGACTTGCTGACTGATACTGGCATTGATGGCGATGATGGTTTGACCAACGATCCGACAATTTCAGGTAGTGTCAGCGATGCCAATGCGATCGCATCTCTGACTGCTAGCTTGGGAGATAACACAATTGATGTTACGGATCTGGTAGATGCTAGCGGTAACTTTAATCTCGACGCAACTAAGTTAGCCGAAATCAATAATGATAATGCTTTAGAAGATAGAGAATATACTCTCGAACTAGTTGCTACTGACATAGCAGGAAATGAAAGTATCAGCACAGTTAGCTTCATTCTGGATACTACTGCACCAGAATTATTAGTTAGTTCACCTGCGGCTAATTCCAATCTGGCTGATGGCAATCAACTAACAGGAACGGTTAACGAAGATTTGGCTAGTCTTGTTTATCAGTTCGATAACCAACAAGTAGAACTAGAATTAACCAACGGCGAATTTTCTCAAGAGTTGGATCTGACAGGATTAGCTGATGGTCAATATTCTCTGACTATCATCGCTACTGATAAGGCTGGCAACGTAAGTGAAGAGACTATTGCTGTCAATTTAGACACGACTCCCGATGATACTGCTGCACCGATAATTAATGCAGGTTTAGTTACCGATACTGGAAGTAGTAATGTAGATGGCATCACTTCCATTGCCGATATTGCGGGTACTGTAACTGACGAAAGCGCGATCGCATCTCTGACTGCTAGCTTGGGAGGTAACACAGTTGATGTTACCGATTTGATTGATGTTGATGGTAACTTTAATCTGAATGAAGTTGCACTAGCCGAAATTAATGACGGTAACGCTTTAGAAGATGGTACTTATACTCTAGAGTTAGTGGCTACTGATGCGGTAGGTAATGTCAGCACCAGCACCGTTAACTTTACTCTCGATACTACCAATCCATTATTAGATGCCGCCTTAGTGGTTGATAGTGGTGTGGATGATGGCGATGGTTTGACTAATAATCCTGCCATTTCAGGTACTGTAACTATCAATAATGCAATT
>JBCDCO010000071.1:0-20430 GCA_039181635.1 Cyanobacteria bacterium P01_G01_bin.19 | reverse complement strand
TAGACATCACCAAACTGCGATTGACTCTGCCAAGCTGGGCAACCAATCTTGACTATTCGGGTAGGGGAAATTTTTCAGGGCAGATTAGCGGTATTCCCAGCGCGATGAAAATTGCTGGCAGTATAAATCTTCGAGACCTAAAAGTGGAAAGTTTTGATTTTGCCCCTACACTAGCGGGAAACGTACAAATATCCCCCCAAACTGGGGTCAGTCTGGAGCTGGAAGAAGTTTTGACCGCTCCTTTATTTCCTTCTGCTGCCGAGCTCGATTTGGAGCTCAAACCCCTAGATCGAATCGAGTTGGTTCTAGACAAAGACTTTTCTCCCGTAGGTTTTACCGTTACTCAAGACTACGTTTCCGTTAGCGGTACGGGGAAAAAAGAAATTATTGACCTGTCGACTCAAAATGTCCCGCTTCAGCTGCTCAAAACCATTGCTCTAAAAAGCGAAGATATCGAAGTGCCAGAAAATCTTGCCATTCAGCCTGTCAGCGGAGAATTATCGGGAGACTTTGTTTTTAACCTCGATACCTTGGCTACTTCAGGAAAAAATATAGTCGTGGAAAATCCTGCTTTAGCTAGCATTCGGGGCGATTTACTCAAGGGTGATTTCCAATACACTGACGGCTATTTTGCCATTCAAGACATGGAGTTTAACCAAAGAAACAGTACTTATCAATTAGAAGGAAATATCCAGCAAAAGCCCAACGATTTGATTCTCGATGGCAGAGTCGCGATCGAGGGAGGACAAATTCAAGATATTTTAGTAGCACTACAAATATTTGAATTGAACGACTTTAGCCGCATCTTTAGCGAGCGCAATTATGGAGATTCCCGTGATTTATATCAATCGTCTCAACCTCAACAAAGCTCTCTATTTGATGTTGGTTTAGAAAATGCTCCTATATTCGAGCAGCTACAGTTACTTTCATCCGTTCAGGCTTGGTTGGCATCTACCGAACAGCAACGACAAACTGCCATAGTTCCCCCGATCAAAAATCTCAAAGGAACTTTTGATGGCAAAATTGATGTCTTGGGATCTCTTAACACGGGTTTCAATTCTGAATTTGAATTTTTGGGTGAAGAATGGCGCTGGGGAAATTTGGTCAGTAACAAAATTGTGGCACAGGGAAATATTAGAGAAAATATTTTGACCTTGCTGCCCATTTCGATCCAACTTAAAAATCCCCCTGGCAAAGATGAGTCAAAAACCAAGCAGCTAGACACCTCTTTCCCGACTATTTTATTCTCAGGAACCCTGGGTGGAGCAAGACAATCAGGACAATTTCGCCTGATTGAAGTTCCAGTTAAGCTAATCGAACAATTATTTTCCTTACCTCCCGAACTGGCTTTAGAGGGATTGATTAATGCCTCTGCCAGTATTGCGGGAACTCCAGAAGATCCTCAAGCAAGAGGCGAAATTCGAGTAGATAATGCTGCTCTTAACGGCACCTCCATCGAGTCAACCAAAGGCAGCTTTAACTATCGCAGCTCTCGTCTCGACTTTTCTGCTAGCAGTAACATCGTCAAAGATGCCGATCCCCTGATCTTGAGAGGAAGTTTGCCCTATAAATTGCCTTTTGCCGAAATCGAGCCAGAAAGCGATCGCTTAGAACTTCAGGTAAATGTTAAAGACAAAGGATTGGCTTTACTAGATATTTTTTCGCGAGGAGAATTAAAGTGGATCGACGGTACGGGAGAAATTATCTTAGATATTGCTGGAGTATTAGATCCCAAGCAAAGTCTGCCCCGCAAGTTAGTGGCGGAAGGAAAAGCCAGCATCGAAAATGCCACTGTAGCCGCAAAAAGCTTGCCCAACAATCCACTCACCAAGATTAACAGTCAAATATCTTTCGATTTGAACAATATCCGCGTCGATAGTTTTACAGGAGATTTTGGCGGAGGAAAAATTTTGGCACAGGGGACTGTTCCCCTCAATACAAGCGGTTCAACCAATCCTTTGACCATTGATTTTGATGGTGTAACCGTGGATATTCCCAAACTATATGATGGGGGAGTCAAGGGCGAATTAAAGATTTTGGGTCAAGCTACAGAGCCCACCATTGCAGGAGATGTAACTCTGTTTGACGGCACTATTCTACTCGACAACGAGGCTGAAGCTGAAGAGGAAGTACCCACCAACAACACTACAGGCAGCCAAATCAGCGCGATTAAACGACGCAAAAGTGAAGCAGGAATTGCGGCAATTACCCAATACAGAAATCTTAAATTGAGACTTGGAGAAGATATTCAAATCAGCCAGCCACCTCTTTTTACCTTCTCGGCTACTGGAGATCTCAACATTAACGGTACTTTTGTCGAACCCAGTCCAGAGGGAACTATTACTCTAGAACGAGGTCAAGTAAACCTATTTACAACTCAACTAAGTCTGTCGAGAGACTATCAAAACACGGCTCGCTTTTCTAGTAACAATGCGGTCGATCCATTCTTGGATGTTCTCTTGGTAGGTTCGGCGGTCGAAACTACTGGCAGAATAAGCGTTGCCAGCGAAGCTTCTACTACAGAAAGACCAGATGCTGATAGTCTGGGAACTTTAGAGACAATTAGAGTCTCCGCCAAAGTTAAGGGACTGGCAAGTCAAATCACCAATAGAATCGAACTGACTAGCAGTCCTCCCCGCAGTCAAGGGGAAATTGTTGCTTTGTTAGGTGGAGGATTCGTCGAAACATTGGCTAACAACACCAGCACTTTGGGTATAGCTACCTTGGCAGGTTCGGCATTATTTGGCACCCTCAATTCTGAGTTTAATAATGTTTTCCCGATTGGCGAATTACGGCTATTTCCGATTCAAATTATTGAAGACGAAAATAAATCCGATGAGGGTAGCGATGGCGAAACTGACGGTATTGCAGGAGAAATTGCCTTTAATGTGTTCGACAATTTTTCTTTTTCCGTGCTGAGAATTTTAAATATCAATGAAATTCCCACACAGTATGGTTTTCGCTATCGACTCGACAAAAACTTTGTGCTGCGGGGATCGAGCGATTTTAAATCTATTGGCAATGACGATGAAGACGAAGGCAACACTAGAGTATTGATTGAATTTGAATCGAGATTTTAAGCTGCCAATCGTCACACAATTAGAGTAGACATTAAAGACAAACAAATATAGGTGTTGAATATTAGCATGAGTGCTACGGTCAAAGAAGCCTTAGATTCGTTGATGTTGAGTAATTGAGTATAGCTTGCATGGAGGCTAAGGGTGGTGTAAGCAAAGCCCAGCATGGCTAAGGGAGCGATCGCAGAAAATGCTGAAATTGGCACGAATCCGATGAGTACGCTCGTCAAAGCAATCGGGATAACGCTAACGCCTGCAATAAAAACATCTGTCGAAAAACGCCCTCGGTTGTGTAGCACAAAGCGCATCATGTTACCCGTAGCCAGAAAACTCATAAAGGGAATAGCCGCGATTAAAAATAGCTGCCAAATTTCAACTAATAGAGGCAATCCAGTCATAAAGTAAGTGCAGACAAAGCAAAGGCTGGAAAACAAGCCGTAAACTATTCCCACTTCCTGAGATTGTCGATGGCTGAGGCGGGAAAAAGCGGGTAATAAGCCACCTCCAGGGTTGAGTAATGAAATGCTCAATGTCATCAAAGAATTCTGGATCAAGCTATCAAACCAGCCATGAACCCGATCTTCTTTGGTCAGTTCGTTTACAATTTCTTGGCTTCGGTGATAAGCGTCATAGTTTTTTTGCGAGCGAAAAAGTTCTGCTGCTCTACTAAGGTCTTTAATAGCAGACTCAGTAGACAATATTTCTTTGTAGGCAATTCCTCGATAGTAATATGCTTGAGGATAATTGCTGTCGTTAGCGATCGCAAAATCGTAGGACTTTATGGCAGGTTGAGTATATCCCAAACTGTATCTTGCCCTGCCCTGATAGTAGTGAGCCTTTGCTATGTTGGGATTGATTTTAAATACCTGATAACAGTCGTCTAAAACCCCCTGATTATCGCCCATCTTATAGCGCATTTCGCATCTTTTTAGATATGCATCCACAAATTTGGAATTGAGCTTAATTGCTTCGGTATAGTCTTCTATAGCCTGACGATACTCTTTATTTTGCGCCTTTAAAGTCCCTCTAAGGTAAAAATCATGAGCGGTTTTTGGCTGCGGATTATAGCTTTTTCTGCGACTACTAGCATGGCTTGGTTGGCTTGCGGGGCGTTGACGATTGAGCGTGGGACTTAGATCGTAGCGACGACGTTTGACTGGATCGGAGAGAACGTCATAGGCTTGAGATATTTGCTTGAATTTTTCAGCGGAAATTGGGTCATTTGGATTTAGGTCAGGATGGTACTGACGAGCTAAATGCCGAAATGCTACTTTAATTCTTTTAGTATCGGCATCCTTGGAGACTCCCAAAGCCGAATAATAGTCATCCGCGTGATTTTCCACCCTTGCCATTAACTTTCTATTCTTTTTTTGCCACTGCTGCGAATAATCTCCACCAAGTCTAGTATATTATCTTGTCTTTATATCCAACAAATTTGCGCGTTTTTGTGCCAAATCCATATAAGTCAAGCTTATTTTTCTTTAATCATAGAGTAAGAGGTTAGTTATATAAAGCAATAATCATAAATTTTACAGTGGCAACATAAAAATATATTCAAATACTCTTCATAACTAGCTGTCAAATGCTGGCAGCTAAGTTATTTTTCAGTTTGATAGCTTAAAATTTTATATTTTCTCAAGATTACTCTAAATTACCTAGAATAGACAGTACTAAATTAATAATGCGATCTTTGAGCTTTAAGTAAAAATACTCAGATATAATCTAGTTTAGTGTTTAGCAAAATACGGCGTTCTCGTTCGTTTGTACGATCGCCTTATTATCTTTGGCATCCAAAAATCACTAGAGTATACTGTTGAGATCGAAAAAAAGTTGCCTGGCTGCGACTTAATACAGATATCAATATCGTGTTATTTCGCTAGCATTCTATCGCCATAAAGATTATTCTTTAGCAAACTATCTATAAAACAGATCTAATCCTTAGATATTAGCTTTGACTAATAAAAATTCTATTTAAAACTCTATGCAAACTTTTTTTATTGTCTGGATCGGGCAGGTTGTTTCCTTGTTGGGCTCTAAGCTCACCGAATTTGCCCTGGGATTTTGGATTTTGGAACAAACTTATCAAGATACAGGCACGATTACTCAATTTGCTCTGACCATCTTGTTTATGTATCTCCCTAAGGCGATTGTTTCACCTCTAGCTGGAGTCCTAGTTGATCGCTGGAATCGCCGTTCGGCAATGATTATGAGCGATTTAGGAACGGGAATCGTCGCCTTAGCAATATTATTTCTGGTGGGCTCTAATAGTTTAGCCATTTGGCATATTTATTTAGCTCTAACAATAACCTCCAGTCTCAATGCCTTTCAACAACCTGCCTATATTGCAGCGATCGCCCAATTAGTTCCAGCAGACGATCTAAGTCGCGCCAACGGCATGGTTCAAGCTTCGTTTGCGATCGCCAAAATTTCTGCTCCAGCAATCGCTGGGATTTTAATGAAATTCTACGGTCTAGAAAATATCCTCTTAATTGACATAGCTACATTTATTATTGCGATCGCTACTTTGTTGAGCGTTAAGTTCCCTGACTTCAAGCGCTTCAACAGAAGAAGAAAAAAAGTCCTCAATCAGGTGATTTCCGATACGGTTGCTGGCTGGAACTACATCGTTCTGCGACCTGGGTTAGTTAGATTGGTTTGCTTTATTGCCATTAGCTATTTCACCATGGGAATGCTAGAAGTTGTTTTGTGGCCCTTGCTATATCAGCCTGGATCTACGGAACAATTAGGTTTTGTTCTCTCTGTAGGTGGTTGTGGCATGCTCTTAGGTAGCGTGCTAATGAGCCTGTGGTCTGGTCCTAAGAACCGTGTAAAAGCAATTATTGGTTTTGTTGGTTTTCAGGGAATCATTATTTTAGTGGGCGGATTAAAAATCTCCACTATTGTTTTGGCGATTGGCATCTTTGGCTATTTATTTTCTCAGCCTATAATTGTTAGCTGTAATCAAGCAATCTGGCAGAGTAAAGTACCAAGCCGTCTCCAAGGAAGAGTATTTGCCCTACAGCAGACGCTTGAAAGATCTTTAGCTATCTGCGCCTACCTGCTAGCAGGTCCTTTGGTAGATAATGTTTTGAATCCCTTAATGGCAGAAGGCGGAATTGTGGCACAGAGTATTAGTAGATTTATCAATACTGGTATGGGACAGGGAGTCACTTTGTTGTTGGTGCTCTTGGGTATCATCAATTTGGCAGTAGTTGCGATCGCCTACAGAGAACCTCGTCTGCGATATTTGGAAAAGGAACTGCCCGACCGCAATAAGTTTAGTAAGACTAAAACTACTGCAGCATGAGCAAAGCAAATTTATAGTAAGTTGGCTATCAAGATTACTACCATCGAGCCTAAAAATATAAATCCAATATTCCACAGCAAATTCCGATGGCGTCTTTTCTTAGCCCATCGAAGAAATTTGCTCTTTTGTGGCTTTCCTCGAAATAGAAACCCCCTTGTTAAGGGTTTATTTCTCGATATTTCGGGGCGTTCTAATACCCTAGCTAGATAAGAAGTTTCTGATTTGGAACGATTAGTAAAAAGTTTGACGTTGTCTTGATGAGAGATGGTTGCGATCGCTTTTTGAGAAGAAGCAGAAGACAAAATCTGGTTTGGTTCTTTTTCTGGTTGTTTCTCAGCTATGGAGCCAGATTCGCTCTGTGACGATTGAGACGAGTCCGCTTCAATCTCATTCGTTCGCACTACTGTCTCTGCTTTATCTATTTCGAGCGAAGTTGGGCTATCAAGTGCTTCATGAGTAGCTAGCGTGCCTTCTATTTCTTGGCTCTCGGTTACTGAGCGATCGTATTCTGAGTCGGACAATAATTTTGCTGTATTTTCTCCGTCTGAATCTTGTTCTTTTCCTAGATCGCCTTTTTTAGTAGCTTTTGCTTTTTTTACTTTGATATTTTGAGGATCGAAAACTTTAGCCAGCAGTCTTGAATCTATCTGAGAATAACCATTATGAACTGCTTGAATAGCTTGCTTTAAATCTGTCATCAAGCTTGTTTTTAGGATGTATCCTTTTGCCCCTGCCATCAATGCTTGAGTCACGTATTTTTTTTCTTCATGACTGCTCAAAATAATGACTTTAGATTGAGGCGATACGCGATTGATATATTTAGTTGTGGTAATCCCATCCATTCCAGGCATTTCAATATCGAGCAAGACAACATCAGGATGAATATGAGCTATTTGCTGAACCGCATGACGACCATCCTTGACTGTTCCAATAACTTTAAAATCTAGATCTCGAGCCAACAAAGATTTTATTCCCTGCTGAACTAAATTTTGATCGTCTACTATTAAAATACGAATCATGTTAAGCTTAAATTGAGCTTTTTAGATACAGCTCCGTCGTGGAATTTTAAATATTTTTATTCATCATTCTCTCAGAAAACTGAGCTGATTATCTACTGTTTTAAAGTTTATTTTTTTCCCTTAACCTTTAACCCTTACCCAGTCTTAACCAGCTAATTTGTTTGTTAGGAGTTTATTATTTGACGTAAGGTTTTAACTCAGACCATAAGTTAGGAAAAGAAGCTTGAAAATACTCTGGCGTTGCTATCTCCATGTCGCGATAGTCGAAGCCAGGAGCAACAGATTCTCCCAAAAGTCCAAATTCACCCTGTTCTAAAACAGCAGCTTTCCAATAGCCTCCAGGAACTAGTAGTTGAGCGACTTCTCCACGGGCAAAGTCTAACCCTAGCTTAACTTTGCTTAATTCTCCCGCCTGACTCAAAATTAGATAAGTGATGGCAGATCCCCTCTGAAAGTAATGTAAGATATCCGATTGATTGCGATGGAAATGGTCGATAGGGCGATCGCTTGTCAGCATGTAGTAGATTGAAGTGAGAATGCTGCGTTTTTTGTCTATCCGATCCGTATCTACTTCTAACTCAGAACGATAGGTTTCGGTAAAATAGCCCCCTTCAACATGTTCTACCAAGCCTAAATGCTGAATTATTTCTTCTTTATTCATCAGTTTCTCAGATAAATTTTGCGAGTTTCGGCATCAAGAGAAATCCAACCCAAATCCTGTAGGCGAGTAGTTAAGTTAGAAATAGTTACGCCCAGTTCTTCAGCCATTTTATAAAGATGTTGCCATTTAGTTAAATCTTTATCTTGCTGTAGCTCGGTTAGTACGTGCTGTGGCATCAACAAGCATCCTGCAAAGTACTGTGCTTGCCATTCAATCTTGGCTAAATTACTACTGCGACAAAGAAAAGGCTTAACCCGTACATCCACTCCTTTGCGCTTCAATCTAATGTAGCTTTCTACTTTTTCAGTATCGATATGTAATATCCAATGTCCGATCTCGTGAGCGATAGTTGACTCGCCAAAACCACCCCTGAGTTGGGGAATATTTTCGTTGATTTCAATCAGTTTTTCTAGGGGTAAAATTCTAGCTGCGATCGCTCCTTCTTCATCTTCGGGAATTGCATCCCAAACAATATCCAAATCCAAGAATTCGGCAATAACACTCGCATCTACTGGCAACTCTATGCGATCGCCAGATTCTGCCATCTTAAGCCAAATATCTAAAGCACGAGCCTCTATGTCGAGTTTGGAGATAAATTGAAAAGGACGAAAAACACTCACTGCCTATTTGATTGATGATGGTTAGTTATCTCTAGTAGAAGCTTCGCGAAATACTTTTTGAGCAAATTCAGGATTTTCTCTCATGCGACGAAATAAGGCTGGCATCTCTTTATAGTGTTGCTTGAGTAAGTCTTCTTCTTGCTGGGGAATTCTTCCTGCCAGAAAAATCAGTTCTTCCTCATTTAATTTTAGATGTTTTGCCAAACCACGAATTACTTCTTCTTTGGGGGCATAGTCAGCCCGATTATTTTCTAGTTTAGATAGATAGGTAAAATCTATTTTTAACAGTTTGGCTAATTCTCTTTGAGAGAATTTTCGTTCTTTTCTTGCTTGACGAATTAATATACCAAAATCGTTGTCCATTTTAATTATTCCTAATAATTAAACTATTTACTATCATCATAGTTGAGCTTGAATAAACAATCAACAATTATGGCGGTTACTTGTTGCTGGTATTCATCATGTTTATCATATTCAGTCTGGATCGCCAGTTATAAAATTTATCTGGCTTTTGACAACGTCTAAGTTGCTAATGTAGTCTAAAATATACTTAAACAACAAAAATGTTGTTTTAATACCAAGCCGAAAAAATAGTTCTCATTTCTTGCCCTACATAGGTTTGGAAGTTTGGGAGTCTGCAAATCAATAGTCAAAAATTGTTTATTTAACAAACAATGAGCGAAACAATCTTATCAATACGCAATCTAACAGCCAATGTTGACAACACCCCTATCCTAAAAGGTGTCAATTTAGAAATCAAAGCGGGCGAAGTTCACGCTATTATGGGGCGTAACGGTTCGGGAAAAAGCACCCTCTCTAAGATTATTGCAGGACATCCTGACTATGAAGTAACGGGTGGCGAAATTATTTATCAGGGTGAAAGTATCCTGGATAAAGAACCTAATGAAAGAGCTAATAGCGGCATATTTTTAGCATTTCAATATCCCCTAGCTATTCCTGGGGTAAGCAATCTGGACTTTATGCGGGTAGCTTACAATGCCAAGCGTAAATATCAAGGCTTGGAAGAAATAGATACGTTTGATTTTGAAGACTTAATCGAAGAAAAATTGGAAGTTGTCAAGATGAACCCTAGTTTCTTAGAAAGAAGTCTCAACGAAGGATTTTCTGGCGGAGAGAAAAAGCGCAACGAAATTCTACAGATGGCTTTACTCGATCCCACTCTAACTATTTTGGATGAAATTGATTCTGGTTTAGACATCGATGCCTTGAGAATTGTTTCTGATGGAGTAAATCAATTAAGAACTCCTGAAAAGGGTTATTTGGTGATTACTCACTATCAAAGACTGCTAGACTACATCGAACCCGATTTTGTCCATGTGATGCAAGCAGGCAAAATTATTACTAGCGGTGGCAAAGAGTTAGCGCTGGAATTAGAAAGTCGTGGCTATGACTTTTTGGATGATAAATCTGCAGCGAGGGTAGGAGTATAATGGCAGTACAAATTCCCTTTGCCACTGTATCTCAAGTAAATAAAACTACAGTAGTAGAAGACGTTTTTTTAACTGGTTTGCTGGCACAATGCCAGATAAATGAGGATGAACCCCAATGGTTGTGTGATACCCGCCAACAGGCTAAATCTTGGTTGTCTCATTTGTCTGTGCCGAGCCGTAGAGATGAAGATTGGCGTTTTATCGATCTAGCCGATTTAACGGCGGGTAAATTTGTCGCACCTGCATCCAAAAAAGCATTTGATAAAACACCGCTGCAGAAAACCGCAGACAATCGTCTGGTTTTTGTTAACGGAACTTATAATGCAGAACTCTCTGACGCTCTGGCATTGCCTAAAGGCATATATGTAGGTAATTTAAAAGATTTGCCTCAAGAACACCAGGCTAAAGAATACTTTGCTCGGCAGCATGGAATGCAGGATGCTTTTGCTAGCCTCAATACGGCAGGTGGTAATGATGTGGCAGTGATTTGGGCGAGCAAAAACGCTGTCGTAGAAACTCCCATTCACCTTTTGTTTGTCACTGATGGCGAACAAGAAGCTACTTTTACACAGCCTCGGATCTTAGTGGTGGCGGAATCCAACTCTAGCTTTTCTTGGATTGAAGAATATGTGGGGTTAGGGAAATATTTTACCAACGCCGTGACGGAAATATTTCTCAAGGCAAATGCCAGAGTCAACCACACTCGTCTGCAACAGGAGTCGGAAGCTAGCTATCACATTGGTAAAACAGCTATATCTCAAGCTCGCGATAGTCACTATACAATTAATGAAATCAATCTGGGTGCAAAACTATTTCGTCACAATCCAGAAGTATTGCAGCAAGGAGAGCAAACTGTCAGTAATTTAAACGGTTTGACTGTGGCAACGGGAGAACAAACATCCGATACCCACAGTATTATTGCCCTTAGTAAACCCCACGGCAATACGGATCAGCTACACAAATGTATCGTAGGCGATCGCGCTCATACAGTTTTTAATGGTAAAGTGTTTGTTACCAAGGAAGCACAGCTTACTGACGCTACTCAGTTAAACCGCAATTTGATGCTTTCTCCCAAAGCTAGGGTAGATACCAAGCCAGAACTACAGATAACTGCCGACAACGTTAAATGCGCTCATGGTGCCACGGTAAGTCAATTAGAAGCTGATGAAATATTCTATCTTCGCAGTCGCGGTTTGAGCGAAAACGATGCCAATCAACTACTAATTGATGCTTTTGCCGCCGAAATTATCGATCGCCTGCAAATCGAATCCCTAAAAACGAGAGTAAATCAAGCGATCGAGCAAAAAATCAAGTAATGACTGGGGTTAGCGGGTAGTAGTCTTCGGCAAAACAATCATCTACCTCTAAGCCACTGATTAAGTATTGAACAATAAATGTTGAATGAAATGACCTTAATTCAAGAAAAAACTTTAGGAGATCGCGTTAGAGGTGATTTTCCCATCTTAGATCAAAAGGTAAATAACAACCCTTTGATCTATTTTGACAGTGCTGCTTCCTCCCAAAAGCCCCAGCAAGTTTTGGATGCACTACAGCATTACTATCGACGAGATAATGCTAACGTTCATCGCGGCGCCCATACCCTCAGCGGTAGAGCCACCGATGCCTATGAAAGTGCAAGGGATAAAGTTGCCCAGTTTATCAATGCCGCTTCTCGTGAAGAAATCATCTATACTCGCAATGCCAGCGAAGCAATTAATTTAGTCGCCTATAGCTGGGGTTTGGCTAATCTCAAGGAGGGAGATGAGATAATTCTTTCTGTGATGGAACACCACAGTAATATCGTTCCTTGGCAGCTAATTGCAGACAAAACTGGTGCAGTCTTAAAATACGTGCAGCTAACTCCCACTGAAGAATTCGATCTGGCTCACTATAAATCTTTGCTGTCAGATAAAACCAAACTGGTTTCTATAGTTCATGTCTCTAATACCTTGGGCGTAATCAATCCCGTCACCGAGATTACTAGAGAAGCCCATAAATTCGGCGCAAAAGTCTTAATCGATGCCTGTCAAAGCGTACCTCACATGCCAATCGATGTTCGAGCGATAGACTGTGACTGGTTGGTAGCTTCGGGGCATAAAATGTGCGCCACTACGGGCATCGGTTTTCTTTACGGCAAGAAAGATATTTTGTTGGCTATGCCTCCCTTTATGGGTGGTGGCGAAATGATCGATGAAGTATTTTTAGATCGTTCTACCTATGGCGACTTGCCCCATAAATTTGAAGCGGGAACTCCTGCAATTGGCGAAGCGATCGCCTTGGGGGCAGCAATAGACTACCTTAACAGTATAGGTATGGATAAGATTCATGCTTATGAAGAAGAATTGACTGCTTATCTGTTTAAGAAGCTAGAAACTATTCCTAATCTTAGAATCTATGGGGCAAAACCCAATACTGAGGGACAAGGTAGAGCGGCGTTAGTAGCATTTAATGTCGAAGGAATACACGCCAGCGATTTGGCAACCTTATTAGATCACGATGGTATTGCGATTCGTTCTGGACATCATTGTACTCAACCCTTACACCGCATTTTTAACGCTTCTGGCAGTGCTAGAGCTAGCCTGTATTTTTATAATACTCGTCAGGAAATCGATGCATTTGTTGCTGCTCTAAAAAGCACCATCGATTTTTTTCAAAGTATGAATGAATAGACAGACAATGGATAATTGATAATTAACAATGGACAATTAACAACTAAAAAACCGACTGAAAAAACTAAATTGCAGCTTCAGTCGGTTTGGT
This sequence comes from Cyanobacteria bacterium P01_G01_bin.19, assembly GCA_039181635.1. Taxonomy (GTDB): domain Bacteria; phylum Cyanobacteriota; class Cyanobacteriia; order Cyanobacteriales; family Xenococcaceae; genus Waterburya. Next base: position 7,535 of record JBCDCO010000071.1, on the reverse strand, counting down.
TTTTTATATTTTTTTGCTAAATCAAAATCAGAGTCGAGATAAGCTCAATAGCAGCATTTACTTCGACAAACTGACTTTGCGTTCTGCGTTCTGCTTGGTAAACGCGATAGCTGGCTTGATTTAACCTTCTTCGTTGAAATACTTTTGGATTTGTACCAAAGCAGCAGAACCGATGTTAAAAATAGCCCAGCTAGCAGCGATCGCCAGAGGTGCAACTACTAAAACTATACGCAAGTCCATATTCCGATCTCCTTTACAATTTTAAATTTATTTTAGGGGTTTATTAAGGTCAAACCATACGTAGCCGCGATGAGCGCATTCCCTTGCACCCTAAAGGGCATAAACGCCTGACGGCGAACAGGGCGAAGCCCAAACGTCTGCTTCGCAGACTTGAGAACAGCGCATTCGCGCTATCGTCTCCGAAGGAGACTGACAAGGCGTCGCCTTGTGTATAGCGTCTGTGGGTCACTCATCATAATCAAATGTACCAGCTTTCTTAACCTTTTCCACAGATTTTTTTAAGCAAGCTGGCAACATTTTATCTACCCAACAAGACATCTAAACCAGCTTGAGATTGGGATAGTATGCCAAAATATCATCGGAAGACAGAGTGTCTCCATCCGCTTGAGGCGTCCAAAGAATTTCTACTGCCAGCAGGCGATCGCTTCCCAGACTGCCAACTTGCTGCAATGCTTGACGCATGGTGTCCGAATCTTTAATCTCTGGTAAGCTCAGATTGCCTGTCGCGCCGACGACTATGGTAGCGATAATATACTCGCCATTATCTCCATCTTTGAGTTGAATTGCACCAGCGGCAGACTCACCACCTAAAGCTTTTTGCTGTTCTCCACTAATAACGCTATCAACATTGGATAAGGTTTCATCAGCAAACTTACTGCGCTCGGTAAGAGAAAACTGATTAAATTTGGCTTCAGCCGAGTCTATATCGGTGCGGGAAGAATCGGTTGCACCGTACACCCAGTATTCGGGATGGCGTAACAGAGCCAAAGTTGCTTCTTGCACCACTGTCGCTCTACCCGAGGCACTGCTCATATCGGCAGTCAAAGCCAAGCGGTTTAATTCGGGCTGTAGTTCGCGAGCATTAGCTAACAAACCTACCTGCACTTTAGCAACAGAAACCTTGGAGCTTGCTGCACCATACACGCTTTCTTCTCCTACTCCCGCACTGCGGAAACTACGAATCAAAAAATTAGCGATCGCAATAAAAATAATGATGGAAAACAAGCCGCCGCCACCAAATCCGACAAAAGGAAGTAAGAATGGGAAGCCAAAACCGCCACCACCATAACCGTAGCCATAACCAGGGGAAACATACCCGCCACCACGGGGGGCAGAACGGGGAGTTGAATAGCTACGAGAAGGCGCGCGAAAAGAACCGCCGCCAATTCTACCGCCAGTACGGGCAGCCATTGCCGTACTAGCATTGCCCAACACTAGCACCGCTACTAAACCCAGTGCTAATATCGACTTCATCCAAAACTTTCTGTTAAAAATATTTTTCATTTTTGCTCTTTTATCTTGCTCAAATCTTAAATTGCTTGTTTATTACTTCTTACTTCTTACTCATTACTTTTTACTTCCGAACCGATAACCATTCATCTTTAATCGATAAAGCCAGTACGATCTATCCCCCTCCCACTATGGTTACAATTTCCAAGCGATCGCCTGACTGCATCTGAGTAGTATCCCAATACTGGCGATGTAAAATTTCTCCGTTATATTCCACCGCAATCAGACGGGGATTGAGCTGCAGTTGGTTTAGCAACTCAGGTAGGGAAATTGCAGCTGGGCAGGTTCGAGTCTCTCCATTAACCTGTATATTTATTTTATTAGTTGCGTTAAACATAAATCTCGCTTCCGATGTCGTAATTACCGTCTAATTAGCTGAGACAAAAATTGGCGGGTTACTTGAGTTGGTTGCTCTGCTTGCATGATAGCGCGAACTACCGATACTCTCTGTGCCCCTGTGGTTAGAATTGCGTTGATATTCTCTAAATTAATTCCGCCAATGGCAAACCAAGGAACGGGACATTTTGCTTTGACATAATCGACATATTCTTGAGTGAGAGCCGCTTTTCCTGGCTTGGTGGGAGTCTCGTAAAATGGACCAACGCCAACATAATCGACCTTTTCGGCGATCGCTTTGTTTAACTCTTGTTTGTTGGTTGTCGATCTGCCGACAATTTTTTGCGAACCCAACAGCTCTCTGGCAAATGCTACAGGAGCATCATTTTGTCCCAAATGTACCCCATCTGCATCTACCGCTAGAGCGATATCTGCGCGATCGTTAACGATAAATAGAGCATTATAACGATGGCATAACTGACAGAGCTTGTCTGCCATTTCCAGGCGATCGCGATCGTCAGCATTTTTATCTCGATACTGCACGAGATTTAAACCACCTTTAAGTGCAGCTTCGACTATTTTTAATATCTCTGGTTCGGGAGAGGTAACTAGATATAAGGGTGCATTGTATAGTTGTTGAAGCCGATGATTGCTAAACAGACTACTTTCGATAGTGTAAACGCGATAGCGTAGCTGTTTGCAAGCAGCAGCCATATTCGGATCGTAAAGCTTGCCATATTCTTCTAGTACTCTCAAAGCTTCTTGCGATCGACATAGATTTGCCTGAAGCAGTTGTTCGATACTTTCTCGTACTTCTTCTTGGGGATGAGATAAATCTGTTCCTACATCTCCAGGGGTATCTCTAGCCTGCCGTAATTCCCAGTTATGCCAACCAGCTAATTCTTGGCGTATCTGCTTGCATTCTTCCGATAAAGCCTGGTGGTTTATCCCCAAGCGACACCATTCTTCAATAATTCTCAGTCCTTCTCTGGCGCGATCTAAGTTCGCATCCAAGATACGGTAGATAGCTTTATTCATATATAAATTTTTTCTATATGGATTGGCACAATTAGACAATTAGTAATGGTAGCTCATCAGAATTGACACCCTAATAAAAGCCTATGAAGAATTAACAATTTATTCAGCCATACAAGGTATTCAATCAGTTATCAGTGATCAGGTGTAGTTTTACCAAAACATTTGTCGTCCTCAAGCAATTAGCTTTTGTTCGGAGTAAATACATCACGCAATTTTCATCGAATAGTAAGATGCGTCATCAATTGAATTTGATCGCATATTGATACCAACAGAGCAAAATTTTGCACGCCATTAGCCAGTTTTTCCACATTATCTAATTATTTACTTTTTTCTTAAAGCACCAGTCAATATAGGTTGCGTAATTTCACTGATCTGTATAGGTGCTTTTTTTGATTTTTTTGATTGCCAATTCTATTTTAAAGGGGTACGATCTTGCTTGAAAATAACTAAGTGTTTTCTGTTAAATAATTCTACTGAATCAATTGTTGGTGATGGTTGATTCTAAGTTTGTAATGCTTTTATTACTAGATGAAAACAACTTAGCTTTCGGGTGTGACGAGATAACTAAAATCATGAAAAGTACCAGATTTCAAAGTACTACTAACAATAAAAACTATTCGTATAAATCTTACAAACTATTACCTGCTTCAATTGCTCAAATAAGCAATGACACCTATAAAATTGTCAGTATACTAGTTGCAAAAAAATCAAAATACCTTTGTTCAAAACTAAAATTAGATTTCACACAATTATAGATCTTCATTGCAGTACTTTTTATTACACAACCAATATTTGTTTTAGCTTTTATTAGTTTGGTTTTTTGACTGTCACATAATCATTAGTTTGCGCTATTTACAAGAGTTTTTGAATCAAACAAAATGCGCCAATTTATCTCCCAGACAGGTGGCTATTTCAAATATGTGTTCATTATTCTCCCTAATAGAACTACCATCCCAACCTTTTTAATTTAGTACATAGATAATTTGCTCGATCCGCCGAGAATTGATGAGAGCGATCGCCAGAATCGAAAATTATCTATCCGCCGAGAAAGAGTGTTTGACTATGAATAAAGGTGATCGGATAGATACTTATCAAAGCTCATTTTAATTTGTAGCTATGTGTAGCAAAATTCATAGTATTTTTCTACACATATGCACGCACACAATCAGGTCGTACTTTGGGAAGATAGCAGACACTGCGTGACATTTAAATGTAGATCCTAAATATCGATATTTTTCAATTTTTTTAACTGACAACAACTACTGATTCATACATAGCTTGCCAGAGTGAGAATCTTAATTCTCATCAACATAAATGAACCATAACTTCTTTGCAACCATACAAGCGTTCAAGTGACAAGAACGATTGTGGTGCGAGTAGTCCAACTTTTGCTGACAACCTATCGAGTATTTACAACTTATGAAAATCGCTGTCATCGGCATCAAAGGAATCCCTTCAGAAATGGGAAAAATAGAACGCTATTGCCAAGAATTTTATCCTCGTATCGCAGAGAAAGGACATCAAGTAGATTTATTCGTTCAACCCTCGCCCAATCAGCGGCTTTGGTTTTCCGTCGATTATTATCGCAATACAAGAGTAATTGCTCTAGCTATATTATTTATCAAACAACCTGGCTTTATGCTCAATGCAGCTTTGAGTACTGTGTGGGCTAGTCTTGGCAGCTATGATGTAATTCATATTCAGGGCACAAAAGCAGCTTGGTTTTCTTGGTTTGCACAACTATTTTCTAAGTCTAAAATTGTTCTAACCAGCCACGAATTAAATTCCCATGAAAACTGCGAGCGAGGACACAAAGTCTTAAACTGTCTATCTTCTTGGATGGAAAGAGCAGCAGTTAAAAATGCTGATGAAGTAATCGTCGTGTCTAAGGCATTAAAAAAATATTTTCAGCGGAAATATAATATCGCTCCTCGATATATCCCCAGTGCTCCTCGAAATTATGACTCGATAAATATGGGATTTGACTATGGTAAATCTCTTGGTTTGAGATCGAAGCGGTATATTTTATCTCTGAGTAAATTCAACGCCAAAAAACGACCAGAGATACTAATCAAAGCGTTTCAAAAATTGCAGTTAACAGGATGGAAACTAGTTTTAGCTGGCGAAATTAGCGATTCGCTCGAATATACAGCAAAACTTCTTTATCTAACCAAAAGAAGTCCAAATATTATCTTCGCCAACCAAATAGACGGACAAAACCTAGCCGAGATTATTCATCATGCAGCCCTATTGGTAGAAACATCGGAGGGAGCAAATCTAGGGTTGTCGACAAACGTTTTAGAAGCAATGCAGCAGAAAGTACCTGTTTTAGCTAGCGATCGCCTTATCTATCGAGAATTAATCGGCAGAAATAGAGGCTTACTGTTTCAGGAGGGTTGCTTTGACTCTTTGTTAAGACAGTTGCAGTTTGCTTCATCAGAGCCAGAACGATTGAGAAATCTGGCTCAAGCAGCTCATACCTATATTACAGTCAATCACAACTGGGATAGAGTAACCTACGGAAATCTATCTTCGTATCTCAGAGTCACCGATAAAATCAACGATCAATCGTTCCAGCATAATGCTTGAGCGGTTTTTGGCAATCAAGAGTAAAAAGAATAACTAATTTTTATGTGTTTAGCAAAACAATCTTATATTTAGGAGCAAGAAATTGTATCGAGTTGTCTTAGTTCATCCCAATGCAGGAGTTAATTGGCAGGGAAACGCCGAAAATTTTACTGTCGAACTCGCTCGTCATCTGGACAAATATTTTGCAGTCGAACTACTCAGCGGCGCAGACTGCGGTTCTTTTTGCCATCCGATTAAATCTGTCAGTCGTAGTCAAGTAGTTAACTGGAAATTTTATCCATCGATAAATCGTCTTTTGCACAGATGGTTTAGCAATCCTGAAATTGCGATCGAGCATTTGACTAGTTTTATACCCTGCATCAATTACTTACTGCAAAATCCAGCTGATTTGATTGTTACTCATAATGGCTATGGTGGATTGTTGATGGCTAGCTGCGTTAGGGCAATTATTGGTACGCCAATCTTGTTTGCAGAACACAATAATTCATTCAAACAAGGTGAATATCTAAAACGCATTATGGAACTAAAACCTGACTGCTTTATCGTACCCAATCCGACAGCCGCTAAGTATGTTAAGGATTTAGCTCCAGATCGATCGCTAAAAATTATCCCTCATGGCATTGACACGACAGAATTTAGTCCTTTAGGAGAAGCAAAGATCGTTGGTTTGCTCAAGCCAGTTATACTTTGTGTAGCACCACTTGAAAGGGACGGTAACTCTAGAATTGAATTGGCGATCGAGGCTGTATCCCGCTTGCCTCGTGCCAGTTTGTTGATTTGCGGCGAAGGAAGCGATCGCGATTATTTTCAAGCTTTGGGAGAGCGTCTTTTGGGTAAGGCTCGCTTTCAGATTAAAACTTTTGCCTACGCTCAGATGCCACAGGTATATCGAAGCGCAGATGTCTTTACCCTACCCTCAATCGAAGCTTTTCAAGGACTTGCTTACCTAGAAGCAATGGCTTGTGGCTTGCCAGTGGTGGCAACCGATGATTCTGTACGCCGCTATTTAATTGGCGGTGCTGGTATTACTTGTGATGTCACAGATATCGACGTATATGCCAAATCTTTGCAGACTGCTTTAGAAAGACATTGGTTTGCTGAAAAGCCAGAGCAAAATGCCCAGCGTTTTAGTTGGCACGAAGTTGCTTTGCTACACCATAAAACTATCTTGCAAACCATTCATCAAAAAAATCATAACTATCGTTTTCCGACAACTCAAAATTTTTAAAGATTGGGAACAATAGTAAGTAGTAAACATTAAATAGCTAGGTTAGGGGCTGGGGATTGGGGAATAGGGATTGGGAAAGATATTCCAGGCGCGTTTTAATGATCCATTTTGGGTTCATTTTGGTGAAGCTACTTATCAAAAGATATAACTAAATTTTAGTAAATGGTTACTAAGTAGCAATGATTATTCTGGTCTAAAGCAATATCCCAATATTCAGTAAACAAACAATATGTAGGTTTGCCACTTAAGATATATCCTTGAGAAGAAAGTTTAAAATTTATTATCGAACCATTTATCTGGATAATAAAACGCTTTAATTCTTCTCTCATTTCAAACTTGAGTGGCACTAGCTCGGACAAATTATAATTGCAAATAAGGTCAAAGTTGTTTTGACTAAAATTAAAAGGTTCTAAAGTATATTCTCTGATTGCTGAAAAATTGCAGTTATTTAGATCGCGGGTATATTGCTTGAATAGTAAAGTGGATCTTTCAATTAATGTTTTTCGATCAATAACATCTTGATATTTGCTTATTGGAAGTTCCGATCGCTTTTCTTCCCAATCTAAAATGCGATCTCTATTGCTATAGTTGAGCGCGTAAGCATTTTTAAAGTTAGATTTATGCTTAGTGGCAAAATCGATTATTTCTTGGCTGTTAGTAAACTTTTTGTTCGTATAGAACCCATTTGGGATCTTTTTCTACGAAAAATCAGTTATTTCAGAGTTCCTTATTTTGAATTATTGAACGAGAGAACAAGGTTTCAACCAGCTATCTTGAAACATTTAATGTGACAGTGATTTCGAGATGGTTATGG
>JBCDCO010000070.1:0-20561 GCA_039181635.1 Cyanobacteria bacterium P01_G01_bin.19 | reverse complement strand
TAGCATTAATCATGAAACGAAATCTCTGATTACCAAGTTTCTTTTAGAATGCCATCGATCGCGATTGCGGAGCTAGCCGAAGGCATCGCATTTCTGGCAGTTTTGACTAGTACAATTGCTCACCTTAACAGGGGTAGCTCTTAGCTCTTAGCTTTCAAGAAAACTTAGAAAATTGAGTTTTTTAGCTAGACGATTAAGAAAATCTCACCTTTAGAGAACGTAATTTAAAGGATTTTAAGATTTTTTAATTCACATCAGACGTACTACAGTCATTTTAATTAATTTCCTCACGATTGACTTGCTCTAACATTTATCATTCACCTTCCTTCGAGGACGTAGCCATTTATCATTTATCATTTATCAAATGTTCAATGTTCAATGTTCAATGTTCAATGTTCCATGTTCCATGTTTCAGTTTGTGGCAAGCTAACTACAACCGTCGTGCCAACACCTACTTCACTGGCGAACTCAATTTGACCGCGATGGAGGTCGATAAATTTTTTCACGATCAGTAATCCCAATCCAGTGCCAGGAATACGACGTACATTTTGAGCGCGATGAAAAGGCTCGAATAGCTGTTTTAAATAATCGGCGGGGATACCAATACCGCGATCGCTAATGCTTATCCGAACTTGATCGCTGAAAAACCCCAAAGAAACCTTAACTTCACCTCCCTGGGGAGAATATTTGATTGCATTAGATAGCAAATTAGCCATCACCGATCTCATTAATTTTTCATCTAAACTAATTCTTCTACCTTGCTGGGGACAGTGAAAAGCAATTTGATGTTTGCTGCCAGCACTTAGCTGTATTTCTTCAATACACTGACAACAAAGTTTTTCTAAACGTAGAGGCTTGGGGTTGAATGCTAGTTTACCTGTCTCGGCTCGATTGATAGTTAAAATATCATCTAGCAACTGCACCATATTCTTGACTGAGTTTTGAATGCGGTTGAGATTGCGCGATCGCTTTTGCTCATTTTGCCAAACGCTAGGAGAATTTTCTATTAGCTGTGCTGCTGCTAATACAGTACTTAGAGGGGTACGAAACTCATGGGAAGCCATAGAGAAGAAACGGGTCTTAATTTCGCCTAGTTCTTTTTCCCTTGCCAATGCCAAACTCATTTCCGAAAGACGTTTGCGCTCGGTGATATTGCGAGAATTAATTAAAATTCTTGGTTCTGGAGAATTATCAAGAAATTTTTGACTCACCGCCTCTAAAACAATCCAAGAACCATCCTTGTGCTGATAGCGAAATTCTATCGGTCGCACTGAGGTAAAATTCTGCCAGACATCGACTATTTCTTGGGAAGCTTTGGCTAAATCTTCAGCATGAATGCGATCAAAAAATTTCTGACCGATCAATTCATCGGGAATAAAACCAATTACGGTCTCAACCGAAGGACTGGCGTAATGGATCGCTCCCGTAGGGTCGATAATTGTAATAATATCCAATGCATTTTCCACTACTCGCCGAAAACGTTCGTCACTTTGTCTTAGGGCTTGTTCGGTGCGCTTGCGCTCGGTAATATCTCGCTGTACAGAAATCCAGTGAGTATATAAACCTCTTTGGTTGGCTACTGCCACGATACTAAACTCGACCCAAAACTCCGATCCATCCTTGCGATAGTTGATAGTTTCTACTGTTACAGGTTGCCAGGTTGCCAGAGCTTTTCTGACTTTTGCCAGAGCCTGGCGATTGGTTTTTGGACCTTGAAGAATGCGCGGAGTTTTGCCAATGACTTCTTGGAGTGTATAGCCCGTAGTGCGGGTAAATGCCTCATTAACGTAAATAATCCTCGGACCAGGTTCGTCAATGGGTTCGGCATCGGTAATCAGAACCGCATCGTTTGTATTGACTACCACCGACTGTAGCAAACGTATTTGCTCGGCTTGTTCTTTTTGTTCGCTAATGTCTGCTACTACCGCAACAATACCATTGATTTGATCGTGGTTGTTGGTTAATGGGGCAGCAGAAAAAACAATATCTATTTCCTTACCATCTTTTCTTGGTCTTCTAATCTCTAAACTAGATGGGGTAATCCCTTGAAGAATTTTTTGTCTAAAAGCACTATACTGACTTACCGAACTAGCATCGATCACTGGATTAGGCTGACCTAAAATTTCAGCTTCGCTCCAGCCAAACATTCTCGATGCGGCAGGATTCCAAATCTTAACTCGTTCTTCTAAATCCAGGGTAAAAATAGCCCGTGGGGATGCCGCAATTAGCGATTGAAGAGTTTGATTGGTGAGTCTTAGAGCTTGTTCGGTAGATTGACGCTCTACTATTTCTGCTTTTAATGCCTGGTTTGCCTTGGCTAGTTCCTCGGTGCGTCGTCGGACTCGATCTTCTAGGTCTAGATTGAGCTGCTGTAGTTGAGAATAAAGTTCGGACTGCTGAATGGCGATCGCAACCTGAGTGGCTAGTTGATTCATTAAATCCACTTCTAAAGGTTGCCACTGTCTGGTTCTACTGCATTGGTGAGCAATTAACAGTCCCCACAAATAAGACTTGGCTGGTTTAGATGTTTTAGTCTCGGCAGCATCTTTAATTTCTTGAATAATCGGCACTACTAGTTTTGCCCGAACTTCAAACTGCCTGACAAACTCTGCCAAACATTCTTCGACATCATCCTGTTCGATATTGGTAATAGTGCGATTTTTTCCCTGAGTATAGGCTTGATGATATTGCTGCGGAAAAACTTCTTCAGGAAATGTTTGACCCAAAATAGCAGTATAGGGAGATAAAACATTTTCTGTAATAGCTTTGCCCGTACCATCTTGCTCCAGACGATAAATTAAGACGCGATCGCAGTCGAGAAAATCTCTAACTGACAAAACCGTCGTGTTTAAAATATCATCCAAATCCAATGAACTACGAATCTGCCTAGCAATTCGGTCTATTACTCTTTCTCGTTCTCTTTGTTGCCAAAGATTTATCTCTGCTTGTCGACTGCGAACAATTTCGCGGCAGACCAATAAATAGCAACCTACCAAAGCAAAAAACCCTACCATTATTACAACTGGCGGATGAGTTAAATTCCAACTATAAATCATAGAATTTGCCAGACAATTAAACATAGTAGTCAATAACTTTTAGTCATAAAAAAACTTTGGGTTAAACCAACAATGTATAAAAAAAAGCAGGACTGTTTAGTCACGTACAGCCCTGGGGAGGAATTAAATTAAATATTTGTCAAAATATCTTTATAGAGAAATCCAACCAAAGGCAGCTAAGGCAACTGCTAGACTTAACAAGCCCAATAATCCAGCCCCTGCAAACGTTAAGATTTTTGCCACGAGTAATACTGGCGCAGGAGGCAGATAAGCTTGGCTTTTAGCCCAATCATAATCTCCTCGATCGTGAGCAAAATAGCCAATATCCTGCAACTTTGCCCGATAATCTGCTCCATAGCGAGGCATCCTGGCAAAAGGAGCTTCTCCTTCTGTACGCTGAGATAAAATACGTCTTCTTTGATAGGGGACGATGTCATCACCAAAGTTATTGAGATATTCTTCACTCTCTAAAAGATCGTCAACAAATCCTGCAAGTCCCTTAGTTGCTAAGACAATTGACCAAGCTAACTTTTCGCGATCGCTATAAACATTACGTCCTAGCACCCGTTGCACGCACATTTCGACAAAACGATAATTATTGTTGGGTTCGTAATTGCGTCTTCTGAAGGTATCTGAAAGCAGCAAACCTCGAATAAATCCTCGTACAGTTATTTGACCATTGCGCAGTTGAGACTCCAGTTCTTTTTCGCGATTACTAGCTAGAATTTGCTGTTCGTTAAAAATTTGTCGGTAAGCAGCCCAAATCAAATCTTGAATTTCAGAACTAGAAAGCAGGTTTTCTGTATTATAGATTCGAGATTGCTCATCTCCAGGAACTTCGTAACCCAAAACTCGCTGGTTTTGCGAAGAGGGAGAGTATTCTAATAAGGGAATTGCCATATTATTACTTTTGCAAAATAGAAGTTTAAAATTGATTTTTTATCAAGAGCTATAAGCTCTAAGCCTTAGGCTATAAGAGAATTAATTCAATTCAAGTAACTAGCTAATCTAGGGCGAAGCCCCTTTATGAAGGCACTCATCTAGTTTTAAAGGCTCAAATAGCCACGAATATGAATGCAAAAGAGGGATAAACAGATTGTTTTATCGACCTCCACAAACAGAAGGTTAGCAAATCGGTCGTAAGCAAATTAGTTAGTAAATCGGAAAGAAATCGGAAAGTTTTGATTTGCTTTAATTCAACCGAATGATAAATATTCTGTCGTAACGCCAAAACAGTTCGGATTTTTTAGTAGATTAAAAAGCAGATTGTGAAGTGCTACTGTCGTAAACAACAGATTTTGATGCGAATTCTTTTGGTTGAAGATGATTTTAATTTAGCAGAGACTTTGGGAGAAGCAATTACCGATCAACGATATGTTGTGGATATTGCTAGCGATGGGGAATCCGCTTTAGATTACATTCAGTCTCTAGAATACGATTTAATCTTGTTGGATGTGATGCTGCCAGACTTAAATGGGATCGAGCTTTGTCAAAAACTGCGATCGCATGGGCATCAAATGCCAATCTTAATGATTACTGCTCTAGATACCATCGGCGATAAAATTACAGGATTAGATGCGGGAGCAGATGACTACATCATTAAACCTGTAGATTTGGGGGAACTATTTGCCAGAATTCGTGCTTTACTGCGTAGAGGTGCTACTTCAGCACCGCCAATTCTGGAATGGGGCAGTTTGCAGTTCAACCCCAGCACCTATGAAGTGAGCTATGAGAATCTGCCAATACATTTGACCCCCAAAGAGTACAGTATCTTAGAGCTATTACTCAGAAACGGTAGGCGAGTTTTGAGCCGTTCGGTAATCATCGATAGTATCTGGTCATTAGAGACGCCTCCTGATGAGGATACCGTCAAAGTTCATATTAGAAGTCTGCGTCAAAAATTAAGAAAGGCAGGAGCTTCAGGAGATTTTATTGAAACTGTTCATGGCTTGGGATATAGGCTCAATACAGTTGATGATTGAATAATGGACTGGGAGCTTGGAAGTCATATTAGCGTGAGTTCAGAATTCGGAGTTAGGAGTTAGGAGTACCCCTTACCCCTGTTAAGGTGACCAAATGTACTATCTCGAATCTAAAGGGTTTTAAGAATGCGATCGTTATTCTTGGAGAATTACCTTGTGAAATATTATGTGCTTAACAGGAGAAATATTGAATACGAAGTAGTCAAAATCCTCTTATAGTCGTTTCAATTAATTTTGAGACATCCTAATCTATTTGTTCGGGGGAATACTAAAACAGCTAGGGTTTTAAGTCAAAAGTCAAAAGTCAAAAGAATATACCTACAACAACTAACGACCAACAACTAATATGCGAAGCGGTATCCCTTTCGGGACGACTAACGACTAACAACCAACAACCAACAACCAACGACCAACAACCGATCGTTTTCACATCGCTCCTAAACTCCTCTTCGTTCCAATTCTCCTTCAGTTAAATTCACTATCTCATCGTATTCAAACTCGGCTAGCATCTTGCTCAGTTTTTGGCTCAGATTGTTCTCAGTTGAGGGAATCTGAGCGATCGCCTGTAGAATCAAGTCGCTGTCAACGGCGATCGCAGCTTGATGCAATTCTTCGATCCATGCTATTGGCATTTGTGTCAGATCGGAAGCGGAAAAATCGGAGTTTTCGGCGATCGCATCTTTAGAAACCGCAGCTTGTACTTGAATGGGCGCATTCTCTAAAATGCGCTGCCTTGTAATATAGCTTTGAGTAGGCTGTTCGATCGTCATATTGTCTGGCTTGGTGACAATTTTGATGGGAATTTTAAACTTGAATAGTGAACCTTCTCCTATTTCGCTGGTTACGCTAATCTCTCCCCCCAACAGACGAGCAAATTGCTGACTGATAGACAGTCCCAATCCCGTACCCTGGGAGTCGTTTTGTTTGGTTTGGCTAAAGGGAATAAAGATTGATTCTAGCTGCGATGGCAAGATACCGCGTCCAGTATCAAGAACGGCAAATGCCAGGCTTGTTTCTTGTCCAGCAGTGAATAATTTGAGGTTTAGGCTAACCTTACCTGCGTCTGTAAATTTGATCGCATTTTCAATTAGATTGATTAAGATTTGATTGAGCTTTACAGGATCGGTTTCGATGTATTGAGGTAGATTGGGAGGAATATTAAAAGTTAACTGAATGTTTTTTCCTGATGCTTTTAGTCCAAACATTTTGGCTAGATTATCTAGCAATAAATGTAAATCAAATGGTTTGGAAATTATCGTCAGCGAACCTGCTTCTATCTTCGACATCTCTAAGACATCATTGATGAGAGTCAGTAAATGTTCACCACTGCGCTTGACGGTTAATAAGTTTTCTTGTTGCTGTGGCTTGAGAGAAGGGTCTTGTAGCGCAACCTGAGTAAAGCCCAGTATGGCATGGAGAGGGGTACGCAGTTCGTGACTCATATTAGCTAAAAACTGGCTTTTAGCTTGATTAGCAGTGTCCGCCTCTTCCTTGGCTAACATCAAAGCTTCGGTTCTTTGCCGAACGCGGTTTTCTAAGTTGGCATGAGAATTTTCTAGTTCGCGAAATGCTGCCTTGAGTTGAATCACCATTTCATTAAAAGAATCTGCCAAAGAACGTAACTCCTTGATGTTTCTAGTTTTGATGGCGGGATACAGTTCCGTACTAGTTTTTTTGGCTTTGGCATTTTGAGCGATGTTGCTAGTTAGCTGACTGAGGTTGGCAATTGGCTGGGCAATCCCGCGAGAAGTATAGATGCCAATAATAGTGGCGATCGCCAAAGCGATCGCACACAACCAGATAGTATTGAGATTATTAGCCTTGATTTGGGTCATAAAATCAGATTCTGGCATCACTACTACAATCAGCCAATCTAAACCCAGGTCATCTTTGTAGGGGACGACTTGAACTAGCTGATTCTCATCTTCGAGTCGATATTCAAGTTGTGTGGCGGCTGCTATATTGTGTAAATTGCCAAAATGTTGGGTAATATAGGCAGTTGTTTTATTTACCAAGATACTATTACTGTCGATCGCCCGCAGGCGTTTTTCCTGCTTGGTATTTGGGTCGTAGGTAAAAGGTTTTTCTGGTGCAGAAGTTGCGACTAGATAGCCATTGGGTTCGAGAATAAAAACCCGTCCATTTTTGCTGATTTCTATATTTTGTAGAAAGCGATCCATACCGCTGAGAACCAAATCTACTCCTACGATGCCTTGAGTTTTCCCCTGGCTGTCTTGTAGCAAACCTGCTGCAGTAATGCCCAATTCTCCACCCGTAAAAGTGTAAATTTTACTCCAGTTGTTGGCTTGAGTTTTTAATGTATTGAGATACCAAGGGCGCAAGGTGGGATCGTATCGATCTACTGCAATTAATTCTTGTTTTTTGCCAAACCTGTCTAAAATATGGGTTTCGCGTTTGGGTGGCTCGGTAACTTCCTTGCTGTACAGACTTCCTTTTTCCTGTTTGATATATTTAAATTTTCCTGTCTCATCGGCAATATAAATTGCGCGCACGGTATCGAACAACTGTATAGTTAACCAGAGATCTTGCCGTATTCGACTGAAGTTATCGACATTTAACTGCTGCGCTTGGATATTGTTTTGTTTTAGTCGAACAATCAGGTGGGGCGTTTTTAGATAGTCAGCTAAATGTTGTTTGACCCCTGCAGTTACTTCATTCCGCAGGCTGCTAGTGACATTATTGACCGCCCGTTCTCCATTGCGCCACGAAAAGTATCCTACCAAGCTAACTGTAATAAATATTTGTAGCAAAAAAGGTAGAGTAATTATATTTTGCAGAGATAGATTGCCATAAGACTTGGATATCTTATGTATCAGAGAGAATAACATCGATCAAGAAAAAGGGGATTGGGGGTTGGGGATTGGGGATTGGGTAATCGTGACAAGTTAAGAAAAATGAGATCGAGTCAAGTACCATATTTGGTGTTTTATTTATCTACAAACACCAGATATAGATTAGGTTAGATCTAAAACTGGCGATCACTTTAAAAAGAAAGTCAACTTTAAAATGTCCCAAAAGCTTAAAGCTTAAAGCTTAAAGCTTAGAGCTAAAAACCGATTGACAAACAACACACAACCTTAAGTTGTCACGAATGGGGATCGGGGATTGGGGATGCCAATACTTGAGTAGTTCCATACCAAAATTAGGTTAATTTTCAATCTTGTATCTGTTCGGTAATTTACTGAGATAGATCTTTAGTCTCAAAAAAAGATCGAGCAATCCTTTATCGACGACCTGATGATAAAGAATGCTGGCAAACCTCGGATATAAAGAGGGGAAGATTCTTTTGCATAACCACAAAATCTGCCAGCGCAGCTCTACACAGGAAAGTTTGAACGAAGATGAGCTCTCAATGACTCGGATAATATCTAAAGCAACTCGGTCGGGATGGACACCATTGTGTATGGCTTTGTGTAATGTTTGGGCTACTGTAGAATCTGATAAAAATAGCCCATCTCGACTTAAATTAGTATTTACAGAACCAGGACAAACTGCCGCTACCTGAATTTTATTAGCTGCCAGCTCAATAGCCAAAGATTCGGATAATCCGAGAATTGCGTATTTAGATGCATTATATAAACTCATCTCAGGCGCGCCAATCAGACCCGCTATGGAGGCAATATTAATAATATGACCTCCCTGTTGACGATCGCTCATCTGAGGCAGAAAAGCCTTGATACTATTAATGACTCCCCACAGATTTACATCCATTACCTGACGCAATTCCTTGTTAGTAGTCGTAGCCAGCTTACCTTGATGTAGAATACCCGCGCAGTTAATCAAAATATCTACTTTTCCTCGTAAACTTGCGGCTAGCTGCTCTAGTTGTTCTGGAATGGTTACATCTATAGTGTGACCGCAAATATTAGTATCTAAAGATAATTCATCAACCATTGCCGCAATTCGTTCTGGACGAAGATCTACAAGGTGAACCGTTGTTCCTTTTTTTGCCATTGCGATCGCCACAGCTCTTCCAATACCCGAACCGCTTCCAGTAACTACGGCAGTCTTTTCATCCCATTTAATTCTACGTTTCAGCATTGAATAAGTTCTCGATTTTTAGTTCAAACCTTGCTTATTTTTGAGGGTGAAATCAGCTTTTAAATATTTCACTCTGTATACTTATTAAGGAAAAATCGGGAAGAAGTAGGGATTTTTTGTTTCCAACACAAGAACTAACTACTCAGACTCGATGCAAAACAAAAAAGAATGGTTGCTCCATCTTCTTAAAATCCATTAAGCCTAACAGGGTATTCTCGTCCACTTGGCGGAAAACATCGTTAATTGGCAAATAGTCATAAATCATAGTAGCGCTGACTTTGCCTCGATGTTCCATCATCCGAACTCTAGCTTTACTCTCTTCGGTTTGGAGTATTTTAATCATCGCACCATAAACTGGCTTGAGAACATCTTGGCGAGGAATAGAGATGCTAAGTGCCAAATTCATGGCAGTAGGATTGGGATCGACTTTAAAGATATTACTACCCTCAGAAAATAGCAGAGGATGAACGCAATCTGAGCTGACAAATTCTTTTCCATACCAACCAATAGCTTCCAATAAACCATCCATCCGATGATTGGTGTGAAAACCAGAACCCTTCCATCTACCCATCATCAACTCTAGATTGACGATATCTAACTCATCAAACAGCTGCAAAGCGTCATCAGTACTAGTTTTTCCCTGTCGCAAAATTGTCTGAAATTTTTCTGTACTGTTCATTCTTTTCACGCCCTCAAAATTAGTTTTTAGTTTTTAGTTTTTAGTCAAGTTTTATTCGCGTAATTCTTATCTGGCTAAAAGCTGTGGATCTTGCTGCTTCTCGAAGTCTAGCCGTAAATCGGCGGCTATTTTACTGATTTGTATTTCCAAAATAATTTCTTTTGCCAGACCCGTTCGCGCAGCGATCGCATTTAGATTTAGAGTATAGTCAGAAGTTTTGGCGTTTAGGCGATCGTCTAGTAGCTTACTGGCGTAGACTCTCCGAACCCGATCTGCGCTCAATCCAGAAAGCACGACGGTTTCCTCAACAGTTTTGCCATTATCTAAATAACCACGGGCATAAAGCTCTCGAACCAGATCTGCGGGTAATTGAGATAGTTCTATTGCTTGTTCAATAGTGCGATCGATCTTGAATAACCTGAAGACATAGAGGCGTTGAATTAACTCTTCTGGCAGTTCGGTATCGAGAAAGACTTCCTCAATTAGCTCCTCTCCCTCTAAGCCTTGGCTGATATATCGTTCTATGCGTCTATTGCCTAGCTTGGTAGATGTATTCAACTCTCTCATTCTTTTGACGGCTCTATTCAAAATTCGCCGTAACTGTGCTACCGCACTATCAAACTTGCGTTTGCCGCTTTCATTTAAAAACCCATCTCGATCTTGATTGAATATTTCATCGACATCGATCGCAAATTCAGCGAAATAAGCGAGGAAGGCGATAACTATCTCCTTCGTATCTTCGTTAGCCTCGTTAATATAGCTGTTGATGCTATCGAGATTTTGCTGCAATTCAGCTTTTTGTTCCTCAAGATATTTTGTTCGCTGTCTGACATCTCTAATCGTTAAAGCAACGCTAACAACCCTCAGAATCGCTCCAACCCCAGCAGTAAATTTTGCTATTCTTATTGCCTTCTCTGCTACTTTGCTTTTAACAGCGATCGTCTGTTGCACTGCATCCCTTGCCATACTCGATCTAATTCTGACCTCACCAGGACGTCCTGCAAAGGTTCGTATTGCGGCTAAGATTGCTTTTACTTCTGCCCTTTGAGGGTTGTTAGCTATCTTCCAAAGATTATTTTTTGCCACTGCATAAGTTATTCCAGAAACTACTTCAACAGCAATCGCCGAGGAAAGAAAACCTATCTTAACCTTTGATAAAGTTTTATCATTGCGTTCTTCAGGAAATAGTCTGGCGACAACTTCGACTTCCTTTTGAAGAAAATCATATTTCTGTCCGATATTCTCTAGATCGGTTGTAAGATCTGCATATTCAGTATACTCATCTAAATATTTTACCTTGGCATTTTCAATATCTTGCTGAAACTTTCGTACATCTCTCTCCAAATCTTGTATTTCAAAAACCACAATAACTCTCCAATTGATTCTGTATTTGTTTGCTGGCTCAAATAGCTGTTAGTTTCTCGCTCGCTTAAATTAGTCAAATATCGGGAATAACAGGAGAAGAAATCAATAAAGACAGGAGAACAAAAAAAACAAAAAGCATAGTGGCTTGAAACGGCGTTGGTTATTAAGTAATGTCCTATATAAGATTACTGTTCGTAGCCATAAGCCATAAGCCATAAGCTTTTTAAGTTCATATTTATTTGTCTAGAAGTCAATTACAACGGGGACAAGCCCACGTCGCTTGTAACTAGCGCGAAGCTGTCCTAAAGGATACACCTTCGGATATTACGATGGGCTGATTGACGACAGCCTGTTCCTCCGTCTCGTATTGAGTAGAGGAAAGGAAATAGTTGTCTCGAATATTAAGTCCTGAGTTGGTGTCAGAATGCGTCTTAAAATGGCAGGATCGGCAATGAAAGCGAGACTTTTTACGATTAGCTTTGTTGACGTTCCCGCATCGACTACATCGCTGTGAAGTATATCTGGCATCGACAAAAGCTGTTTCTTTACCTAAAGCTATACTTTTATAGCTCAAGAAAAATTCTAGCTGACTGAAAGACCAGCTACTGAGCCATTTGTTAAGTTTTTTGCCTCGCCTTTGATTGCGTATTCCCGACAAATCCTCTAGAGCAAATATCCGATATTCAGGTTGATTGGCTAACTCTTTACTTACACAATGGTTGACATCGCGCATGAACCGCTTCTCGCGTCCAGACATAGCTTTTAATCTACGTTTAGCCGAACGAGTGCCTTTTTGCTGCAATTGTTTTCGATTGTATAAGTAGCGTCGCTGAGTAGCCCGTATTTTGTTTGAGGAAAAGAATTTACCGTCATGGGTGGAACACAGATGATACAAACCTCTATCTATGCCTTGCACGTCACCATACTTTAGCTTTTCAGGGTCGGGGTGTTCAAAAACTAGTCGTACCCAGAACTGTTTTCTCTGCTTAGTATAAGTAACTGTTGCTCCTCTAAAATCCCAATTATCATAGATTTCTCTAAAATAATCTGGCACATTGAGAATTAACTTAACTCGTTTGCCAAGACAGCTAAGAGTTAATTGTTCTCCTCTTAAGGTCATGGTGCGTTTGTCGTAACGCAATCCAGAAGTAGTCTTTTTACGTGGTTTACGCTTGAATTTTGTTTGTTTAATAGCTTCAAGGGCATTATCTCTCGTAGCTTGTAGAAGTGCAGAAGGCACATCAGGATAAGTAAGTCTTAATTGACTATACAAATCTCGATGTGCCTTTGATTTATTCCAAGTTTTTTGCTCCATTGCCCAGTCAGTATGTGCGTTGAATATTTCCGCACATTGGCTCATCAAAGAGAAAAATCTTTCATTCGGTAAATTGACTGGTATTGAGACTGTTCTTAGCATTTGATTGCTTGTCCATCTTTCAAACGCTCAAGTAAGTCCGCGCATTCAGACAAATGGATGCTTTCGTCTTGGAGAAAACTACCATCTTCTCCGCCCTTTCTAATTCGCAAAGAACGATATGTGGCTTTGTATGCTTTTGGGTCGCGCATCAAAACCTTTTTTTTCTCCATGAACTATTAAATAACCTGTTCCTTGCATGATTTATAGACTGTTCAATGATATTATCCAGAAATAATACTAAAATTTTATATGTTTTGTCAATATGCAAATTTTAAGCTCATCTCATGCAAAACACAGTCTTAAATATCACATCATTTTTTGCCCCAAATATCGTCATCAGATATTAGAGGGAGCGATAGAAGTAGAGCTAAAGCGTATACTAATAGAGACTT
Organism: Cyanobacteria bacterium P01_G01_bin.19; assembly: GCA_039181635.1. Taxonomy (GTDB): domain Bacteria; phylum Cyanobacteriota; class Cyanobacteriia; order Cyanobacteriales; family Xenococcaceae; genus Waterburya. Next base: position 7,608 of record JBCDCO010000070.1, on the reverse strand, counting down.
GTAAAGCCTACGGTTGGCTGTGTCATTCTCTTGAAGTAATGAATGACCATTGCCATATATTCGTTCAAGCAGACCACACGACCGCACCAGTAGAAATAGCAAAAACTCTAAAATCTATTAGTGCGGTTCATTTATTTAACAAATTTCCTAAGTTGAAGCAGCGTAAGTTCTGGGGTTCTGGATTGTGGAGCAAAGGAACTTACTATGCTTCTGTCGGGCATATTTCTGAAGATGCAGTCAAAAAATATATTGAAACACACAAAGGCGCATAGTTCGCCGCATGTAGGAAAGAGGTTAAGATGCCAAAAAGTTATAGCAGCAGCCACAATGAGAAAAACATCGCTTGAATCTTACAAAATTTAATATCTACCCAAGAAACCTGATGCCTGCTGTTTTACTTTTCGATACTTTTGGCAGTTTGTAAGCTTCATTTGAGTTTTAATAAACTAAGTATTTTAAAGTAATATTTTCAGATTCGAGAATTCATGACTAGAAGACTACTCAGCTACTTTGCTTTAACAATTAAGTATTTAACTATAGGTGTAGCTACCATACTGCTAGTTGTTGCCTGTAATTCCGATACTCAAATTAGAAATGATAATGTTGTTAGAACCATCTCTGACACTGATACTTTGCAACTTTGGTGGGATAAGGGCTACACTCCAGAGGAAGATGAAGCTCTGCAAGAGTTAGTCAAAATTTGGGAGCGCGATACTGGACACAAGGTGCAGATTAATTTTTACACTTTGGATCAACGTTCGGAAAAACCTCAACGATATCTTCAGGGTGGAGAAACTCCCGACATCTTCATGAGTTTTAAAGCAGAAAGTACCCTTAATGCCACTCTCGCTTGGGATGGTAAGTTAGTTGATGTAACCGACATTATCGAGCCAGTCAAAGAAATTTTTGAGCCTCAAGCTTTGGCAACAGCTTCTTACTATAACAATGTTGAAAAAAAACAGAGTTACTATGCAGTTCCTATCCACAGAGCCGCACTTCATATTTACTATTGGAAAGACCTAATCGAAAAAACAGGTCGTACGAGCGCGGATATTCCTAGAGACTGGGATGGTTTTTGGCAGTTTTGGCTAGATGTAGCAGCAGACTTAGAAACCGAGCAGCAACAGGATATTTACCCTATTGGTTTACCTATGTCCATAGAAGCAGGAGATACTTATCAAGCTTTTGAACATGTTTTGGAAGCTTATAATGTCAGACTGATAGATGAAGAGGGCAACTTATTAGTAGACGATCCTCAGGTACGCCAGGGTATTATTCAATGTCTGGATTGGTATACGTCATTTTATTTACAAGGACATACTCCCCAAGATGCGGTGGATTGGAATAATGCTGCAAATAACCAAAAGATACTCAATCGAGAAATCTTGACAACGACCAACGCTACCCTTTCTATTCCTGCGGCATTGCGTCAAGATATGGATGCTTATCGCGATCGCCTGGGTATTGTGGAGCTGCCCAACAAACCAGATGGCGAAGCGATGAAACATATATTTTTGGTCGAGCAGGCAGTAATTTTCAAAGATGCTGCCAATCCTCAACTAGCCAAGGAATTTTTAGCTTATTTGATCCAACCAGAGGTAATCAATACTTTTCTGCAGGAGTCGGGGAGGCACTCTCCAGCCCACACGTCAGTCTATGAAGATGCTTATTGGACTAATCCCGAAGATCCCCATACTTCGACCGTAACCAAAACTTTGACTCAAAGTGAAATTAGATCGATTTATCCTGGCAATAGTCCAGCTTATAGCGTCGTTCTCAAAGAAAACATTTGGGGTCAAAGCCTAGAAAATATCGTCCTCAAGAATGTTTCTCCCGAACAGGCTGCCGATAAGGCGATCGCCCGAATTAAAGAAATCTTCGCCCAGTGGAAGTAACTCAATGCTGTTACGCTCATTTTCTTCCTACCGAGTTATTTATTAGAGGCAATTCTTAGGAGTATTGCACTTTTCGGCAATCAAGATGGCACATAGAGTCATTGTGTTCGCTATTTCAAAGTTTTATGCTGAGGCAAGCTAAAGCTTAACAATAGTCGTACGAGGAAGATGACCGTGAGCAATCTTCTAATAACCATTTCCAATACGGGTACGGTAACAGAAGGTCAAAATATATATTCAGAAGGGCAAACAGTCGATGAGAATATAACCTTTACTTATTACGATGCTAACCGCGAGACTGTATCTATGTTTGAGTTGTCTCAAGCAGAAATCAACATTTTCGATCCAGCACACTATATTATTAATAACCCTCAGGTAGCGGAGGATATTGCTGGTGAATATGGAAATGCCGCGGTTAGCTTGGGTATTGCCAATGCTAACCTACCCAATTTGGCACCATCGGGTTGGAGTCAAATACAGACTGGAGGAAATTCTAGCGTCACTATTAACGGTAGTTCTTTTTCAGTCAGAGAATATAGCATTGCCATCAAAGATTACATCGAAACGGGAGCCATACAGGGGAGAAGTCCTAGCCCTCTATTCGACAGTGAATATTATCTAGAACAAAATCCAGATGTAGAGTCTGCACTGGCTGGAGGCAGTTTTAACGGCGATCCTTTGTTTCACTATGTCGAAACGGGGGCACCAGAAGGAAGAGACCCCAATCCCTATTTTGATTCTGATTACTATATCTCCGCAAATCCTGGCGTTGCCGAAACAAATCTAAACCCTTTAGAACACTATATTTTAATCGGTTCTTCAGCAGGTGCAGATCCCAGCACCAATTTCGATCCCGAATTTTATCTCGCTCAAAATCAGGATGTAGCAGCAGCAGGAGTCGATCCTCTAACTCATTTTCTTACCTTTGGTCAAGATGAAGGAAGATTACCCATGGCGGCGGCATAGTAGAAAAGAATCAAGACACAATTTGAAAGGTTTCTAATTATTTATTTGATAGGTAGCATTTCTTTTTGAAATTCATATTACATAGTTACATAATCTTTAAGCATGGACTCAAGAGAGAAACTACCATTTTTTTGCTTCAAAAGCGATCGCCTTCGCTCGGTGATTAAGCTTGAACTGAGGATTCAACTTTAATTTAAAATTGTGCTGCATAATACCAAAAGCACACAATTTTCTCACAATCTCTTTCTACCATAAAAAGCAGTTAAATCAAGATTTAAATAGTTTGGAAGCAAAATTATGGTTAGTAAAGCAGTATTATGCGGGATTAATAATTATCAAACAATCACAGATTTACGAGGATGTGTTAACGATGTCCATAATGTCTTCGATCTACTGACTTCAGTTTACAATTTTGAGCCTTCTCAAATTCATCAACTTATTGACGGGGAAGTGACAAAAGCCGCAATTAAACGTGAATATGACTGGCTGTTAAATGATGCTCGGGCAGGCGATCGCCTTGTATTCCATTTTTCGGGTCATGGTTCCTATGTTCCTGATGATAATGGCGATGAAACCGATTTTGTTGATGAGATTACCTGTCTATATGACATGGATTTTGATAATCCTGAGACTTTTATGCGGGATGATGAATGGCAGGTAATGATTCAACGAATTCCCCAAGATGTAAATTTAACTTTCATTCTTGATAATTGTCATTCTGGCACAGGAACAAGATCTATATCTGTTGATTTTCCAGGTTTTCATCAGAATTTAGCGGTTGATGTCACTGCTTCTAGGCGACGCAGTCTGGATTCTACAGTCGAAGTACTTAAAGATATCAATATCAGAGGTGATTTTTCCCATGTCAGCACTCGCACGAAGGAGTTAGAGCAACTAGATAAACAACACTATCAACATCTGATAGCCGATCGCGATGTGATCTTACCTCGTTTTATTAGTCCTCCAGTTGAATTTCAGGAGAAAATCATCGTTAGTGCTCGTGCCAGAGGCTTAAAACATCGAGAAAAACTCCTAGAAAAACATTTATTGCTAGCAGGGTGTCGAGATAATCAAACTGCCGCTGATGCCTATATTAATGGAGATTTTCATGGAGCATTTACTTATTATCTCTGTCAAACTCTACGGGAGTCACCCGATCTAGGATCTCATGCAACTATAGATCGCGTAGCCGAACTTTTGAGAACCAACAGATTTCATCAGGTGCCACAACACGAAGGCATTCATCGTTATACCTCGATTTTTGGTAACCCAACTCTAACTTCTACTTTTAGGGATAGTAATATAAATCGTTGGGAAGCTCTTTCTCCTGCTAATAGTAATCTTACTGCGGAAAATCAAAAACTATTGATTCAAGCCTATATGCAACTGCTGGATACTTTATCAGGTGAGGCTCAATCTAGAGTACAGATTGCTCGTCAAGTAGGCGATCGCTATTTAGTATACGTACACGGTATTAGCCAACATCGTAATGGTTATTCAAACAGTTGGTGGAATGCTCTCAAAGGATTTGTGGGACAGACTTTTGGTAATGGCAATCTGGGTAATACACGTCAGGAAGTTATCTGGAGTGACTTGGTTAATGCTCGAACCATGGTTGATCGAACTCAACAACAACAGTTACGTCGTGAAATTGAGCTAATTTTGGAGGAGCGGCAAACAAAAAGTATTGCAGTCCATACAGGAGGGGGTCATGATGCCCGCCGAGCTATTGTTCAATCTTCTGCCGAACGTGGCGGTGGTTTTGCCATTGATGATTTTTTAATTTACATGCTCAATGATGATGTGCGCCAGCAAATAATCGATCGCTTTACCCAAGTAGTCGGACCATTATTAACCAATGGCGCTCGGGTAGATATTATTTCTCATAGTTGGGGAACTGTAGTGGCATACGAAGGGCTGCGAGAATTAGAACAATTATCGTTGCCAGGAACAGTTTCTGCTTTCTTTACTGTTGGTAGTGCCCTATCTATTTCTCCCGTTCGCGCTCGCTTGAGAGAAGAAAATAAAGATGGTAATCGTCCCAATAATGTAGAAAAGTGGCTGAATTTGGATGCTAAAGGGGATTTAGTCGGCGGAATGATAGGAGATAAGTTTGATGTTACTCAAGAAGAACTCAATTTAGAACCAACGGGGTGTTCCAGTTTCTTGGGCTTCTATAGTTTGGGCTGCGCTCACAGTTCGTATTTTAGTCAAAGCAATATTGCTGTAAACCGCGATATCTTTGCCAAACATATTAATAACTAAGAAACTACTTTTGACATATTCTCTACCCTAAAAGGGACGATGATTCTAGGGACTGGGGGACTGGGGACTGGGGATTGGGAATTAATTCCATAGTTCCTAATCCCTAATCCCAATCGTCATCCCAAAGGGACTAGCTCCGCGTCGTAAATGCCGAGTAAGGACATTCGTTTGTCCGCAACTGTTTAAACCTATTACCGAATGGTAACAAGAATTGGTATTTTCATCTGGTCATTTACAATATAAACTGCATCCGCATAGAAAACTGTAGTTCGATTTTATTGGGGTAGTTTGTCTTGCCAATCCCTAGTCTCCAGTCCCAAATACAGCTAAATTAAAACTATGGATTTCTAACTAGTAGATAAGGAAAAGCTTAAGCTAACTATTGGCGATCGCCCTATTTCCTATCCCGAATATCCAAAGTCACTTCAGCAGCGATCGCTCGCTCGTTCTGTCCCAGAATCTTCACCCGTCGCACCTTGCCACGATAGGGAGAATGAACCGAAGTTATCTGCTCCATTTCCTCATCAACTTTATCCAGTTGAGTTTGTAGAGAGAGAATCTGCTCCTGCTGCTTCTGCATTAGAGTTTGATAGTCAGATACTTTTAAGGAGTGTTCGTACTGCTGTTTTTGGTAGTTGAGTTTAGCTTCGTCTAGAGATGCGATCGCTCTCTCTAAATTGATAGATGCTTCTAGCTCCTGGCGTTTTAGATCGGCTAACTGCCGCACCTTCTCAGATTCAAATACCTGAACATGCCACGGGTCTTTATGGATAAACTTCTGATCAAAGTTGTTTATCTGCTGAACGATAGTATCCAAGTTAAGTTGAGCCTGTTTGACTGCTGCCAGTTCTGATTGAGACTTGGGTACTGGGACGGGTTCTAGTTCTTTGAGGGGTAATTTAGCACGGGTAAGAGAAGATTCTAATCTTTGTTTCTTGGCTTGTAGTTTGGTGCGTTCGGCAGTGCGATCGCTTATTAATGAGCCAACCTCTACGCGATCGCCTTCTGCAACTTTGATCTCCTCTAGGTTTGACAGGGTTAGATCGATCTTGTGTCTTTTGCTAGATGTGCCTGTCTGAAAAGTGTCAGTAGAATTGGTAGCTAACGATCGCTCGGCTTGAGATTTACCAGGATTAAAAGTTATTGCAGCAATCCCAAGAGCAATTAATCCGAAGCCCAGATGTTTATATATCTTACATATATTGTATATTGCAGTTTTCATATCAACTCTTTGTAGTAATTTGTAATTTAATTGTAACCGCAATATTTCGATCTTTTGGAAAACGAGCCAGTTTGATCTTTACAGAGTTTTTAAATACTCTACTAAGGATTTTTTATCTCCCGCGCTCAACTCAGTTCCAAAATTGTGACCGCTATTGTCATTGCCCTCGACATTAGTGTCTACTAAAAAATTCGATTCTTGTGCTGCTTCTGCTGTCGAAACAAAACCAACATTATTTGAATCGTAAACATCATAACCACGATAGAATTGCTGGGGGCGATCCTCTGGCTGTTTTAATAGATCCATCAAAGAAGGAACCGAACCATTGTGAAGATAAGGAGCTTTTGCCCATACCCCATCTAAAGCAGGCGCGACATAGCCATCTGTTTTGCGAAATCGAGAAAAGTCCCAGGAATAGTTTTGGGCGTAGTTATTCATCCCTTCACTAGCTTCTTTTGTCCAGTGGTTGAGACGGTTAGCATCTGTGCCAATTTCGTTGATGGGAATAACCCGACCTACTCGATCCGAGCCAAATTGATGACATACAGCACAGTTGTCTGCAAAAACTTTTTCTCCCTGTCGAGCAAGAGTACGATTGATCGCAAAAGGATAAGCGGGAGGTGGCAATTCTTCTAACCACTCTTGAATGCGCTCCAGGCTTTCGAGGTTAATTTCTTTGGGAGTCGTTCCCGTGCCTAAAGCACTACTAAGAACTACTTCCTTTAACGAATCATTAATACCATCGGCATGATAGTAAAAACCTTGACGTTGTTTTTGATTCCAGATCGCCATAATATCCGTACTGCCAACGGAACCATCATCGGGCAGATTCAATACCCTTATTTTTAGCGGATTCATATCGGTTCTGCCCGAACCAGTGGGGGGACGATTTTGCATCCATTCAAACTCTTCTGATTGCGCGAGCAGGGTTGCTCTAGTTCTGGGAATAATTATGAAACGATAAAAAGCATTTTCTAGAAATGACAGATGATGATTGTATTCTATTTCTGGCAAAATAAATCCAGGATTGAAGCGAGGATCTTTGGCACAGTTAAAGAAAAATTGAGCGTAGCGTCGAACGTCAAATTTAGTGCTGGGAGCTGCCAAAATTAAAGTAGGTTTATCTTTTCTTCTGGTTGAAGACCCTCGCTTTCAGCGACGGGATGAAAACCAGACAGGGTTTAGCGGGGAGCCACATGCGGCTAAAGCCTTTGTTGCTCTTGAACGTATTTTTTTAACACATCTATCGTAACCCCTCCG
>JBCDCO010000069.1:0-20916 GCA_039181635.1 Cyanobacteria bacterium P01_G01_bin.19 | reverse complement strand
TGAAAACTTTCAAATGTGTCATAGTTGGGTTGAACAGCTAATGATACTCACTCCTAATAAGCTACCTTTTTATCTACAGGGTATACGAGCTAAAAAGCTTATCATCTCATCCTTTTAGGTATGTTGTCACCCCGTGAGGTTGTTAACTTTAATGCTTATTTCCCAGATACTTGCTGTGGATAAAAATAATTCACTATTGCGTAGCGAAGCATGCCGTTAGGCTTATCGCTTATTAGGTTTAGCTGCTGTTGGCTTAGTTTATCGGTATCGCTTAACCACCATAGCCAGCAACAAGTATCTAACAATAACTTCACTTATTCATCTCCCTCAAAGAGTTTAATGATTTCATCATCCGCTTCATTAAAATCATCGTTCATGATAATTTGTCCTTTTAATCTTCCTGGCTGGCGATTTTCTCTATTTTCAGCAGAGGAATAAGGCACTAACTTTGCCACAGGTACACCTCGATTAGCAATAGTAAATTCTTCTCCTAATGCCACTCGCGATAGTAACTTAGATAGCTGGGTTTTGGCTTCGTGAATATTAATTGGTTCGCTCATATTTATAAACTATTAAACTAAGTTTATAAAATAAGTCTATCAAGAAACCATAGCAATTTTTTTAAATAAGCCAATGACATAAATAATTAAGCAACGCCCAGTTTTCCTTTTATTACCTCTTCCTTCGCTCTAAAACCCACTAATACAGCCTTATCATCTTTAATAAACAAAGGACGCTTGAGCAACATGGCATCATTGCTAAAAGCCTTTACCCACTGTTCATCTGTCCAGCTTTTCTTTTCTTCGCCGATCGCTCGATAAGATTTACCTGATGTATTCCGCATGGGTTTATTTCCCAATTCTGCTACCCAAGAGGCGATCGCTTTTTCTGTTGGGGGATGTTCTTTGGTGTTGATAAACTCATAGTCTACCTTGTTTTCTTTCATCCAGGCGATCGCTTTTTTACAAGTGCCACAGTTGGGTATTCCGTATACTTTTATCGACATAGAGCTTAATTTACAACAATAGGATCGATAAAAACTTTACCGCAAAACAGGCGATCGAAGATTACTGATTTGCAGGTACATATACAACAGTCATGTCTTCGCTGCGGTTGCTGACGCTTATCCTAGACTCGCGATGAAGTTGAGTTAATAGTATTTGAGCTTCTTCGGCTGGAACATCTAATATATTTGCCGTTTCGCTAACAGTAAGCATTTGTTGATCGGTGATGGTTTGAATAATCTGCAATCTTTTTTCTCGTTCGGCTTTTTCTCGTAAATTCATTCCTGCGATGACTGTAGGAATGCCAAATAATGCCGCACAAGTAATACCGTTAATTAGCTTAGTTTCTTTGGTAACGGTAATCAACAGAAATACTGTCCAGACGAGGGAACAGATATGATTTCGAGGATTGAATCTGTAATGAGCCATATGATTTTCAAATTGACAATGGAAAATTGATAGCGAAGTGTATCCTTTAGGGCAATTAACAATTAGCTCTTCTATAGTTCCCAAAATATTAGATTTAAACCTCGTCTACTTTGAAAACCGTAGTTTTTCTTCTTCAGGTTCAAGATGTTTTTTGACCCAGAGGCGATCGCTTAAAGCTAAAGGCTGAGCATTAATTTGGTTTGGAAAATCAGCTACCGCATTAATTAACTCCTGTTGAGTTGGTTATCAGGTTAGTTAGTGCGATCGCAACTTTAATTGCAAGACCATTATGCGATCGCATTTTAGAACCAGCGATGCAGTCGGAAACTATTTTAAGTTTTCTGTTTGCACCTATCTTTGGTAATGGTGCTGGTGCTGGTATGGCGTTACTGTATGTATCTTGTGCGATCACTATGTTTTTAGTTGGAGCAGTAGGTTTTAGATTACCGCAACTTAGACATTTAGAAAATAAATGAAGGCACAAAGGCTTTAGCCGCATGTAGGCAGAAGTTAAGAGTTATTTTCTATTTGAGATATTTGCGCTTGCAAGTCTTGAATTTCGCAGTTTAATCGATATTCTTTTTGGGCGATCGCGTTTTGTAATGAGAATAGTTTTTCTTTGAGAAGCTCTAATCTTTGGGAGTTTAAAATTTCTTGATCGCTTTGTTTTTGTTGGGAAAGATATTCGGCTTTAATTTGTTTTAGGGTAACTTCCGCAGTGGCGATCGCTATTTGTTTTTCTTTGACTTTATAATACAGCTTTTCTTTTAGCTGTTCGATTTGGCTGGGTTGAGGTGGTAGATAGATTGTCGAGCGATCTTCTAAAAGTGAATTATTGTTGTTGGTTGGTAATAAATCTGGTTTGCGTCTTGATTTTGAATATCGAGCCAAATTGACTAAACCTAATACTCCTAACCCCCATAGTAAAAAACTGAAAGAATTATTATCGCGCTCGGGTTTAGCATCCAAATCTGGAGCAACATTGATATTTTCTGATTCCCCATTAGGATTATTATCTATAATTGCAGATTGTTCGCCAGTATCAATCATTACTTGCACCTGCATATTAGTGAGATTGGCAACCGTTTTAGTATCCTCTTTGTCAATGCGGATTTTAACCTCAACTACGCGAGCGTTTTCATCGGTAGTAGGATCGGCAGAACTACCAATTAAACTTTGTTTGCCTACCTGCAAGCCGATATGTGCCACTTCTCCCGTAATTTTGCCTGAAAAACCGCCATATTCGCTCTCTATGGTAGCTGGCTGTCCTAAATTGATTTTAGTAATCTCGGTTTCGTAAATTTCGGCGATCGCATACATTTCATCGGTTTGTCCTAATTCAATAATTCCTTCTTCTGTATCCACTCTTTCGCCGACGCGAGTATTAATTCTCAAGATTCTGCCCGCAACTGGTACTCTTACCTGAGTATCTTCCAAATCTGCTTGGCGTTGCTGCACGGCTATTTTAGCCATTGCCAGCTCCGCTTCGGCGATTTCAATATCTACGGGGCGCACTTCTTTTAGCTTGGCTAAATTTCTTTGTTCTTCTATTATTTGCTTTTCTAAAGTGCGGATAGCACTATTTAATTCTGCTTCTCTTTGATTTAAGATAGCCGATGCTACCTGGAACTGTTCTCTTGCTCGATCTGATTCTTCTTGACTGATTGCACCTTGTTGTAACAGAGAATCTTTGCGTTGAAAAGTTAACTTAGCCTGTTCTAATTCTGCCTTAACGCTGTTGAGAGCAGCTTGCTTGGCACTTGTCTCGTAGCGTAATTGTGCCTTGAGACGATCTACAACTGCTTCTTGAGCGGCTATTTCCGATTCTTTGGCATCGCCAGACTTGACTTTCTTGAGTTTTGCCGCTTGTAGTGCCACATTTTGTTCTGCTTCTAATAAATCCCCCCGCCTCCTTTCTATACCTTGAAGCACCGCTACTATTTGCCCTGCTTCTACCCAATCTCCCTCATTAACCAAAATCTTATTGACGCGACTGTCTTCCGCGTTAGCTACAGACAAAGAAATAATTTCTCCTTTTGGTACTAGTCTGCCAAAAGCCACCACATCATTAATCTGAGTTGGTTGAATGATAACTTCTGACTCCACCTGCGATCCTGCCTGAGAAAAACTAGCACAACCATTACACAACATTAATGGTGCGATGGTGGCAATAAATATTGACAAAGACTTGATTTTTTGGGGCTGAAGAGAAACCATTTTTTTGAGTAATAAGTAATGAGTAATGAGTTTTTTATTTCTGTTGGGGCTTTCTTCTACCTTCTGCCTTTATCCCCATTCGAGGATGTTATCCTCCTTCGTCCCGTCAGGGCGGGATAATAAGGACGTAGTCCCACGAAGATGGGACAAGTGCGAAGCGGTACCCTTTAGGGCTGCCTTCATTCTATATCTTTTCCGTCAACGAACTTAATTCCCAAGTCAGATCGGAGTTTAATTGTAATACTCGATCGTGATACTGAAGCAAGCTAGAGCGATGACCGATACTGATAGTAGTAATGCCTTGTTGTTGTAGTTGCTGATAAAGTAGTTTTTCGTTAGTATTATCTAAAGCACTGGTAGCTTCGTCTAGGATGGCATAGCTTGGCTTTGCTAATAGTAAGCGGGCAAAGGCTAGGCGTTGTTGTTCGCCTAAAGATAGAATTGTCGCCCAGTTTTTTTGAGTGTCTAAGTTGAATCTTCTCGTAAGATGAGATAGGTTAACTTTTTCGAGTATTTGTAATAGGGTTTCGCCCGCAGCATTAGTTTTTCTGGGGTATTGAATTTGCTCTCTCAATGTCCCTTCGGTAGTGTATGGGGTTTGGGGTAAAAAGAATAATCGATCGCCTTGAGGTTTTTCTATCAAACCAGTACCAGAGTTCCACAATCCCGCAATCGCTCTGAGTAATGAGCTTTTTCCTACACCACTCGCACCAATGATGAGTAAATTAGTCTGGGGTTTAATAGTAATAGTTAAATCTTTAATCAAGGTATTGTTATAGTTGGGAGTTTTTAGGGTTAAATGTTCAATTTTAAAATAGGAGTTTTTCCTAGTATCTATTGTTGGTTGAGTGCCACTATTAAAATTTTTGGCTACTGTTAAATATTCTTCTAAGACTACAACTCTAGTTATTGCTGCTACTAAATTACTTAACTGTTGAAATTGGGTAATAATTAAGGCTAGTGCTGCCAGTACGCTTCTAAAAGAAGAACTAGCCTGGGCAATTGTGCCCACTTCTAATTCACCCGATAAAATACCAGGAGCGAGAAATAGACCAGGGATAATTAGTGTTAGATACTGATAGCCATTCTGAAAAAAACTTAGATTAAGTTGCCAGCGAATTAGATGCAGGAAGTTATTAAAAGCTTTAGTAAATCTAGATTGAAGAATATCCAATTCCATATCTTGACCATTATACAAAGCGATCGCCTCATTATTTTCTTCGATCCTCACTAAACCATAGCGAAAGTCGGCTTCTTTTTCGATTTGCTCGATATTAATTCCAACTAATTTTCGCCCAAAAATAATAACTGTTATGGTAGTTCCCACTATCGAATAAACAATCAAAAAGAGCATCAAAGGTTTAGATATTGACCATAAAATTAAAGAAAAAACAATTACTTGTAAACTCGAATCTGCCAGCAATACTAAAAATTTCAAAGACTCTTGGGTAAAGTTTTTTACATCCTCAACAATACGGCGATCAGGATTGTCCAAATCGGGATGTAAACTAAGCTGATAAAACTTGCGATCGCTAAAATATTTGGTTAATAAATAACTGCTCATCCAATCTCGCCAATACAAACTCAATCTAGATTGAATATAAGTAGTTCCTGAAAAAGTAGGAATAGCAATGGCAATGGCGATCGCCGAAAGAATCAAACTTTGACTAAAACGCTGCCAATCTTTTTCCGCTAACCCTGTAATTAATTCTCCACCCTGTAAGACAACTAATCCCAATAAAATAGCTTTAACTAAAACTAGAAATAACAAGAAAAATAACAAGCCCAAAGCACCCCATTTTTCTTCTCCTAACCAATATATTTTTAGTAGTTTGAATATTTTTTTCATAGTTGTTTTGCCAAGGCAGAAGGGACAGAGGAGGCAGATAGCAGTAGTTAAATCAATCGTTTTTCATGAATGATTTCGAATTGCTATATCAAAAGAGCGTTAAACTAAACTAAATCTAAATAGATAGCTAGTTTGCGTTTGACTTCTTGCAATAATTTTGCTTCTAATACTCCAATATAATTAACAAATCTTTTTTTATCGAAAGTCGCAGGGTCGATTACTATTAATTCACTATTATTGCTCAAGCCGTTATCAATAGATTTAGGTACAAACACTCTGGCTGCCCCACCAGAAGGTTTAGTTTGGCTGGTAAATGGAATAACTGTTATCTTTTGTCTTTTTAAGTTAAATCCCGTTTTGCTAATAATTAAACCAGGTCTAACTTTACTTATTTCTGAACCTACTTTTGGCTCAAAATTTATTGACCGAGAATCTTAGATTCTCCTAAATTCTAAGAATTTAGACAAAACAAAGTTTTGTGTTCCATGTCGATAATCTGACATCCTTGTTCCTCTTCACTCCAGCCTAACTGACAATTATCTATTTCTACTGCATCGGCAATCATTTTTGCTTCTTCTAACTTGCTGGCTTCTTGCTCCACGAGCAAAGCAATAAGAGAGCTACGGCTACGTTCTGTTTTTATCGCTGTATTAGCTAATAAATCTTGAGCTAATCCATTTCTAGTTAGCATATCTAGCTTTCGTTGTTGCTCCTCAGTTAAATAAACCGATATATTAGGCACGATATTAGACTTTATATTTTAATTTATATTATATAGCGATCAACCTGCTGTAATGCGATCGCTCCATTAATTTTCGTTGTATTGTATGAGGTCAATAATTAAAACTAAACTCTTGTGCTGGTATCAGACTCCAAGTTGTACTATCGATCAATTGTAAAACTTGCTGATGATATAGTAATAAATTAGGTCGGTGTCCGACGCTGATATAAGTTGTATTGGTATTAGCTAATATTCGATAGAGTGAATCTTGATTATCGCCATCTAAAGCACTGGTTGATTCGTCAAGAATGGCGTATTTTGGCTGATGTAATAGCAAGCGGGCAAATGCCAATCTTTGTTGTTCGCCTCTAGATAATACTCGCGACCAATCTTCGTTAGCATCTAAAGTACCGAATTTATTTAAGACTTGACCGAGATTAACTTTATCAATAGTTTCTAATAGCTTATCTTCTGAAATATTGTTTTCTAAATACGGATAGAGTAATTGCTCTTTGAAAGTTCCTAAGATTAAATAGGGACTTTGAGGTAAAAACAAAATATCGGACGATCGCGGTTTATTTATTGACCCCGAACCTGAATTCCACAAGCCGCCGATCGCTCTGACTAAAGATGTTTTACCTACCCCACTATTACCAACGATTAATATATTTTTTTCTGGTTCTATTTTTAAAGATAAATTTTCTATTATTTGTTCATTGCGATCAGGTACGGACAGGGTGACATTTTCAAATGCTAGTGATTTACTAGTTTTAATTTTAATTAGATTATCATTTCCTGCTGGATCTGTAGACAGAGATTTCAAGTATTCATTTAAGTCAGCTATACGCTTTATTCCTGCTGCTAAAGCGGTTATTTTTTCAAACTGAAAGATAATCAAACTCAAAGATAGCCAAATTCTTTCAAAGGCAATTTGCGATTGCGAAATCGCTCCGATTTCAATATTACCTGCGAAAATACTGGGAGCGAGTAAAATAGCAGGAAGAATCATCGTCGAAAATTGGAAGCCATTTTGAAATAAATCTAAGTTAAACTGCCATTTAATTAGACGATTAAAATTTGCGATCGCTTTTTTTAACTTTTCCCTGACCGAACTTTCTTCTAAAACTTCGCTACCATAAAAAGCAATGCTTTCAGTATTATCTCTAACTTTAATCAGACCAAAACGAAGATCTGCCTCTCTTCGATATTGTTCGATATTAATGCTAGTTAATTTACTAATAAATAATAAAAATAAAATACCAGTACCGACAACACTATAAATCAGTAAAAATAAAACCATGGGCTTATAGACTAGCCAAAGAATACCAATGAAAGCAATTAACTGAACCAAACCATCTAAGGTCTGTAAGAATAAAAATAAAGACTGCTGGCTAAACTCATTAATATCTTCGGCAATAGTGCGATCAGGATTATCGAGAGTCGAATAGTTATTTAGATAATAAAATCTCCTCTCTTCTAAATAACGATGAAGAAATTTATCTGTCAGCCATTTACGCCAATTTAAAGCTAACTTTGATTCAATATAAGTTTTAAAAGATAGTAAAGGGACGCTAACAATTATAATCAGACTAAGATATATTATCGTCTGCCAAAAGCGATCGCCATCCCTGATTGCTAAAGCAGAGATAATCTCTCCCCTTTGAATTGTTTCTATGGCTAAAATGACGCTACTAATAATTGATAAGCAAACTGACATAAATAGCAATTTTCTCCCTTGAGTTTCCCCACGAGAATACCAATAGGGTTGAGCTATCTGCCAAAACTGCTCGATAGGCTTCGAGTCCCAACTAAACATATATAAAATATTGATACGAAAAAACTATAACTAAAAAATAACTGAGCAAAATCCAAACAAAACTAAAGTTTTCAAGATATCAGCAATTAATAGTGGAATACAATTGGTAAAGTCGGACGAGCATCGAAAATTTTTCCCTGAATCCACTTATCAAAAGTTAATTCCATTAAAGGTGCATCAGCGCGATCAATATCGAGCAATCGTTCTCGATCTAACCAATTGATAATCTCGCTATTTCTACGCTTACCTGCTTGTACAGAAATCTTAATATCAGTAATATTCTTAACCCCTAATGGATGTTGTCGATATCTCTTGCCTTTAGGTAACTCTCGATTTAAAATCTTGCTATATTTTAAGCGATCTGGTAGAAAAAAGACTGAAGGTTCGATAATATTTCTCTGATTCTGTTTGGAATAAGCGATATATCGATCAACTGTTAAATTTTCTACTGGATAGTCATCCCAACTCAAGGGCAAGGTGTCCCTAATTCGGCTCAAACCGACGCCAAAAGGTGATGCGCGACTGTCTTGCCAATTTACTCTAGCAGGAAAATTAATCGCACTGCTCGATCGCGAACGTTCGTCTTTTAACCATACGATTGCTAAATAACGATTGTCCAAAAAGCAAATTTGCGATCGCGTTCCTTCAGATTCGCTGACAATCACTGTATCAGGAAAATATAAACCAAACTGTTTCAAAATTGCTATGGCTCGATCTCCATCTTGGACACATACGAAAATACGATCTATTTCAAAAGATGAGTTGTTTTTCTGAATCAAATTTTCTCTAATTTTATTATTTTGCTGAAAAGTTGTTTCATTGCAATCAATTTTTAACGACGATTTGTAAGTAGTTATCATATTTTGAGTATCTGTTTCCTAGTGTAAAAAGTTCACATTTATCTGGTAGACTTATTGTCACTTGATGTAAATCAGGTAACACTTCTCAGGTAAACGCTTAGCTTGAGCGACTTTACTGCCATAATGATTATCCCATTATTAAGAATTATTTTCAATAAGATCTTTATTAAGAAATAATGATAAATGACCCCGAGTTGTCCTGAAGGACTATTTTAGGGGTGTGCGAAGCGGTAACCTTTAGTATTAGGAAGCGCGAACTACAGTTTGTCGCCGTTCTGAAAAATCGTCACGCTATAGAGAGCGTCGCTAGCGAAGCTATTGAAACGCTGAAGACGTTCGCTCCAGAGGCTTACGCCAGGTAATGCACGAGTTTGACATATTCTCAGATAAATATAATCTGCTGTTGCAAAATTTTAGATATTGCCGTCAAAATATTGTTAATAATCAATTTAAAATAGTCAAGAAATACTATTACTAATTAAAGAAATAAATTCTAGCTAATTTTTGTA
This sequence comes from Cyanobacteria bacterium P01_G01_bin.19, assembly GCA_039181635.1. Lineage (GTDB taxonomy): Bacteria > Cyanobacteriota > Cyanobacteriia > Cyanobacteriales > Xenococcaceae > Waterburya. The sequence goes on along the minus strand of JBCDCO010000069.1, from coordinate 11,511 downwards.
ATTAAAATTACAGACGATAAATCATTTTAATAGGGAGCTAATAAGGTTTTTATCAAATGCAATTCATTAGTAATAATTGAATCAGTATAAATACGTATTTTTCTCTTGAGCAATAATTGTTGCTCGATTGTGTCCTAAAATTTGTTAAAACTAATATAGAGATGCCCAAACAGATCTATGAGTAGCCAATCCCAACAAAGTACGAAAATAGCAAATTTCAACTATCAAGATCTGCACCCTCAACAACGTTCGGAAATCGAGCAAGCTACTGCTGCCATTCGAGAAAGACTAAGGAAAGCTGCTCAAGACATTTGGGAAATTGGCAGAATGCTCAGTGAAGTTCAATCACAACTCCAACGAGGGCAATTTGACGACTGGATTAAAAGCGAATTTGATTGGAGTCGTCGCACCGCATACAAATTCATTAGCGTTTACAAGCGATTTGATAACAGCATCAACTTAGAAGAAGTTAATATTGCTACCTCCGCACTATACTTATTAGCAGCCGAATCTACCCCAGAAGAAGTCCGTGAAGAATTTATTCAAAAGGCTCAAGAAGGTCAGAAAGTCACCCACCAACAAGTGTTGAGAGTAGTCAAAAAAGCTAAAGCAGAATCGACAAAAAACCCTCATGAACCTTTACAGATAGAAAACCAAAAAAGCGAGCCGCAATTTCAAAAGGAGATCGCCCTGATTAATTCAGTCGAAAAACCCCTAACTTACCCTTCGTCAGATACAAACTCCACAACACAGCCCAAACTAATTATGGAGAGTGGCTGGTATCAATTTCCATCCAATCACCATCTCTTCTGTGGCGACACTGCACTACCAGAATTCACCAATCATATTCCCTATAGTACCCTAGCGATCGCTATTACTACCGATGACTGGGCGCACGACTGGCTGATCGAAAAAGCCAAAACAGTCGTTGTCTTCCCCGAATCAGAATACGACAGGCAAAAACTAACGGGCTTGATTGTCATGTTTTCTGCTGCGGGCGAAAAAATCATTTTTCCCTGGCTACCCAATTCCGAAATGATGGCGATCGCCCATCAACTGGGCAGACAAGTTTATGCTGGGGATATGGATGTTACCAAATGCCAAGCGGCGATCAACTTTTTAGGTAACTGGTAACGGGTAAAAGTTTTTCCTCCTCTGCTCCCCCTGCCTCCTCTGCTTCCCCTGCTCCCTAGCTCCTCTGCTCTAACTGCTTGGCAATTTCCTCTGGAGACATATTTTGCACTTCGGCTAAAAGCTCCTCGATGGTGGCTAATTCTGCTGCATCTGGTTGTTGCTCGATGATACTAGCTGCTAAATTGCCCACAGTGGGAGTTTCAGCGAGGATAGCACTCATAGCTAGTTCGACGTTAAACTTTTCCCGAATGCGGGAGATAGTTTGAATTGTGAGTAAAGAATGTCCGCCCAATTCAAAAAAGCTATCGTTAACTCCCACGCGATCTATACCCAGTACTTGTTGCCAAATTTCCGCGATCGCTATTTCTGTTTCGTTACTGGGTGCAACATATTCAGTTGTTAGGTTAGGGCGAGAATGCTGTTCGATATTATTTACCTTAGTTTCTGGTTCGTCTTTAGGAGTCGATGGCAACCAGCGATCGATTCTTGCTTGCAAATCACCTTTAGACACAATTATCTGACTTCCAGCAGCTAGAGCTAATATTTTTTCTGTCGCTTCTCCTATCTCTTGAGGAGTCAAACTATATTCCGAGAGACTGGCACCAATACCAGAGATGTTTTGTTTTTCCGTTTCCGTCTGACAAGCATCCCAGTTAACGCTAAACCACGGAGTATGATTCTGAGGCAAATTATTCTGTTGCTCCACAAAAGCATCCAAATAACAATTTGCTCCTGCATAAGCAGCCAAACCCAAACCTCCCAAAATCGAAGATAGAGAAGACTGTACTAAGACAAAATCTAGCTGTTTATCTGCCAGACATTCAGCCAAAATGTGTAAAGGATTAATTTTAGTTCGATAATTATATTTCCAATGGCTAGAATTCAATTCAGCAATAATGCTCGCAGAATTTTGATTGGTCATGGGCGTAGAATAAAACACCCCATCTATTTCCCCTAATGATGATTCCACTTCCGCGATCGCATTCCTGACGGCTTCTTTATCATTAATATCTGCATTAATTGGGCGAATGCCCTTCGCCCCTGCGTCTTCTACATCGCCAACTAAAACCACTCGTACCTGGAACTTATCTTGTAAATACTCAGCCCAAACTCTACCCAAACTGCTATTAATACTGCCAAAGACTAAATATATTCCTTGCGATCGCAAGCGAGTTTTATTACTATCTAAACTAATATTTTCATAGGTTTTTTGCCAACGGCGATCGCATCTGTAAGCAATAGAGATGTTACTAGGAGTAAGTATTTCTGAAACCAAATAATCAAAATCATCAACACGTAGACTTTCACCTTCCTTCTGCCGTCTGCCCTCTGCCTTCTGCCTTCGTTCGATGCGATCTAGATCGATTACCCGACAATCGATCTGGGGATACTCTTGGCTAATAACTGTGGTTATTCCCGTAAGAGTAGAGTTATTTAATTGAATGTCTTCTGTGCCAATAATGTCTTGTAAATTATTTACCAAAACACTAATCTGGATCGAATTATCTAATCTTTGTTCGCCTAATGTTTTTACTAAATCTAAGAGATTGCTAAAACTAATATTATTGGACGCAATAGGCGAATGCCATTCGCCTTTACAGTTTTCTGGGAAATAAATAATTTGGGAGGGAATAAAATCGCGATCGCTTAAATATTGCCATAATTCTTCGTAATTATGGCGATCGTTTATCCCCCCTTGCGGTGGGCAAGTAACCTGACTTTCATCTACTACTTTAAATTCTTCTCCCGTAATAACAGTAATAACTTGCTGCTTTGCTATAACTAAACTTTCTTTCAGGGAATCTACAACTCCTAATTCATCGGCAAAAATCAACCAAAGATTTGGGTTTTGTGCCAATTCTGCACTATCTATTTTAGGTAGGGGTAAAACTTTAGACCAAGTAGGAATATAAAACCAACTATTAGAATTACTAACTCTCTGTTTTGTAGTAGTAGGTAAATTAGATTCTACCGAGTCGGGTTCGATCCAATATCTCTGTCTTTCAAAAGGATAAGTAGGTAAAGAGACGCGATAGGGCTTATCTGAATGTAATTTATCCCAGCTAATGTTTACTCCAGCCAGCCATAATCTTCCGCAAGTATTGAGCAAGAAGGAGAGATCCCCCCAACCCCCCTTATCTAAGGGGGGCTTATCTTTAGGATGGCGAATAGAAGTTAAAGCCACATGCTGCTTTGATATTTGTTGTGCGAGGGTGGTTAAAGTTTTTCCTGCACCTACTTCCAATAGAATCCTGTTAGGCTCTTTAACAATTTCCTCAATTCCTTCAGCAAACCTTACTGTTTGACGCAAATGCTCTCCCCAATATTCAGGATTTGTGGCTTGCTGATTGGTAATCCAAGTACCAGTGACGTTAGAAATAAAAGGAATTCTCGGCGCATGTAGGGGTGTTTTCTCTAAAGCTTTTACTAAAGGAGCGATCGCGCCGTCCATCAAACTAGAATGGAATCCGTGAGATGTTTTTAACCGACGACAAGCAATACCCTTATCTTGTAATACAGTTTCTAAAGATGCGATCGCTTTTTCTTCTCCCGATACCGCACACAAAGAAGGAGCATTACTTACCGCCAAACTCACTTCGCCTTTAAGATATTGCTCTATTTCCTTAGCTGATAAAGCCACTGATAACATTACCCCTGCTGGCTGCTGCTGCATTAAGTTCGCGCGAGTAGCCACTATTTTAAGAGCATCTTCGAGATCGAACACTCCTGCAATAGTTGCTGCCACATATTCCCCGATACTATGACCGATTAACACTTCTGGCATAATGCCCCAGTCCATCCACAATTGCGCTAGAGCATATTCAATAACGAAGATTGCTAGTTGAGCGTATTCTGTATCGTTGATTGTTGATTGTTGATTGTTGATTGTTGTTCTAAAACCTCTGCCTTTATCCGAAGGTGTATACCACAAGGGCACAATGTCCTTTAGGGCTGCCTTCTGCCCTCTGCCTTCAAAAAGCCCTCTGCCTTCAACAAAAATAATATCCTTTAAAGAAACATCAAGATACTTATCGAGGATTTGGAAGCAGCGATCGCAATTCTCTCTAAAAACAGGCTCTTGTTGATAGAGTCCCCAGCCCATATTTTCGTATTGCGAGCCTTGTCCTGAGAACATAAAGACGACGGGTTTGTATCCAGGCTCGATCTTGTTGGTGAATACTCGATCAGTTGCGATTATCTTTAACGATTCCCTGGCATCTTCTACAGTTTGCACCACTATCATTCGTCGATAATCAAAAGCCCGACGACCAACCTGTAAGGTATACGCCACCCTTGCTAAATCCACATCGGGATTATCTTCCAAATACCGCCCCAAATTTCCCGTCATCTTATCCAATGCCGTTTTCGTCTTCGCCGAAAGCACTAAAACATTCGGGCAAATGCTCCCCTGCTCCCCTGCTCCCCTGCTCCCCTGCTCCCCTGCTTCTTCCAAAACAACATGAACGTTAGTCCCGCCGATACCAAACGAACTAACTCCCGCCCGTCTGGGATGTTCGTTGCTTTCCCAATTAGTTAACTCGCGGTTGACGAAAAAAGGGCTACTATCCCAATCTATTTGAGGGTTAGGGCGATCGCAATTGATACTGGGAGGGATTTGCTTGTGTTGCAGTGCTAGGACTGTTTTGATTAAGCTAGCGATTCCTGCTGCTGCGTCTAGATGTCCGATGTTGGGTTTGACTGATGCGATTGCGCAATATTGTTTTTTATCCGTACCTATAAAGGCTTGGGTTAATGCTGCTACTTCAATGGGATCGCCTAAAGATGTTCCCGTACCGTGGGTTTCAATGTAGGATATGGTATCTGGTTCGACTTCTGCTACCAATTGAGCCGATCTGATTACTTGAGCTTGAGTATCGATACGGGGCGCAGTATAGCTTACCTTCGTTTCTCCGTCGTTATTGGTTGCCGAGCCTTTAATTACCGCTAAAATATTATCGCGATCGCTTTGGGCGTCTTCGAGGCGTTTGAGAACGACTATTCCCACGCCACTACCGCCGATAGTACCGCTGGCGTTACTATCGAAAGCCCGACAATGACCGTCTGGAGAATAGATTCCCCCTTCTTGATGTAAATATCCTGCCGAGAGAGAAATTGCTACTCCCCCCGCTAAAGCCATATCGCATTCGCCACTCAGCAGACTTTGACAGGCTAGATGCACCGCTACTAAAGAAGTGGAGCAAGCTGTTTGTACGTTGACACTCGACCCTTCTAGACTCAATTTATAAGAGACTCTTGTAGTCAAAAAATCTGTTTCTGAAGCTAAAAATAACTGATATTTGTTAGTATTCTCTCTAATTTCGGCATTGCGGTAGAGATTGAAGCGATAACCATTCATTCCCGCACCGCCAAACACTCCTACAGAGCCAGGATAGTTTTGACCGTCATAGCCAGCATCTTCCAAAGCCGTCCAAGCTGTTTCCAAAAACAAGCGATGTTGGGGGTCGAGTAATTCTGCTTCCCTGGGATTAAAACCGAAAAAATCCGCAGCAAATAGATTTATATCCTCTAGTTTTCCCCCTGCATTGACAAAATTGGGCTTACTGCTGGTTTCCTGATCGATTCTCAATTCTTGTAGTTCTTGAGGGCTATAAAAATAAATTGATTCTTTACCTTGTTGAAGATTCTGCCAAAATTCCGTAACGTTTCTAGCACCAGGAAATCTTCCCGCCATGCCAACAATGGCAATCTCTAATCCGTTATTCATTTATCATTTAGGATTTATCATTAAACATTTATCAATCTTCCTTTGCTCTCTTGATATCTTATCAGAAACATCAATAGCTTACTAGCTTACTAAAAATTGTTAGCAATTTGATTTAAGATTTTCAAAAATCGCGATCGCATTTAAAAAAAATATTTTTCCCTGTAAAGCTTAACGTAAAACCATTATTGCCATTTTAAATCTCTGTCCATCGATAAAAAACTTCAAGTTTTTATTGACATATTCTTGAGAATAATTTTCAATTAAAGAATATAACTTAAATATGAAAAATAATTAACTATGGCAAACTGCAAAGCAGATCTGTTAGAGATTGCCTCTCCTCCTTTAGCTAAAAAAACTTCTACTAGAAAGCGAAAACGTTTACCTGCCTGGTGTCGTCCCACTTTTTCCCCAGAACACGGGGTATTATTAGTACTACTCGGTTCTTTTCTAACTGGTGCTTCTCTCGCTCAACAGTGGAATAGCTCAACCAATTTAGCCTTAGTCTGCGCCTTTTTTACCCTACAGCTAGAACATCCCTACGTGGTTCAACTCAAGCAAAGGAAAAATATAAAACCAAGATTTATGCTCTGGGGTGGAATCTATGGCGCGATCGCCCTATCTTTAGCAATATTGCTTTGGTTTAAAGCTCCCGTATTGCTTTGGATATATCTTTTAGCAATAACTATATTTATTGCCGATGGTGTTGCAGTAATTCTAAAAAAGCACAAATCGATCGCCAACGAAGTTATCGGATTTGCTGGTATTTCCCTCTCTGCACCTCTAGCTTATGGGGCAACAACAGGAAGTATTTCCTGGGAAGCAATGGGAATCTGGATCTTAAATACCCTTTTCTTTAGCAGCGCCATTTACACCATTAAGTTGAGAAGAAAAAAGACTCACTCTCTCAAACCAGGAATCATTTATCACGGAATATCCACGACGATCATAGCAGGATTGTACGGGTTCAGTTGCTTATCTCTGGTAACAGCTTTATCTTTTGCTGTAGCCCTAGTTAAGTTCGGTACAGTCAATCTCGTCTTGGACTGGTATCGCAAGTCTAAATTTCAGTTTATCGCTATCTTCGAGACCAGGTTTGCCCTCGTGTATATTGCGATCGCTTGTATCAGTGTTCTCCCCGCTCATTTACCACCGAGATAGCCTAGAGAGCGGAGACGCAGAAGCGCAGTGAAAAAAACCTATTATCTGTTACCCGTTACTTGTTACCTCCTACCTGCTACCCAGATTTAGTAGAGTTCTTCTTCCATTTCCGTGGCAATCGTGCAGTCAGAAGCTGGATAAGCGACGCACAATAGCGCGTAACCTTCTTTTATTTGGTCGTCATCTAAAAAAGATTGATCTGACTGGTCTAATTGCCCTTCTAGGACCTTCCCTGCACAGGAAGAGCAGGCTCCCGCACGACAGGAAAAAGGCAAATCCAGACCTTGTTCTTCTGCTACATCCAAAATATACTCATCATCAGGAATTTCGATTGTCTCATTAAGACCGTTGGCTTCGTTAACAAAGGTTACTTGAAAGACTGTCATGGGTATCTAATTGTAAAAATTCTCAATAGCCATCATAGATCGCTTTTTAAGAATGAGGGCAAATTTAAGATTTATTTGACAATTCTCATTTTCTTGAGCCATATTCTAAAATAGTGGCGATCGCGCCAAGCTTGAAAAGGCGATACAGAAGCCGTCCAGAGATTATTGTAAGTTTCTCCTGTATGCAATCCAGTTTGGGGAAATTCATTTTTACGAGGATGGTAATAAGTCCCAAAGACAATATCCCAGATGGGGAAGAAAGCCGAGAAATTCTTGTCTATATGTTCGTCTTGGAAAGAATGGTGAATGCGGTGATACTGAGGCGCAGTGACCACGCGGGAAAACCAGCCCAACTCTAGACGTAGATTCATGTGAATAAATTGCAGCCAGAGAATTTCAATAAAAGCTAAAATACCGATCGCCAGACTACTAAAATTAAACAACACTCCCATTGGTATCCCCAAGAAGAACAGTATGAAAGGATCTTCTAGCCAATGGACTCTTCTCGAACTCGTAACATTGAGCGATCGCTCGCTGTGATGAAACTTATGCTGTTCCCATAGAAAAGCCGTCTTGTGTTGCCAGCGATGAAACCAATAATAAAAGAAATCGACTGCTAGAAAATATAATAGGGCGAAGAACGCATATTGCCACCAATTACTGGGTGTGGGAATCTCGATAAAGGGAGCATTTAACCTATTTTGAGTAAATTCAATAATCTTACTCATGCCTAAAGTCTGTAACGATATCGCCACCACACTATAAAGCACGTACCACTGCAAATTAAACCAAATATCTTTTAACGGTTGATGCTTTTCAACTGGACGTATGCGCTCGACAACAATAAAGCAGCCATACATAATTATACCAGTCAGAATATATTTAAAAAAGTTTATTAAAGGTGCGATCGATTCCATTTTTTAGTTGTTAGTCCCGTCAAGCGGGATAATATCGTTAGTTGTTAGTCGTTAGCTGATGTCTGCCCTCTCCGCTAAACATACAACTCAAGAGCATCACAAACAGATTTTAATAAAAGCGATAGCTCTGAATCAATAAAAAAATGCCCTCCTGTGAATATTTCTAGGGAAAATTTAGCAGTGGTTTGTTCTCGCCAGGCTGCTAATTCTTCTGGGGTAACTTCGGTGTCACTGTCTCCACCAAATACCGTCAGAGGAAGATTGAGGGGTGTTTCTAGTTGATAGAGGTGAGTCTCGATCGCTTTAAAATCGGCTTTGAGGGTAGGTAAAATCAATTCCATCATTTCTTTATCGCTTAAAACTGCTTGGGGAGTACCGCCCAAACGAATTATTTCCTGTGTAAAAGCAGCATCATCGAGTTGATGAATGTTCGGTTTTGAGCGGGGAAGTTGGGTTGCACGACAGGCGGAAATAAATAAATGCACTGGTTGCAGATGATATCTACGACGTAGCAAGCGAGTAAGTTCAAAACTGACTAACCCGCCCATACTGTGACCAAAAATAGCAAAAGGCTTATCTAAATATGGTAATAAAATTTTCGCCAAATCTGATATTAAAACATTTACATTTTCATAGGGAGTTTCAATAAATCGTTTGCGCCTCCCTGGTAATTCGATGGGACAAACTTCTACAGTATCGGGCAAAAAATCTCCCCAGCGATCGTATATGTACGTCGAACCACCAGCATAAGGAAGACAGAACAAGCGTAGTTTCGCCTGGGGGTTAGTATCAACTTGAGGAAGCCAAAGATTGTTGAAAGCGATCGCCATATTACCTACACGAGATTTTGATAAAGATTTTGATTGAAGCTAAAAGCTAATAGCTAGGGCGAAGCCCTTTATCTCAATCTCATTTCTTTTTAGCGACAGGCTGGAACTGACGAAACTGTAGCGTCATCAATTCCAGAGCTTTATCTTCTAAGAACCACTGTTTCATTTTCCCTTTATCGGGACAGTTGAGAATTTGCTGGAGAACTGGGTAAATTTCAGAGGCGATCGCCCGTTGCTGATAGAAGGGAGTAATTGTAGTCTGCATCGTTCAGAAATATCGTCATAATAGGAAAGGAGCGATCTTAACTTCAGGGTTTCGAGTCTATTTAGCTATACCTTTACCATACAATAATTGACAAGAGATATCAATAATCCGCCTTCGGCTTAAAGCACTATCAGCCTTTCTGGCAAAGGTCTGAAACTTCAGCAAAATGGGACATCACAATTGTTCCCACCTAATCGGTATCTTATTTTTTTGCATATCCCTTGAGATTAACTCCAATCTTTCCTCTGTCTTAATGACCTTTACGCCTGTAACCCTCGTTACGTCGCTTTGCGCTATATGCGTAGCGGTATCCTTGTATTCCAAATTCTTATCTTCCAGTTTTTAATAATTTACCTAATGGTGTATGGGGTTCAGTCAAAATACCTTGAGAAGGACTAAATAAAAATGCCAGCATAAAGAAAACACACATCACTAACACAATCGAAGCACCAGAAGGAGTATCAAAGTAGTAACTCAAATACATGCCGATCGCAGTTGAAGTAACCCCAAAAAAAGAACCCAAGATCATCATTATATTTAGTTCTTTGACCAACAGATAAGCCGTACTAGCAGGTCCCACCAACATCGCAATTACCAGTAAAGAGCCAACTGTTTCTAGACTAGCCACGATAGTAATCGTAATCGCACTTATCATACCAACATAGTAAATTTGTACAGGCATTCCACTAGCTTTTGCGCCTAAAGGGTCAAAAGTATAAAATAAGATTTCTTTGTAGAAGAATACAACTGCCGCTAAAATCACCAGTGTTGTAATTAGAGTATTCCAGAGATCGCTTTGATTAACCCCTAAAATATCGCCGAATAGAATGTGAACCAAGTCAATACGATTTGCACCAGGTAAGACACTAACTAAAACTACCCCTAGAGCCAAAAAGGAAGTTAGCATAATTGCTAATGCTGTATCTAACTTAATTTTGCAGCGCGACTCAATCCAAGCCATAAAAATAGCGCTCAAAATCCCTGCCACAATTGCACCAGTCGAAAGGGAATAACCTAAGACAAAAGCTATAGGTAAACCCGCAACTAAGGAGTGAGAAATTGCATGTGCCATCATTCCTAATTGTTGAACAATCATATAACTACCAACAACTGCACACAAAACTCCCAGTAGCACGCCAACTAAAATGGAGTTGACCATAAATTCATAACGTAGTGGTTCTAAAAACCATTCCAACATTTGATTTTCCTCTATCTAAATTTTTATTAGTTTTATTCGCTGTTTTTTTAGTGCGATTACTTTGGTAGTAACTTTGGTCAAAAATTAACTATACTAAATTGTTAAATATCAGATGATATTTTGCGATTCTCGTAAGTGATATCAAGATTGCGCTGATTCCAGACTTCCTCACGACGACCAAAAGCAACAATTCTCTTATTCAGAAGTAAGATGTCGCTATAATTTTTGACACTTTCTCCTAAATCATGGCTCACCACCATGACGATTTTGCCTTGCTCTCGTAACTCATGAAGAATTTCAAAAATGATATTTTCCGTCTTCCGATCCACTCCGACAAATGGTTCGTCAAAAAAGAATATTTCTGCTTGTTGAGCTAAGGTACGGGCGAGAAAAACTCTTTGTTGCTGTCCGCCAGAAAGTTCGCCGATTTGTCTATTTCTTAAGTCCCAAATTTCTACCCTTTTTAATGCCATTGTCACCAGTTCCCGCGACTGACGAGAAGGATAGCGAAATAAACCCGTAGGGATAGTCCTAGCCATCATAACCACATTTTTCACCTTTACTGGATAATCCCAATCAATTTGCGATCGCTGTGCAACATAAGCAACTTTATTCAATTTATGTTTGAGGGGATTACCTCTAATAGTAACTACACCAGCAGTTGCTGGAATTAAATCCAACATTGCTTTAATCATGGTGCTTTTACCTGCTCCATTGGGTCCAAATATACCGACTAATTGACCAGGCTCTAAATTAAAGTTAATTTCTCTAAGTGCATAATAACCTCGATAATGTACCGACAGGTTTTTGACTTGCAACATCACGCAAAAAACCTCATTTGTCTAATAAATAAAAAATTTTCCATATAAGTTCAATCTATACTAATCTGAATTAATT
>JBCDCO010000068.1:0-21062 GCA_039181635.1 Cyanobacteria bacterium P01_G01_bin.19 | reverse complement strand
AGGATTTTGACTACTTCGTATTCAATATTTCTCCTGTCAAACACATAATGTTTCAAAAGGTAATTCTCCAAGAATAGCGATCGCATTCTTTAAACCGTTTGAACTCGAGATAGTACATTTGGTCACCTTAACAGGGGTAGCTTTTAGCTCTTAGCTATCAGCTATCAGCTATCAGCCCTCAGATTTAGAATCAGAAAGATTCGCCACGTTTTCTAACTGGCTTATGGCTGGGGAACCCAGCCCCTTTATCAGGAAGCAGTTAACTCTGCTTCGTGTTGCATCTGGTGATATCGCCATAGTTGACCGCGTTTTTGCAGTAGTTCTTGATAGGTTCCCTGTTCGACAATACGACCCTTTTCTAACACCACTACTTTGTCTGCTTTGGCGATAGTAGAAAGTCGGTGAGCGATCGCAATTACGGTGCGACCAATAGATAGCTTTTCGATCGATTCTTGAATCAATCGCTCCGAAACAGAGTCTAGGGCGCTGGTAGCCTCGTCCAAAATCAAAATGTCTGGATCTCGCAGCAAAGCTCGGGCGATCGCAATTCGTTGTCTTTGACCTCCAGACAGACGAACTCCCCGATCTCCTAGCTGGGTATCAAAACCTTCAGGCATCCCATCGATAAATTCTAGGGCATTGGCAAATTTTGCCGCTTCTCTAATTGCCGCTTCATCTACCCTTGCCATGGCATAGGCAATGTTATCCCTTACCGAAGCATTAAAGATGAATGTGTTTTGGCTGACCACAGACAATCTTTGTCGTAGAGAGTTAATGTCTAACTCTCGCAGATTCAAACCATCAATAGTAATTTTGCCTCTGGTGGGGTCATAAAATCGAGGGATCAAATCGGCTAGGGTAGATTTTCCCGCCCCCGAACCTCCCACTAGTGCAATTGTTTTTCCTCGGGGAATAGTGAGAGAAATTTGCTCTAGTACTGGTTCGTTGGGATCGTAGCTAAAATCTACATCCACAAATTCAATTCCCTGCTTTAACTCAGAAAATTGAACTGTTCCATTGACTAAATAGGGTTTATCATCGGTTTTTAATAGCTGTTGAATATTATCAAACGAACCATGGAGATTACTTAGCCTAGCCCTAATGGCGTTGAGCTGCCGTATTATTGGCGTAATTCTAAGCAGGACAACCAAGAAAGTCAAGAATGAGGCTGACTGGAGATATCCATTGGGAATAAGCCAGGCAAAACCCGCGATTAGAATTCCCAGCAGCATGATAATTCCCGCCCCTTCCGAGAGGGGTTCGACTAAAGCCCTGAGTACCATGGCTTTGTTCATCGCTTCCACGATTTGGGAATTGGCGCGATCGCAACGCTGTCGCTCGAACTCTTGACCTGCAAAAGCTTGAACCGTACGGATACCCTGAATAAATTCTAAGGAGACCGAAGTATACTGAGCGTTAGCTGTAGTCACGTCAAAGCTAGCCTCTCTGACCTTTTTCAGTAGGGTTGATAAGCCCACCGATACCAAGCTCAACAACAAGAGAGAAACAATTGTCAGCTGCCACGATAGTAGCAACATCGAGATGATAAACACCACCAGCGTTTCTGCTTTAGTGATAAAGGTAGTAAGAACCATCAAAGCCATCGTGATCTGGCGAATTTCACCAGTCAGGCTATTGATTAAATTTCCCGAACGAGACTTGCTATAGTAAGCCAGAGAAAGTCCCTGTAGCTGCTCGAAAATGCTGAGGCGCAGTCGATATCCTAAATTGACTTGAGCCAAAAAGCTGTAAAGCTGCCCAAAATAGGTAAAGCCCAAGCGCAGTAAGGTAGTTAGAAAAATTAAGCCAGAGATACGATAGAGTCTTTCGGTAGCAGGAGCATTGACGCCTAAAATCCCAATATCGATCCAGCTAATTCCTGTTTGAATTGGTGCCGCATCAGGATGGGTAAAACTTTGAATAAAGGAGAGAATAAAACCGACTCCAAATCCTTCAAAGGCTGCCGCTAGCAAAGTAAACGTCAGGGCTAGTATGGTAATTACGCGAAAGTGCTTAAACTCCCGCAGGATAAAAGCATTATCTCGCCAGAAGCTAGTAGCTTTTAGGAGTTTGTGGATCGCTGAAGGAATTTTGATACGCATATATATTTACTAGACAATGTTTAGACTGCGATCGCTCTCGCTATTACGCTTGCCGATTACTCGAACTGGAACGCCAACGGCGATCGCTCCGTCTGGTATATCGCGATCGACTATCGCCCCAGAACCAATCACCGCACCTTGACCAATGCGCGTTCCCCCTAAGATGGTCGCACCATGACCGATCCAGACATCATCTTCGACAGTAATATCTTTTTTAGATGAAGCACGATCGAGCATCGCTATCTCCTGGTGGGAAAGACAAAAGACACAGTTTGGAGCTATTTGTACGCCACAGCCGATTTGAATTGCCGATCTTGCTGCCAAGAACTGACAGCGGTTTTGAATGTGAGTATCCGAACCGATTGTTATCCTGCCATCAGCACCAGTCTGAATGCAGATATCATTATGCAAATAAACACTATCGGCTAGCTCCACCACGCCACCAGTGCCATCTGTAATAATCTTGACGCGATCGCCAACAAAAACATTTGCTCCGATCTCTAGATGGTTATGGTCGATAGTAGCACCAGGAGCAATGTAGCCAGATGGGTAGTAGCGAGCAAAGGAACGACGCATTTTATAGGGTGGAGCCAACCAAGTTGCCAGCCAGGTTGCAATCCTCCCCCAATAGCCCAATCCCGAGAAGCGCAGCCAAAAATACGACCAGGTGGTGGCGATTACCGTTTTAATTCCCTTTGACTGCCAAAGCTGCCAAAAGCGAATCCAGATATTAGATTGAGATAGTTTGGTTAAATTCATTGACTTATTACTTATTACTCATTACTCAAGCAATGGAATGCTACTTCCAACCAAAATCTACTCCCAATAGTTCGTATAGTTTTTGATTGTGTGACTGGAAATATTCGGCTAAAAATTGCCTAGTACTAGGCTTAATTTCTTGGGAATAGGAATTGTGGTTGTATTTTTGATATTTTTTGGGCGACCAATTAGGGAGTTTTAAATAGTTAAGTACCTGCTTAAATTTAGCTGCGGGATAGTCGAAAAAATCCTCGCTTTTTAATATGAGCAGTTGTTCTCGGTCGAAATATTTCAGCCAATTCTTAAGTTGTTTGGCATACATTCCCGAAGCTAAATAGGTATAGTTGTAGGCAGGGCTACTTTTAAGACCTAGTTCTTTACTCTCGTTTTCTAGCTGCTTGACTCTTAATTCTTCTTGAGCGATCGCATCCTCAAAAGAAAGAGTTTCTTTACCAATTCTTTTGGTGTGGTGATAGTGGGAATAAGCGCGATCAATTGGATTTCTGAGTAAGGCAATTAGCTTGACTTGAGGTATTGTTGCCACTATTCTTGCAGGAGCTTGAGGGTGGCAAATATAGCTGGCAGTTGCTTCTCCTGTAATTAAATCTTGTGAATCTAATTTTGGTAGCGATATGGGAAAAAAGCTTTTGTACCAGGCGTTGCCCCTACCATAGTAAATATTAAAATATGAAACTTCTTTCCAAGTTGGTTCGCCAATATTAGGATGCTGACACAAATAGTTAAATAAGGAAGTCGTGCCGCACTTTTTGGCGCCGATAATCAGAAAGCTGGGCATAATCCTAATCGGACTAGTAGCAATTCTGCCTGACTTGACAAATACTCTTTCGACTAATTCAATATTCATTAAAACCGTTATCTTTTACTATCGCTGTGGGTTCAAAGCTTTGCTATTGTAAGGCTATTTATTCGTAGTCTTTAGTTATTGGTTTTTAGTCTTTAGTTTTAATTAGAAATCGTTTGATGCGCTGGTCAAAACCTTGGCAACAACCTCTTGATAGCGATTTATACTAAATGTATCGAGAACTTTAAGGCGAGTTTTTTCCCAATCGACTGAAGCAGCCGAACCTTTGGCTATTGACTGAATTGACTGGGCGATCGCATCGGGCTTTGGTTGGCAAGTCCAGAGATCGTCGGGTTCAAAAAATTCTTTTAAAGCGATTGATTCCATGGTTAAAGTTGGTATTTTCATTGAGAGAGCTTCAATTAATTTATTGGGAACGGTATTATAAGCTTTATCGGTATTACCAAAAATCCCCAAAGCTAAATCGCAATTATCGATTAAATATTGGGGGAGAGAATTATCGGCAAAGCGTAAATCTTTTCTTAGGGAGATACAGTCATCAAGCCGTTCTAACTTGATTTTTTTTTCGTACACATAAAACAAATCATTATCCGTACCAAATAAATTACAGCGAAAGTCAATTTTATTGGCTTTTAAAATTTTCATTGCCTCAAGGATATTTTCCAATCCATGGAGGGGAATAAAGGTTCCCCACCAGCAAATATTTAGAGTGCCATTTTGGTGTTCGGATTTCTTGTAATCTAAAGAATAAGTATTAAAATTTGGAGCTATAAAAACTTTCTCTTTGGCAACTTTGGTTTTAAAGATCTTTTCCCAATAATCAAGTTCGTGTGCGGCGGTGTGAATTAAGTAATCTGACTCCTTTAAGGACAATATATCCCTGGCAAACATCTCTTGAGCCTGTCTACTTTCAGGATTTATTTGCTTGCCTTTTAAGAGCTTGCGATCTTTGACGAAAGTATCGTAGATCGAAATATACATCTCCACAATTAGTTGCTTATTAAAAACCCTAGCAGCCCAGCAAGCACTCCTAATAAACCTACTGTTCATCGGCGGTAGATAAATGGCATCGGCAAAAGGAGCTTTGATTAACAGTTCGACTAGATAGAGCAACCTCAATCCAGAAAATAGCTTGATCTTTGTCGAGTAGAAATCAGGACAAACCAAAGAAATATGATGTCCAGAATCGAGCAAAATCTTAACTAAAGCTTGGGAACGATAATCTCGAAAGACATTGCCATATAGCAAAACCTTAATTGGTTTAATCTTGATTGACATAAGCAGAAGAAATGTAAAAGCTTAAGAAGTCCACTGGCTGAGAGAAATACCAGTTAAGTTGGCTAAGTTTTGATTTTTGTCGCTAAAATAGTCCCGCAAAAAGTCTCGTTCTGGTTCCGAACTAGCGGGTTTGGGATTGCAAGTTGTGGTGTATTTTTTAATCGAGTTTCTGATTAATGATGGAGCCAAAAATCCTAGCCCAGAATAGTCTAATTGTTTAAAAACTCGGTTGAATTTACGACCGATAAAATTGACATTTTGAGTTTTGTTTCTATGTTCTGCTACATTTATCTCGATCTTCTCCAAGTCGAGTTCTAAAAACTCAAAACAGGATTTGACTGCCCGTTCGGGATTCTGTTTCATATCCTCAAATAAAAGAAAGTGGAATGATTCGAGGGGAAAGTACTCCAGCCATAAAGATAGCTGACCGTAATAGTCGCTGACGTCGAGGTAGAAATGATCATGTTTAATTGCTTCAAAAAAGCTACGGTGTTCTCTGCCTGTATTAAAACTGTGCCAATATCCCGAATAAGTCCTGGCGATGGGATCTCGTAAAAGATAAATAAATTTTGCCTGAGGATTGA
This sequence comes from Cyanobacteria bacterium P01_G01_bin.19, assembly GCA_039181635.1. Taxonomy (GTDB): domain Bacteria; phylum Cyanobacteriota; class Cyanobacteriia; order Cyanobacteriales; family Xenococcaceae; genus Waterburya. Next base: position 15,516 of record JBCDCO010000068.1, on the reverse strand, counting down.
GTGAAAAGATTCGCTGGGGAATATTATGAAAACACTTTATGGTCGTGTAGGAATTATCCGAACTCAGCGGCGCAAAAGAATAGCTGGTCGAAGCATCAATACAAAGAGTATTTTCTCGTTCTGGAAACTGCTGTTCGTACCAAGCCAAGCTTTTACCCGAGTTAGCAGTAAAGTAATGCGGCTCTTTATTCTTAGCGACACAAATATCGGGATGTTGAGCTAACAAACAAGCTAGAGTAGTAGTTCCAGCTTTTTGCGCGCCAATCAGATAAACTTCTGGTGGAAATGACATTTTATTTAATTACTTTTTACTAATTGACAATCAGCTAACGACTAACCACTAACTACTAACCACTAACTACTAATTAAGAAAGCTTTTCATAAACCTTGTATGCCATTCGTTTATAAGAAGCATGCAGTTTGAAGTAGAGCTGGTTGCTGCTCGACTGCTGGGCAAGCTTGAACCTGTGTAAATCCTCTTGGAATGTATCGTCTTGCTGCCGAATTTTTGACTCAAATACTTCCCTCGCATAGCTATAGAGTTCTATATCTAGCTCGTTAAATTTTTGAATCAGGCTAATTGTTTCTGGGGATATGTCTTGAATTGGATTGGGCTGTTTGGCAACATTTTTTTTGACATAGTAAGAAGGAATATTCCAGCCTAAGGTTCTCTCAAGCAAAATACAGGTTTCGTCAAAGCGATCGACAAAGCCCACTATCTCAAAGCGATCTTTGAGGTGAACTTTTGCCTTGGCTAGAGTTTCTGGGGCAAATTGCTGAGATTTTAAGTCAATGCTGGGATCTTGCAGTTGAGCCTGTAAAGTCAGTCCAGATAGATAACAGGTCATGCTATTTTGAACTCCACCAAAAGTTTCGACAAACTCTGATAGGGTCTTATCTTCGACAATTGGATGTTGATTGCGGAGTAAAAAATAGTAGTACGAAATAACTCTTTTAACTGGATCTCGCAAAACCGTTATGTAGGTACATGGTCTGGATAAAAACTCGTGCAAGCCAAAACCTACGTGTCCGCTGATAAATTTAATCGATTTTTTTTTGGCTTCGGACAGATTATTATATTTTTCTATGCCTTTGCGGACTTTGGGCGGTAAGACTTTTAGGTTATAGAACTCAAAGACATTGCTGGGCTGAAATTGAGATTGCACGATATGTCTCAAACTAGTGCCCGCAGTCTTGGGAATGTGAGTAAAAATAACCAGAGAATCTTCTTGCTGATTCTGAGTGAGATTATCCATGTCTGGATGATTAAATAAGTGAGTGATAAATAGCTTCTAATTTGGCGGTTTGCTTGCTGAGGTCAAACTGTGCTGTAATTAACTCTCTGCCTCGTTGTCCCATTTCTCGGCTCATGGCGCGATCGCTCAATAAAATATCTAGCTTTGCTGCCAAAGAACAGTCGTCTTTTTCTGATACCAGAAAACCCGTTTCTCCATCAATCACGGCTTCGGGAATGCCACTGTGATAGGTAGAAACTACGGGGACGCCACAAGCTGAGGCTTCGAGAATGACGATGGGCAATCCTTCACATTCGCCACTTTTAGCTGTCTGGCTCGGGAGAGCAAAAATTTCTGCCTGCTGCATTAGCTGCTGTACCTTTTCGTGGGGTTGCGCGCCCAAAAACCGAACCTGGCGATCAATACCGAGTTGCTTGGTTAAGGTTTTTAGTTGAGTAGTTAATGCTCCCTGACCAACCTGAACTAGAGTAACATCAGGGTGTTTGGCGGCAATACGAGCAAATGCAGTCAATAGAGTGGCAATCCCTTTTTTTTCCGTATGTCTGCCCACACAAAGAATATAGCGATCGCCTTCTTGTCCCACGGCAGGAAAGAACTTCTCGGTATCCACGCCAATATAGTGCTGGATAATTTTTTCTGGGGGATAGCCCTGCTGAATTAATTTGCGCTGAATAAACTGAGAAACAGCAATAAAACAGGCTGCCTTTTTCTTTAGCTCTCGTTCATGCCATAAAAACTGATAGTACAGTAGTTTTCCCGTACGCCAAATATCCTTACGATTGAGAGTAATATCGTAGCCATGGAACGTCACGACTAAAGGAATTTTTAGCTTTTCAGCCAGATTCATGGCGTAAACTCCATTGGGTCCAAAATGGGCGTGTAATAAGCTCAAATTACCTAAAGCCAGGCAGTCATCGCCAAATAAGTTGGGATTTCGAGTCAGCATGTAATTGGTCTGCTTAAGCCCAAACCTGTCGCCATGGCTTAAAGCGATATGTGATAAGGATGTTGGCTGTAATAAAGTGTTGGTGATAAAGGTTGGTCGATATTGTTGTAGATAATGAGTTTGCTCGATTACAAAAGCTTCAGAAATACGCGGAAAAGTTCTCAAATAAATGCCGATAGATTTCATTTATCTTTCCGTGGCTAAAGTATTGATAGTTTGCTCTCGAGCAGCGGCAGGGGTATTAAGATTGACAATCTCGATTGTCTTTTGGACGTACTGTATGGGACTGCAATTTGACTCGACCCATTGTTGACCCCGAGCCAGAACAGAAGGAGTGGAAGGATCTTCAGCTAGGCTAACGATCGTTTTAGCCGCCGCCAGAGGTTCTTCTGGATCGACCGTCCACTGGGGAGCAAAATTATTCAGGATTTCTCCAATCCCCCCAGTATTGCTACCAACTACGGGAACACCGCAGGCGATCGCTTCTACTACCGTCCGCCCAAACGGTTCGCGAGGGGCAAGAGTGACTACGACATCTGCATGTTGATAGTAGTCTTCGATCGCAAAAGTAGGCGGTAAAATCGTCAACCGTTCCTCTACCGATAAGTATTTAGCCAGCTCCAACAAAGCTTTGGTATGCTGCCGCTTGGGGGAATAGTCTTGCCCGATAATCACCCCGTGGTAGTTATGCCCTAGTTGTTTGAGCTTGGCTAAGGTTGTCACCAGACCCCGCAGATTTTTATCGTTGATATGTTCTGGTTCGCTAATGCGAGATGGGGTCAGGACAATTTTGGCTCCAGAGGCAATAATCGGCAGCAGTTCTGGCGGCGGCGTAGTTTTTGGCGCATGGCAAAATCGGGTTGAATCTACTGGAGGATAAAGAATGCCCCCCATCTTTAACGGTATGCGTTTGGCTACCGACTGGGCGGTAAATTGCGAATTACAAATCGCCACGGGAGCCAAACCAGTAAAAACTGCTTGGCGCAAACATCGACCCAAAAAATTATGAGAATAAGCCAGATCGCGAAAGACATGATAGACCCGTCGACCGCTCAATCTCAATTTGAGTATATTGCGACCGAGAATTGGCAAGAGATAGCGATTGGTACAATTTTCCAGCAGCAAGGGATAATTGCTTGGCTGGCGATCAATCCAGCTCAATGCTTGTTGATAAAACTGATTTCCATCCGCTGCAGCTATCGACTGCAAACAATCTCCCTGACCTAAGTGTTGAAGATAGTTCTCTAACAGAGAATCTTTTCTGACCAGGACACAAATACGATCCAAACTTTGCAATCGAGCAAAGCCAGCAATGGTTACTGACAGAGAAACTGTCATCCCCCCTAAGCTGTCACACCAGGAAGGCAAGATGATTAATTTATCCATAATGTCTCCTAGTTAAAGATGCAGCCTTACTTTGGCTGGAGGATCGAATTAGCATACACAATAGTGTCCCCATAATCATGGAAAATTGAATGATGGTTACTGCTGATTGCAGAGTAAAAAGAGCCAGAATCGGCATCCAGCACATCGGTCTATTTCTGCCAGTTTGATAAAACCAACTCAGCAAAGATAGCCAAAAAGTTGTAAACAGGCCCAAACCCAGTAAACCTTTTTTATACATCAGGTCTCCTAGGATAAAACTGTGGGAACCAATGCGAGGCGGCTCGGCAACAAATACCACGGGACCTCCCAAGGCAGGCTCTCCCAGAACCTTGTAACCAAAAAGCGGCTTTTCGGGAATTTTTTTCAGGGTAGCTTGATAGACTTTGGAGCGACCTTCCGTCGAACCAGCACGGGCATTGGCTACCGCTGATGCGGTATCGCTATAGGTAGCAAAAATGATGTCCGTAACTGGCGTCACAGCTAAAGTGGCAAAGCTAAAAATAGCCAAGCAAGCCAAAGAGATCGCCGTCAACCGCAATCTCACCAAAGTAATGGCAAACCGCAACAGCAAAGCCGCAGGTAAAGCCAGCCATACCGAGCGAGAACCAATTAAAACCAGCAGAAAGATGCAGCCTGCTAGGAGCAGACACGACCAAATACGATTTTTTAGTTCTACCGCCATCAAACCGACAAAGCCGAGAAAGGCGGCGGCGGCTTGATAGTGACCAAAGAAGAATCTGACGCGGTCTTCATCATAAAAGGCTAGGTAATTAGTCCAGCCTCCCACATCCCCTGGAGTAAAGCTCTTTTTCCCCGTCAAGATGGCGTAAAGATTGCGTGGTGGATTGTCAATCCAGCTCGGAAAGGCAAATTGAAAAATCAGCCAGCCCAAAAACATCTGTATGATGCTAACCGAGCAAGCCCAAGCAATAACCTCCAAACGAACCTGAATATTTTTGCTTTGAATGTACCACACCAAAAAAGGAATGGAAAAGGGGAAAAAAGATTTGATTACATGGTTAGCAGTGACCACTGAACCCGAGGGGATATCTATGGTTGGATACGCATCCAAAAAAACCATCAGCGTGTCTAGGGTGTCGTAGGCATAAAAAGCAAACAACGCTATTACCGCCCAGCTAGGACGTTTTAAGCTCAGTCTGCCATGACAAAACCACTCATATGCTAGAATCCCCAAGGCAAAGGACAGTAGTATGTAGTTGGTCAGACCGATCAACCACCAAACTGGCAATAGCACGATGTTGGCGCACACTATTTTTTCTACGTCGGTCAAAGCCTGCCAACGCAAAAACACCCCCGAAAATAGTTTTTGAGGAGGTGAATGAGGGTCGTGATAATGATAGCTAGTTGATGGATTCATAAGCTGGGACTGTTTGTGAGGCGGCAATAGTTTTTGGTGTCTGGGAGGCATATCCGTATCCGTATCCATAGCGATAGCTCTTGCTGGCAGAATCGACTCCATTTAAGATCAATCCCTGAATTTTTGCCCTATGTAATTTGAGCTGCTCCAAGCTATCTAACACTGAATAGCGATCGCTTTGTCCTGGTTTGGTCACAAACAATACGTTTTCTATCGCTGGCACCATCAATATGGATTCGCTGGTCAAACTAACTGGAGGACTATCTACCAAAACGTAGTCATAATTACCCTCAATCTGCAATCGATTGAGATATTGCTCAAAATTTCCTCCTGCAAAAAACTGCCCTCCCCCTTCTTTGGTTAGTTCTGGAGCGGGAATGAGATCTAATCCAAAATTAAGATTGACGATCGATTTAGCAATCCTCCTATCTGAGCTATTTGTCGAGCTAACTCCCAAATGATTTGTCAGAGCGCCTTTGTGTACGTCTCCATCTACCAATAAGACTCGAAATCCCAGTTCTTCTAAAGCGATCGCCAGTCCTAAAGTAACCGTAGTTTTGCCTTCCCCAGCCATGGCGCTGGTAATCATTAAACGCCGATTTTCTAGGGTCAAAGAGCGAGCAACAGTTGCCAGACGCTCAAACTCTCGGTGGGCAAGATCTCCAGAAGCAAGATAGCGATCTCTACTTCTGTTTGATTTGAGTTTTTCTGCCGATTTTAGATCCGACGGTAGCAAAAATAAAGATGTATCAGAAATATGCTGAGAGTGCAATCCATTATTGCTATCTTTTGCTTGCTCTAATTGAGGGGTACGATTCACCTCAAGATAGGGCTGTTTTAAAAAGCTCAGACTATAGAGAATGGGAAATTCTAATAGTGCTAAATCTCTGGGACTGAGCAGTGGTGAAGAAGATTCTAAAAATAAAGCCAAACTGACGCTGCCAAAAGCAGAAGCCATAAGTCCGCCCAGTAAAATCAGCTTTTTGCTGGCTTTTTCTGGTATCGGATCGAGAACTGGTCCATCAATTAACTGTACGTTGGGATAGCTGTTGAAATTATCAATTTTAGCTCGGCTGTTTTGGGCGACAATCCCCTTATAAACCCCTTCCGCGATGTTGTGTTTTCTCTCTAATTCGGTCAGTTTGGCTTTATTAGTTGAGATATTGTTTAGTTCTTGCCTCAGGCGATCAATTTGGCTTTGAATTTGAACTGTTTGTTGCTGAAGACCCTGACTGGTAGTCTGGGAGGCAATCGACTCTGCAATCATATCTAACCTTTTGGTGGAGATATTACCACCCAAAGTCAGGTCGAGATCTTCGCTGTTGGCGTTGGGCAAGATGTAGTTAATTCTTTGCTTAAGCTCTTGGGATAGCTGTTCGCGCCGAAAGAGTAGATCCTGCACCTTAGGGCTAGAATCATGATGTCTGCTTCTAGCATCGGTCAGCTCAATCTCTGTTTGGGCTAATTTTTGTCTGATCTCTTGATATTCCTGATTTTCTGCTAGCTTTAGCGATTGAACTGCTTTTTCAGGAGTAGTATTAAAATGACTGGCAGCAATTTCTGCTTTGGTTCGACCAGCTTCGGCTTCCGAATTTAATACTGTCAAGCGGGTTTTAAGTTCGTTAATGGAACCAATTAACTGTTGAGCTTCAAGGTTACTATCAACGATCCCCGTACTGTTGCGAAATTCATCCAGTTCTTGCTCGGCTTTGAGCAGATCGTCTTTGGCTTTTTGCAGTTCTCCTTGAGAAAAGTTTTGTCTGGAGTCTGCATCGGAATATCTTAGCTCGTTAAGACGCTGCTGAAAAACTTCTGTCAGCTTATCGGCTCTTGCCAAAGCTAATTCGGAGGTAGAACCTCGAGCTTCTAAAGAAATAACTGTCGATTGAGGCAATATCTCGACAGTAAATAGATTCTTAAACACTTTGAGGGCAGGAAAATCAGCTTTTTCTGGATCTTCATGCCAAAGTTGATTCATTACAGCATCACTAGTAATAATCGTAGATTGAATTTCCAAAGGATTTACTTCTTTGGAAAAACCAGTAGCGCTGTCTTTAATACTCCCCAAAGTACCCAAATCGGCACTCAAATTACCTCCAGAATTGGGCACGTTAAACTTTGCCTTTGCTTTCCAAGTAGGTGGAGACCAAATATTAGCTAATACTGTTGCTGATACTACTGTCATCAGTATTATCAAAGAATTTAGCGCGATCAAAGGGTTACGATGTCTGCGAATAACATTAAAATTATGATTCATCGTTGCTTAGATAGTTATGGTGTTAAATAGATTACTTAGTTACGATGGGCTTGAATTTCTGCTTTACACTGGTTAATTTGGAGCGGATATACCCCCTCAACCCCAGACGCAAAACCGCTCTGCCTTCTTGAGGTGCCAGAACGCACATACCTCTTCTCAATAGCCTTTCCAGAATATCTTTGGAGCTGCGTTTGATTGCTCGGCTTTCTCGCCATGAAAGCCAGATTACCTGTATGGCTTCTGCTAGAGAAGATGTGTCCTGTTGAACGGCTTGGAAACTACGATAGTCCGCGTCTCTTTTTAAATCAAAGCGATCGCTCGATCCTATTTTGGCTGCTGCAGCATTAATATACTCGGCGTTTAATTCTCGCTGTTTTAATAAGTATTCGATGTTTGCAGTCCGCGCCTGTAAATTTTTTCCATGTATGCGATAGTACATTAGCGGCTCATCTATACAGCCAACCTCCCCATAAAAGGGCACGACGGCAGTCAGATATGTATCTGCTGCCTCATTGGTAGTGGTGGGAATTGGCATTACTTCTGTTAAAACCTGACGACGATAAGCCAGTGCCGAAGTGATACCCATGGCATATCTACCCCACCTCAACAATAACTGGCTGACATCTCCTTGATTGTGGGTTTTAGATCCAGAACCAATAGTTGTACCGCTACGATCTACTGCTAATCTGCCATGAGATATTTGCACCCATTGAGGATGGTTGCGAAAACCATCAACAACTTTATTTAGCTTGTTAGGATGATAATAATCGTCAGCATCAAGAAAGCAGACAATTTCTCCTTTAGCTTCCCTAATTCCTCGATTAAAAGCCTCTCCCTGACCCTGATTGGATTGAAAGATAGCAGTTATTCGATCTCCATAGGATTCGATAACGTCTCGTGAATTATCGGTCGAACCGTCGTCGATAACAATTAATTCCAAATGATGATAGGTTTGGTTTAAAACGCTATCTATTGCTTCAGCGAGGAAACAACCATAGTTATAATTGCCAATAATCACGCTGACTAATGGGTTTTGCCAGCAGGAACTATGGCTGGCTTCTTGAGGTGACTCGATCATCGCTAAACGCTCAAATACTAATCAGTATTGAATAAATAATATGGATTGATGATTATCTAAAATTAGACATTATAATCCTGTCTCCTAAGATTATTAAAGTTCACTCATTGGTGTCTTCTCGAATAATCTTTAACAGAAAATCTGTTCGCAGGCTTATTAGTATTAAGCCCGATGTTTGGGCGATAGTGGCATTCTCACAACCTTCCAAAAAACCCAAATATATATTGCTAATTGATTGATTACTTTAATGATAATGTTGGTAGCTAAATAGCCATCCGACTGTGCATAAAAGCTTAAAATATTTCACAAAGTATATCTGTAAACCTCGATACTTTTAACCAAAAGTCATAATAATAATAACTTTATAATTATCATTGATCGCTGTAGATTTTATAGACATACATGTTGTTCAATAAAATATAATTTGCGAACAATACTTCAAGCTATAAAATCTAATAATTATTAGATTTTATAAGAGGTTTACGACTCATGGAATAGCTAAATTCACTGACAGAAGGATTGGGAAAGTTAGGATTAATTGTGCCTGTCGATCTCTTCCAATCCTCATCGCTAGCCAGAGAAACCTTTATCGAATTATCGGCTTGATTAGAAATCTTTAACCACATTTTTCCATGCTGTTCGCAGCAAAAATCTTCAATCCAAGAATTGCGATCTAAGTGTGTATTATTTTGAGACAATAATAGGCTAGCTTTTTTTCGAGAAATATTGAATTGCTTTTGAACTTCTGATATTTCTTGATAATAAAGATAATGTTTTGGACTTCCCATACGCCACAATTGTGACTGACAATAGGGGCAACTAAATTTTTGTTTTGTGCGTTTTCTACTACGTTTACCTGGCATATTTCCAGTACTCCTCAAGATATATTTTAGTTGCTTGCTTTAGGAAACAACTAAGATGATTTTTAATTGCCAAGTGCCATACTTTAAGCCTATTTAAGTAAATATAAATATTTTTGCTACTAAAGCGATAATAGTTGAGTATAAACAAAAATATTTTTTCTGTTGATTAATACTTTTACATTTCGGAAATACATGTGTAACTAGTTTTCATATTATCCTATTTGGGTGGTGGGCAACACAACATTAAAATTACTTAATGTTATATTTTATTTTATTGCTGGCTGATTCTTTTTAAAACTGCAAAGTTCGAATATAGACATTGTTATTGCTCGAGTCGATCAAGTATTGAGTATTTTCTAGATTTTTGTATTAAACATCCTGCTTTCTGGTTCTATAAATAGCTATGAAGACAATCAGTATAATATGCAGCTATTCACAGATTTTGCAAAAATATTTACCGCTCGGGTAGTAGCCTTCGAAGGCAGCGATCTTTTTATACCAAGGTTTACGCTATTTGTAACATTTAATTTAATTGCAATAAATTTAGGCAAAAACTAAAATAGCATTTTGAGGAAATAATATTTAGTACTAATCATCACTTTCTATACAGATAAATCTGCGAAAATTAATAGAAATGATTTTGACTATGGGTTCTAGCTCGATCAGAAGAAATAGCTTTAAAAGATGAGTTTTGTAGAGAATATCATCAATAAAACTAAGGGATTAATAGTTTGATCGCAAAAATTGTAGGTAGTCTTATTAGCTTTTTACAGTATGATTCGAGCTGTCAGGGATCGAATCTTTTATTACTGTTTATTTTAGTGCGATCAAAAGATCTATATAAATGAATTCAGACATCAATCTAGACTCACGATTCAAGAGGAATTATCTACTGATGGTTGGATCTCGAACAAATAGAAAGATAAAATTTAGGTCACTTATCGAGCCAAGTAAATGAGAAATTACAGCTCGCAGTTGATAATACTATTGCTCTACGGTCGAGTTCCTGTCTTAGTCCATCCCTTACATTTTCCAGAGCTTGTTGTCGAATAATTTTTAGCTACTGAAAGCTATTCAGATATTAACTGGGCTTGTCTAAAAATGTCTTCAGCAAACTCAGGATTGTTTTGCATTTTCTTGAACAAGATGGTTAAATCCTTGGGACTACCTTCCACTGCAATACAAGTACCAGCGTAGACAATATGGAAGTCCTGAACTTTGTCTTCGATATACTTTGAAATCTCTTGCTTGATTTCTACTATCCGAACGCTTTTATCAGGTTTGTGATGAACTCTCTCCCGAACAGGATCGATTGTTGATGGCTTACTTGCAACAGATGTATCCGCAGTATCTGGCAGCGTTTTTTGCTCAAAAGAATGCCGATTTGAAGAATCAAAATCTATTTTCTCTAATTCTTTGTGGTGCTTGACAATTTGCTTCGCCAAAGAGTAGGTAATACTTTCTCCCCTGTCAGCAAGTTCCAAAGCATGTTTTCTGGCGCTTTCAGGAGTTGATGGAGCTGCCAAAGCATATAGTGCAGAAGCGGAAAAATCAAAATGCGTAAAATTTATGTTTTTAAATTTATCGTATACTTGCATAAATTTTGTGGCGGAGGAAACACTCCAATCAAATTCTGCCTTGAGCCAGTTTCTAAATTCTCCATGCTTTAGCTGTTTTTTTACGGCAACTAGCTTTTGTCCAACCTCCACTATATCTCTAGCAGCTTGACGAATTAGAATTTTGATCTCGAACGTAGTTTGCTTGATGCTGATCTGAGTTTTCGGATCGAGAACGTCGTAGTTAAAGCTATATTGCTCGCTAGCATCGAATGTTGGCTTATGAGACGACTCAAAGCTGGATTTATTTGCCAATTTTTGTAGATTCAAGATAGATACCTCTCAAATGATAAAACAACAATTATTCTTTAATTTAAAATATTGTCACTCTTCAACTTATTATGCAGCCAAGTTTGAAGTTTAAGAAGATGTGTTGAATACAAAAATCTTTGAACGGTTAACATTCTGAAACTTCACGGATATATTATCCTAAACGGGCAAGCTATAGCAATTCTTATGTTTGTGAGAGATATTAGCATGAAATGCGCAAGACTTTATTAATAGATATTAAACTATTGCTGGGGTATGATACCTTAAAAAAAATTTAAGTTAATTTAAATAATTCAATCTCCAATTGCGAAATAATCTCTTAAATTAAACGGTTTTAGCAAGAGATGCCATGAACTATCGTTCACAACCCAGGAATGAAAATAGAGAATTTAACGAATTTACGTTGTTACAACGTCTATTTTCAAGACAGTTTATTAAGTTTAAAAAGAAAGAAACAGTTCTGTGCCATTTAAGCTTGATGGATGTTCTGGTTATGTATTTTCTGCCTCAATCTGTACTGTTCATGTCTTGTTTTCGAGACGAACGGAGTCTTTTGAAGAAAGTGTACCCCATTACACTTTTAATTTATGGTCAAATACATCAAACGCTATGTTAGCGTTTGATGATGTATGAAAATCAGCTTTAAGATTGTAAAAACCATCTTTAATATTCCAGAGTATTGTTTCTTTTTCTTAAGAATTACCACCGATTCATATCATCAGTTAGGTTTTTATATGCCTAGTAGATAAAATATGTCATTTATTTATCTTTTTATTAAAGAAACGACGATCGAGATCGCTTGATGATTTGCTAAGTCATCAAAACTAAATCTTCACAAGTTCCTCAAATTATTAATCTACAAAATAATTATTGACTTTATAGTATTGTCGAATGCAATAGTATGTTGGTTGATTTTATGTTTAATTGAGTGAAGCTATTTATAAGTTATTTTTCTAAGTACAAGACAAAAAGCGTATTTCTGCTGAAGATATTATCAACAAAGCGCTTCAGCAGAAATTAATTCTTCCATATAGGGAAAATTAGATTTTCTGCAGCTCGCTATACTGTTTTAGTTTCCGCTGTGCTGCACTAAAAGCATCACGAATAACGATATATGCGTTGTTATTGAATTTGTTGAGATTATCTTGGTTAACCACCAATTTTTCTCCAGGCAAAGTCAGATTGATTCTAATGTGATAGGAGTTTTTTTTATGATGATGCTGATGAGGAATTTCTACTACTACCTGACAATTAATAATGCGATCGCAAAGATGACATAGTTTTTCAAACTGCTGTTCGATTCTAGAAGCGATCGCTTGAGAATAGGGAAGATTGTGGAAAGTGATTTGTAGGGGAACTTGCATATTTTCTCGTCTCCTCAAGGTAATTAATTCTGCAAGCTGTTTATTTAGCTGTGGTTTTAGCATAGGCAGGAAATTTGAGGAAATTGTGATGATGTTCGACAAGAACACTCTATCGTCAAGCTCTGATGATTAAAGTAGATTTTTATCCCACCTCAGAAAGCCGCACCAATCTCAGCCAAGCAGATTTATCTCAAGCCGATCTTAGCTATAGCAATCTGAGTATGTCTCTCTTATATAGAGCAAAGTTAGACAAAGCTAAATTGTGTCGCGTCAACTTCTGTACGAGTGGTATGGGAGATATGTTAGTTGCCGATTTAACCGAAGCAAGCTTGAGAAATGCAGGCCTCAGCTATGCTAACCTGGCTGGTGCCATAATGCGAGGCGCAGATCTAACGGGAGCAGATTTAATGGGAACAAATTTAACCAACGCAGTTTTGGACAATGCCATTATGCCCGACGGTAGAGTGTATCGGGATAATTAAAACTAACTATTACCTTAATATTTTATTAACATATCACCGCAGGTTTTGGCTTTTACTCAGGAGCGATCTTTAAAAAACATTTTATTTTCTATTTTCGTAGCAAAAAAGGTCGAAATTTGCTATCTGGATACATATATTTGACTATTAAATGAAAATAAAAAATGCAAAGCAAGCTAAAAGCTATTAGATAGCATAAGGATTATATCCAGTAGTCAAACAGAGATGAGTTAAAGATTTGGAACACCATCAAGAAAAATAATAAATGATATTCAAAGCCTATCGATTGGTCTGCTAGAAATATTTTTTTATTGTCAGTTAATATTATGTACTAGGCAACTCCTAGTATTTAGAAATACAGCTACAAATCAAAAAATAAACTAGAAATTTAACTCAGTAATTACCACGAGCATTAATAATGTTTGAAAATCTCTTACCACCTCTTAACGACCATAATTTACCCTATCCAGATACAATTCATCCGATTGTGGTGCATTTTGTGATTGCCATGGTCTTGTTTGCCTTTCTTTGTGACGTTGTCGGCTATTTTAGTAAAAATTACAAACTATACGAAGTTAGCTGGTGGAATATGTTTTTTGCCACTATTTCTATTTTTATTGCCATTGTCTTCGGGCAGATAGAAGCAGGTTTGGCAATGGCTTATGATGCAGTCGAACCTATTTTAAATTTACACAGCATCATCGGCTGGTCGCTTTCAGGAATCATTGCAGCTATCACCGCTTGGCGTTATGTAATTCGCTCTCAAGATCCGAAAAAAATGCCTATCGCTTATTTAGGAATCGGATTTTTGCTAACAGGCTTAGTTTTTTATCAAGTATATCTTGGCGACGAATTGGTCTGGGTCTATGGTTTACATACGGTTCAGGTAGTGGAAGCTGCTAAAGAAGGAATTCTTTAATGAGTAATTAATAATTAATAATTGGTAAATGAATCCAGAATTAATCAATCAGTTACAACTAGGTGCTAATGGGCTGCCTTATAAGATTCCGATGCACCCTAATTTAGTCCATCTCACTTTAGGCTTATTTATTATTGGTATTGCCTTTGATATTGTGGGGGTGTTGTTTCCTTTTGACAAGGTAGTCTTCAAATATTTAGCTATTCCTGCCACTCGATCTAATTTCTTTGATGTGGGTTGGTACAACATGTTGGCTGCGGCGATCGTTACTTTCTTTACCGTAGCTTTTGGCTTTTACGAAATTATGCTTGTCGGTGCGACTCCAGACATTAAAAGTGCCTGGGGTTTGGGGGCAATGGAAACGATGCTATGGCATGGCGTAGGCGGTGTTTTATTGTTAGCTGCGATTGTCGGAATGACTATCTGGCGTGGTTTCCAGCGCTATGTCTGGCGCAACGATACTAGCCGACAGGTGCAATGGCGTTATTTATTAGTGGGTTTGATAATCTTCTTTGTAATGTACGTTCATGGTACTTTAGGCGCACAGCTGGCTGCGGAGTTTGGGGTTCACAATACCGCTGGCAATTTACTCCGTATGGGACAAGACCCCAATGTATTACTCAAATGAGGCAATTTGCAGACATGAAACGAGCTATTACCCTGGGCGCGATCGCCATATTCTTAACCATAGCTAGTATTTGGATGGGTCGCGCATCCTATTCTTGGTTTCCTCCCCAAGCTTCAGCCGAGGCGATTTTATACGACGATCTGTTTAGTATCTTAACGGCGATCGGTACGTTTATTTTCTTGGGCGTAACCCTAGCAATTGGCTATAACATTATCTTTTATCGCGCTGGTAGATACGACACTAGCGATGGTCCTCCCGTTGAAGGAAATGTCCGTTTAGAAATCCTCTGGACTGTTACGCCTTTATTGATTGTTATTGGTTTGGCTACTGCTAGCTATCAAACTTACGACAAGATGGACTTACATGGTCCTACAGAAATCGCTCATTTACCTCAAGTTGTAGAACCCGCCTATGCAGATACGGGCATGACAGCAAAACCCATGACCAATATCGAAGTAGACTCCAAACAGTGGGCGTGGGTGTTTCGCTATCCCGAAAAAAACGTTACCAGCACCGAACTACATCTACCAGTAAATCAGAGGGCGCATTTCGAGTTGCGATCGCAAGACGTGATTCACGGCTTTTATATTCCAGCATTTAGAGTAAAGCAAGATATCATTCCTGCCAAAACTATCGACTTTGAATTTACTCCTATTAAAGAAGGTAAATATCGTTTGCGGGATTCCCAATATAGCGGGACGTATTTTGCTGCCATGCAGGCTGATGTCGTTGTCGAATCCCCAGAAGCATACGACACCTGGCTAAACGAAGCAGCCAAACAAACCCCCACCCCTGCCCCTAATCAAGCAGCTAGCGAATACGCCCGTAGAGAACAAAAAGAAGATTCCGCGGGATGGCAAACTGTAGTCCCCGCCCCACCACCAATGGTTAACTATCATCCTTGATTTAGGTAATAGGTAATGGGTAATAGGTAATAGTGCGACTTGTTGGGTGCTAATCAAATAATTGAAAACCACCCGTTCAGAACCATGAAATCTGAATAACTAATGTAGCTTACAGGTGAAATTCCTGTCATTGTGCTGCCAATTGAATCCATTTTCTGCGTGCTTAGAAGT
>JBCDCO010000067.1:0-21303 GCA_039181635.1 Cyanobacteria bacterium P01_G01_bin.19 | reverse complement strand
TCATAATTACTCCAGAATGCATAACCCATTAATATAAAATCTGTAATACCAACAATAAGAGCGTACCAACGAACGGTCTTACCTTCCTTATCAGGAATGATGGGAATTGCTAGTGACGCTAGCAAGGGAAACAAGATAATCGCGGTAAGCCAGGGAAATGAAGCTACCATTGTAAAGTTATTTGATAATAAGTTTTAACTGTTAACAAAAGTATAATATATTAAGCTTTGTAAAAAAAATCTTTTTACGATAAATTGGGACGGTTAATTCGATGTAACTTATGCTCTGTATAAGATAGATGCGTATCGCTACATTGACAAAGTAATAAGTAATAGATCCCATAGAGTTAGCTTATATTGCTACATGTAATTGTTGGTATGGTCTATGTAAGGTCAACCGTAGTAGTAATAAAGCAGACTTGGTAATTATCGGACAAGATCCAAAATTTTAAAGTTGAATTTGAACGGCGATTTGAGGCTTCTTTTGACTTGAAAAACTAACTTAGATCGCTTTTTACGGAGGGCATGGTTACATTCGCTACTTTATAACGGAATAAAAGTCATTGATTTACGTCACAAAGCGATCGCACTTTTTTTTATTCTTTTATTTATGTGAGCATAAACTCTATGTCATTACCAGACTTATACGGTACTCTTTATCCAGATTTCTCCAGATTCTATCAAGCACAGTGGATTGAAACGGGACATTTTCCTATTTATCAAGGCGATACTTTCAATGGCGATCTAATTATTTTCAATGACGGAACCGAACCATCGGAAGCTTTTGATGTAGATCTATATATTTCTACCGATCCTATTATCGATTCAAGCGATCGCTATCTTGGTACTTATACTTTTGCCGATGGTATTGATGGAGAATCCTTTTATTCAACACTGTATGATTTCCCCAGAAATCCTGCTACTCTCACGCTGCCCAATTCTGAAGATACTTTTTGGCAAGATCGAGAGACATATTATCTCGGTGCAATTGTCGATCCTGACAATGCAATTGAGGAGTCAGACGAAAGTAATAACACTCAATCCAATCCAGATTCTCAATATTCTTATTTCAATTATCATACTTCCAAGCCAATTACTATTCAGCAAGGAGATTTGCCTGTAGTTAGTTTTACGCAGCACGACAATACTTTACAAATCAATCTTTCCGAACCAGCACCAGAATCGGGTTTTACTATTGATTACCAGAATATAACCAGAGAGGATTATTTAAACGGAATAAATATTCGCGACTCAGATAGTTACCAATACTGGCATCGACGTATTGGTAGTCGTTATTACGATCCAGAATACAATCGCTTCTACGTTACAAGAGAAAGCTATTACGACTTAAGCAATTACAAATACTACGATGGGAATGGCGGACATTACGATCCTGCAGTTGATAGGTACTTCAATGCCGATGGTAGCTATTACGACGTTGGCAACATGGTTTTTTATGATGCTCAAGGTAACGCAACCGAATTAACAGATAACAGTGCCGAATATATCAATTACAACTCTAATCCCAGACATTACTTAGCCACTGGGGGTTACATATCTTTAATTAGTGGCATCTACTACTATAAAGACGGCTATTATCAGCTTTTTGTGAGAGTCACAGACGAGATACCCACAGAAGACGATTTTCTCTACTCAAGTGTCGATCTACATGAAACTACTATTGTCAATGTTCAAGTTGCCGATATTCCCACTACTCCAGGCAATGATGAGGTTTTAGGCTCGATAGATAATGACTTCATCAAAGGTAAAGATGGCGACGATACCATAAACGGTCTAAAAGGAAACGATACGATTAATGGTGGGGATGGTCGAGACTTCTTGTTTGGCAGTGTCGGGAATGATGTTTTAATCGGTAGTTTGGGACACGATACTCTCAACGGTGGTGAAGATGATGACACTCTGCTTGGCAGTCACGGTCAAGATTTGCTGTTGGGAAGCAATGGTAACGATTTTATCAACGGTGGTTTGGGATACGACAAACTCAACGGGGGAATGGGTGACGATACCCTAGTTGGTTTATATGGCAAAGATACCTTAGATGGGATGGAAGGCGATGATGTCCTTAAAGGTTACGCTCAAGACGATCTTCTCAGAGGTGGAATGGATGACGATACCTTAATTGGCGGTGCGGGACTAGACACTCTTGTCGGAAATGAGGGTGAGGATATTTTTGTCTTGCAGGCGAACTCAGGACAAGATTTAATTCTCGATTTTGAAGACGAGGTAGATTTGATTGACATACCTAACAATATGTCTTTTGGACAGCTAAATATAGTAGATCTCTCTTTATATTCGGCAACCATCATCCAAGATGGCGATACTGATGAAGTTTTGGCTGTTTTAAAAGGAGTGGAAAAAGATTTAATTACCGCAGCGGATTTTGTCTGATATCGCTGTAATTTTAGGATAGAGCGATCGCTCTGAGGAAAAGGCGATCGCTTTTTTCAGCAACTTATTTTGCCTATGCTGGTAATCCCTGTAAACTATTTGCCAGAAAATCAGTGCGACAGGCATGACGTTGAATCTTACCGCTAGAGGTTTTGGGTAAGCTGCCAGGCTTTAATAATAAAGTCGTATAAACTTGCAGATCGTGATTTTTGCTGATGTCGCGTTTGATTGACTGCATTAAGTCTTTGACGCTAATAATATTGGAATCTGAATTGCCGTTAGATTTGTTATTAGAACGATTGCTACTCCAGTAACGGCGTTCTACTTCTGCTAGAACAATCAGCTTTTCTTCCCCTTGGACTTCAACTGAGAAGCTGGCAACGCAACTCGGTCTAATCCAAGAATTTGTTTGCTCTACAGTTTTCTCAATATCCTGCGGATAATGATTGCGCCCTTTGATCACAATCATATCCTTGAGGCGACCAGTGAAAAATAGTTCTCCTCGGTCGATAAAGCCCAAATCTCCCGTACGTAAAAAAGGTCCTTCATTAGTATCCGTGAGATAGGCATTGAAGGTTTCTTGAGTAACTTGAGGTTGTCGCCAGTATCCCTTAGCAATACTCGCCCCCGACACCCAAATTTCTCCCACTTCTCCTGGTTTACAACTCGCCAAAGTTTCTGGATGAGCGATCGCAATTTTTTGATCCACCAGGCTTTTGCCACAGCTAACCAAAGTATGAGGATAGTCATCAGCAGAATCGCTGGGTACAATTTTATTTTGTTCTAGTGCTTTGCCCTTTACTGTTTTGGTAACTACGGAGTTGGTTTCCGAACCTCCAGAAATAATCAAGGTTGCTTCTGCCATGCCATAGCAAGGATAAAAAGCAGCAGGGTCAAAGCCATAAGGAGCAAAGGTTTTAGTAAATTGCTCCATTGTTTGCTGGTTAATCGGTTCTGCGCCATTAAACGCCACCTGCCAACTGCTCAAGTCTAAGTCGGTTAACTGTTCGGATTTAAACTTCCGCACGCACAAATCGTAAGCAAAGTTGGGTCCACCGCTGGTAGTAGCCTGGTTATGGGAAATGGCTCGCAGCCAGCGCAGAGGATTTTGTAAGAAAATCAAAGGTGACATCAGGGTGACTGGAAAGCCGCCATACAAAGGTTGCAGAATCCCACCAATCAGTCCCATGTCGTGATAAGGTGGCAACCAAATTACCCCCTTACTTTGGGGCGAATGTCCAAAACAGCGATGAATCGCTTCGAGATTATGCAGCAGGTTTTGATAAGCTATCTTTACTCCTTTGGGTTCTGCCGTCGAGCCTGAAGTGTATTGCAAAAAAGCAATGCTTTCTTCTGATAATTCTGGTTCTTGCCAGTTTTTTGACTGATAAGAATAAATGGTGTCGACGGTTATCCAGCGTAGCTTTTTTAGTTCAGGAGTGTTTTCCAGCTGTCTTTCTAAACCTGCAAAAGTTTCGCTGTTGGTTAAAGCTAAATCTGTTTGAGCATTCTGGAGAATGTTTTGAATGCGGCTTAAAGAACGATTTGGTCTGGGAGGATAAGCAGGAATGGCAATAACTCCAGCATAGAGACAGCCAAAAAAGGCGACAATGTAGTCTAGTCCAGCGGGAAACAGCAGAAGAACTCGGTCTTGGGGAGAAGCAACAGACTGAAGATAAGCTGCGATCGCCTTAGCTTTTCGCTCTAATTCGCTATAGGTCAAGCTAACTGATTCTTTCTCTCCATCCACCAAAAAGTTATAAATTGGGAAGTTAGGTTGTTCTCTAGCTCGATTCTGAAGGATATTGACTAAGGTAGCTGCTTTAATCTTGTTTTTTAGACCACTCATTCACTTTTGATTGCTGAAATCAACTTAAACCATATCTCATTTATCAAGAATCCAAGTATAGATCCCTTTAGAACATAATTCTGACGCTTATAAACTAAATTCCTCCACAGCTTACATCAATCATTCCTCAAACCGAGTATACTTGTGACACCTTGAGAATAGTCCTCTTAATCAGATAATTTAGAGACATGGTTTCAAATTAGTAGCATTTTAATTATGAATTCGCCAGAATTTTATAACTCACAAGCTTTACAAAAAATTCTGGTAGAGAAGATTGCCAGTTCAGCCCAGCAGCGGATAACTTTTGCCGAGTATATGGCTCTGGCTTTATATCATCCTAAATATGGCTACTATAACTCGAAGATGGCTAAAATCGGTCGTTCTGGAGACTTTTTCACCTCTTCTTCATTGGGTCGAGATTTTGGCGAATTGTTAGCGGTTCAATTCCAGCAAATGTGGCACAATCTGGGGGAGCCAAAGTCTTTTTGTCTGGTAGAGATGGGCGCGGGGAATGGCGAACTTGCTCTAGATATTTTGAATTATTTTTTAGCGCAAAGCGATCGCGAATTTATTAAAGCCCTCCGCTATATCATTATCGAACAGTCTCCTGCTTTGATTGAGGTGCAGCAGCAAAAACTTCAATCTCATGTTGAATTTGATGTTAGCTGGAAAAATTGGTCTGAATTACGCGATCGCTCGATCGTAGGCTGCTTTTTCTCCAATGAACTACTAGACGCTTTTCCCGTCCATCTAGTCACCAAAAAACAAGATCAGCTAAATGAAGTTTATGTCAGCTTACAGGAAGGTAGTTTAAGCGAAGCTATTCATCCTGTGGATAACGACGATATCTCCGACTATTTCAATCGACTCGATATTAATTTAAATAGTGCTGAATATCCCGACGACTATCGCACCGAAGTCAATCTAAAAGCCTTAGATTGGTTAACTACCGTCTGCGATCGCCTCCAGCAAGGATATATCTTAACAATCGATTATGGTTATTCGGCAGCTAAATACTATCGACCCAGTCGCAGCCAGGGAACACTACAGTGTTACTATCAGCATCGCCGTCATAACAATCCTTATGCCAATCTCGGCTATCAGGATATAACCGCTCATGTTAACTTTACCGCCCTCGAACGCCAGGGAGAAATCTTGGGTCTAGAAACAATTGGTTTTACCCAACAAGGATTATTCTTAATGGCTTTGGGAATGGGCGATCGCCTCAACGACCTTTCTAGCGGTAAGTACGATGTCACCCAAATACTTCAGCGTCGCGATGCCCTGCATCAGCTAATCCATCCTACAGGCTTGGGCAATTTTGGCGTATTAATTCAGGGAAAAAACCTGACCGCTTCGGCAAAATCTTTGGCGGGATTGAACGTACCGTCAATATTATAAAAAACCACTGCAAAGGCAAAGTAAGAAATGCGATCGCAGTGGCTACTAATTTAAGATAAATTGAGGCAGTTAAAAGCTAAGGATTAAAATTCAGAACTTTCAGTTGCTGCCTTTCCCATACCCATACCACTGCTACCAGCAGATAAAACGTCGGCT
This sequence comes from Cyanobacteria bacterium P01_G01_bin.19, assembly GCA_039181635.1. Classification (GTDB taxonomy): domain Bacteria; phylum Cyanobacteriota; class Cyanobacteriia; order Cyanobacteriales; family Xenococcaceae; genus Waterburya. The sequence continues at coordinate 15,489 of JBCDCO010000067.1, read as the reverse complement.
TCTTTTACAAAACCACTGTATGCTTCCATACCGTGTTCGCCAATATCGAGACCAATTCTCTCTTCTTCTTCACTAACTCGAATACCAATAGTAGCCTTGAGGATAGTCCAAACAATGGCACTAAAGATTACAGTGAAGGCACCCACAGCTAAGATACCAATAATCTGAGCTATTAACTGTGTGATTCCACCGCCAAAAAATAAGCCTCCATCGAGAGCAAACAGCCCTACCGCTAAAGTTCCCCAGATACCACAAACTAAGTGAACCGAAGTAGCACCCACGGGATCGTCAATCTTGATGCTGTCAAAAAACGCCACGGAGAAAACAACGATTACACCAGCAATTAGACCGATAATCACAGCAGATAAGTAGTTAACGCTAGCACAACCAGCGGTAATACCAACCAAACCAGCTAGGATACCGTTAATTACCATCGATAAATCTGGTTTACCATCTTTTGCCCAAGATGTTATCGTTGCCGCAACGCCACCTCCTGCTGCTGCTAAGTTAGTAGTTACAGCAATATAAGGAACGTTGGGAGTAGCCGCTAATTCAGAACCAGGGTTAAAGCCAAACCAGCCGATCCATAGAATCAAACAACCTAAGGTAGCAAAACCCATGTTGTGTCCAGGGATTGCGCTAATTCTGCCATTTTGATACTTGCCCAGTCTGGGACCGAGAATTGCCGCTCCAACTAAAGCAGCCCAACCTCCAACAGAGTGTACTACAGTCGAACCTGCAAAGTCGGAAAAAGCAACGCCTTCACCGAGGAAGCTAAGATCGCTCAACCAGCCGCCATCCCATACCCAGTGACCTGTAATTGCATAAGAGAAGGCTACTAATAAAATACTGAAAACTAAAAACGCGCTAAATTTGATTCTTTCGGCTACTGCACCAGAAACAATCGTCGCTGCTGTCGCTGCAAAAGCAACTTGAAACAGAAAAGAAATAGCCTCTGGAACTGCTGTGGCAACATTCACATCGCCGATTACTTCAAAGGATTCCGCACCAGTATAAGGAACGCTACTGCCGCTAAAGAAGAATCCCTGGGTGCCGATGAAAGCGTTACCCTCTCCGTACATAAGAGCGTATCCTACCGCCCAATATGCCAAGGTGGCGATCGCAAAAACGATTAAGTTTTTGGCAAGTATATTTACCGCATTTTTCTGACGACAAAATCCAGCTTCTAGCATTCCGAATCCAGCATTCATAAAAATTACTAGAATCGAAGCAACGAGAAGAAAGATCGAATCAAGAATAACTTGAAAGTTGGTATTGATTTGTTCTTGAGTTGCCCCTTCAGGTAAGCCATATCCTTGAGCAGTAGCTGCGGTATTCCAGAGAATAACAATTACTGCCGCCAAAGGGATACAAACAAACCAAGAGGCAGAGAAAGATTTAAATATTGTTCTCAAAGGTCTTGGAATTAAGCCTTTTATTTGATTACCAACATCAGCAACATTTTTATGTTTAGATGTTGATTTTGCTTCTAAGAATTTAGAATTCATCTACGTTTCGATTAATTTAGAAAATATATTTAGTTTGTCTACAATTGCAAACTCAATTCTGTCTAGTTTGGGATTTTTTAACTTTTCTTGCCGTATGATTCAATACTTTCTTGATCGCACAAAAAACTATATAATTATAGATTAAGCAAAAAAGCAATAGTTAAAAACTTAATTAAAATGTTTATATTAATTATTTTGGCTATTTCTTCACAATAACTTATAATTTTCTCAAAAATCGAAACAATGTCATGACGATCTCATGAGCTATTTTGAGGGACAACTAATGCAGGTTTATGTCTGATTTTAATTAATATTATTTAACAATTGTTAAAGCCAAGGTAATTTTTCAATGAGGCTACTCCATTAGGTTGCCGATCTTGATGATTCTACTAACAAAAAATATTTAGTGAAAAGATCGAATTCTGACACGAAAAAAGCCGCTCTCAGAGAACGGCTTTAAAAACAGTATCTATGCTTTTCTAGTAACTTACCTATTACTTAATAAATAACATTTCCTGATAAGTAGGTAGAGGCCAAAGATCGTCGGCAACTTCTGCTTCTAAAGCATCGGCATCAGCTCGAACATCGTCCATTAGGGGACGAATAGTATAAGCACAATACTTCATGTGCTCTTCGGTATTACCAAAGTCTTCTTTAGCGATCGCATCAGCGAGCTTGGAGGTCTTAGAAATAAGCGAATTAGCTAATTCAGCAACAGTTTTGAGATTGCTTTTGTCCATTTCAATGCCCATGTCTCCCACCACTGCAATAGCTTGAGACATATCGGTTAGATGCCTCATCGCAGCGGGATAAATAGAAGTTTTCGCCATATCTACAACTAGTTTAGCTTCAACTTCAATCGAAAGAATATACTGTTCTGCATACACCTCATAACGGCTTTCTAGCTCTACAGCAGAGAGTACACCAGTTCTGGCAAACAGTTCTTCGATATATTTTTCCCTCACAACGGGCAAAGCATCAGCAGTAGTAGGCAGGTTGAGCAACCCTCTTTCTTCCACTGCCATTTTGTGCCATTCGTCTGAATATCCATCGCCGCCAAAGATTACCGCATCGTGTTTGTTCATCACTTCTTTGAGTGCGTTCAAAATCGCGCCATCTAGCTCGGTGCCTTTGTCGAGCTCAGCTTTTAGCAAATCCCCAACAAAGTTAAGAGAATCAGCCAACATGGTATTGAGGGCAATTAAAGGACCAGAGACAGACTGGCTCGAACCTACTGCACGGAACTCAAAACGGTTCCCAGTAAAGGCAAAAGGAGAAGTTCTATTGCGATCGCCCGCATCTTTCGCTAGAGGTGGTAAAGTATCTATCCCAAAATCTAATTTCCCACTGTGACTATAACTATCGCTAATCTCTCCCGTAGCAATCTGACTAAAGAGTTCTTCTAATTGAGACCCTAAATAAACGGACATAATTGCAGGAGGTGCTTCGTTAGCTCCCAAGCGGTGATCGTTGCTAGCATTGGCAATTACAGCACGCAGTAGTGGACCAAACATGTGTACCCCACGGATGACTGCCGCGCAAAATATTAAAAACTGAGCATTTTCATGAGGAGAATCGCCAGGATCAAGCAAATTTCCTTGAGTTGCATTCCCGACCGACCAATTGACGTGCTTACCAGAGCCGTTGATACCTGCAAATGGCTTCTCGTGTAGCAAACAGACAAAACCATGCTTTTTCGCTGTTTGACGCAACAGAGTCATGATCAACTGCTGGTGATCTGATGCCACGTTTGCCGCTTCAAAAATAGGTGCGATTTCAAACTGACCTGGAGCAACTTCATTATGTCTAGTTTTGGCAGGTATACCCAAGCGGTACATTCTCTTTTCTACATCCTGCATGAACACTTGAACTCGTTCGGGAATTGCCCCAAAGTAGTGGTCGTCAAATTGCTGCCCTTTGGCTGGAGGTTTGCCAAATAAGGTTCTGCCAGCCAACAACAAATCGGGACGGCTGTTGGCAAAATGAGCGTCAACCAAGAAATATTCCTGTTCCGCACCACAGCTAGAGTTGACTGGAGCAATTTCCTTGTGACCTAATAGCTTAAGCACTTTGGTCGCCGCCTTATTCATGGCACCGATAGACCGTAGTAAGGGAGTCTTTTTATCAAGAGCCTCTCCAGTCCAGGAAACAAAAACCGTGGGAATGCAAAGAGTTACCCCGTTGTCTGTCTCCATTAAATACGCAGGGCTAGTCACATCCCACGCGGTATATCCTCTAGCTTCAAAGGTAGAACGAATCCCGCCGTTAGGAAAAGAAGAACCATCAGGCTCTCCCTGAACTAGAAGTTTGCCCGCAAATTCAGAAATGGCAGTTCCGTCTCCCTGGGTAGAAATAAAACCGTCATGCTTTTCTGCCGTAGCATTGGTCATGGGATAAAAGACGTGAGCATAGTAAGACGCGCCTTTGGCGATCGCCCAATCTTTCATGGCTGATGCCACGATATCGGCAACGGAAACGTCTAATTGCTCTCCAGTTTGAATGGTTTTTTTCAAAGATTTGAAAACAGCTTTGGGCAAACACTGCTTCATTTTGCTCAAGCTAAAAACATCCGCAGCCCAAATGTCTTCTAATCGGCTGGGGGGATCGACCAAAAGAGGTTCGCGGTTGTTTATTTCGTATATCGCTTGACTGCGAGATTCGTATCCCATGACAATTAAATTTTTAAGTGTAGGTTGAGTTTTGACGAGCGAATCCGAAGAGTACCTTGTACGAATTCGAATTATTTTTGAGTGTTGAGCGATCCTATCTTGGAAGCTGTCTAAGAAAATGTAAAATATGCAACAAAATTATGTCATATCTTCATTATATTTCTAATGACTTCATGCTGTTTGAACTTTCAGTCTGCTTTTGACAATTTCTAAAAACAATACTCGGTAGTTAGAAGAACGCTGTTTGCCGAAATCCCAGCCCTATGTATCTGAGACTATGCAGCCTAGAGGCTTGGGGACAATCGATTTGCGATCTTATGTTATGGAATTATCGATTTAAAATAATTTTCTAAATCTGTAGACTTTAAAAAAGTGTGACCAAATTAACCAAAAAAAGCTTTGCCCCAAGTTTTAGCCTTTAAGTTGGGCAACGGCTTTTAAGAGCAGAACCATTATGTTGAGGAAGATGTCAAAATTTGAAGGAAACTATAGTCTCGTCTCTGTATGTGAGATTATAAATAGACGTGGCTTAAGACATAGCTTAAAAAAGGCTAGTTTAATTAAATTATAGTTAGCCAAACTAAATATAAATGCTGTTGGGAGAAATCAAAGAAGATGCGAGACGCAGTTACCAACCTAATTAAAAATTATGATATTTCAGGTCGCTACCTAGATCGCGATGCGATGGATAGTCTCAAGGACTACTTTACCTCTGGTACGGCTAGAGTTGCAGTGGCGACGATGGTTAGTGGTAATGCAGCCACAATTGTCAAAAATGCTGGTCTTCAATTGTTTGAAGACGTTCCAGAATTAATTCGCCCTGGAGGAAATGCCTACACTACTCGTCGTTATTCTGCCTGTTTGCGGGATATGGACTACTACTTGCGTTATGCTACCTATGCTTTGGTAGCAGGCAGCATGGATGTTCTAGATGAGAGAGTGCTTCAAGGTTTGAGAGAAACTTATAACTCTTTGGGCGTACCTATTGGTCCTACTGTAGTAGGGATTCAAATCATGAAAGACATGCTCAAAGCAATGGCGTCAGAAAACGGAATTGAAGATACTAGCTTTATCGACGAGCCTTTTGAATATATGACCCGCCAACTAAGTGAAGTCTCCGTCTGATTTAGTCTTGTTAGCTTTCTACAGTTAACTTTTGTATAAATAAAACTCATAATAAATAGGCAGGGCGATCGCTTTTTTTCTGTGGCGATCGCTTTTTTCTTGTCTAACCTGCCAAAACCAGAACACTCCTAACAAAATAAGCCCTGTACGGTAACCCACACTAATAAAACCGTTGCCATAGGTAACAAAGTTTAGCTAAATTAGCAGTCGGATAGTGAGAGTGCTAATCTAAAAAGGTGACTCTCACGCTCTAAATTATTATTTTCAACAACAAGCGTTTAGTTTTCTGGAGAATTTTGCATGGCAGCTATTAGTATCAACGTTACAACTGTAAAACCGTTAGGCGATCGCGTATTTATCAAGGTTAGTGCTAGCGAAGAAAAGACTGCTGGTGGAATTTTGTTACCCGATGCAGCCAAAGAAAAGCCTCAGGTTGGTGAAGTAGTCGGCGTTGGACCTGGTAAAGCAAAAGATGATGGCGGTTATACTCCTGTCGAAGTAAAAGTTGGCGATAAAGTTCTTTACTCTAAGTATGCTGGCACTGATATCAAGCTAGGTGGCGAAGACTATGTATTGCTATCTGAAAAAGACATTCTCGCAGCAGTTTCTTAAGTCATAGATTGATAATTAGTCGCTAATGCGGAAGTTTTTCCCGTCAAGCATTTAAATATTCACCATTCGTTAATTTCACCACAAACAAATCTAATTTTATGGCTAAATCTATAATCTATAACGACGAAGCACGTCGTGCTTTAGAAAAGGGAATCGATTTATTGGCTGAAGCAGTTGCGGTTACTCTAGGACCAAAAGGACGCAACGTAGTTCTCGAAAAAAAATTTGGCGCGCCCCAAATTGTCAATGATGGGGTAACAATCGCCAAAGAAATTGAGTTAGAAGATCACATCGAGAATACAGGCGTATCTTTGATTCGTCAAGCTGCTTCTAAGACTAACGATGTTGCAGGAGACGGTACTACAACAGCTACAGTATTGGCTCATGCCATTGTCAAAGAAGGTCTGCGTAACGTTGCTGCTGGTGCAAACCCCATCGCCATCAAGCGCGGTATTGATAAAGCGATCGAATTTTTGGTTGGCAAAATTCAAGAACAATCACAACCTGTAGGCGACTCCAAAGCGATCGCTCAAGTCGGTACAATTTCTGCTGGTAACGACCAGGAAGTTGGCGATATGATTGCCTTAGCAATGGACAAAGTAGGTAAAGAAGGCGTAATTTCTCTAGAAGAAGGTAAGTCTATGACTACCGAACTAGAAATTACCGAAGGGATGCGTTTTGACAAAGGCTATATCTCTCCTTACTTCGTTACCGACACCGAGCGTATGGAAGCTGCTTTGGAAGAGCCTCTTATCTTGATTACTGACAAGAAGATTAATTTGGTTCAAGACTTAGTACCCGTACTCGAACAGGTTGCTCGTGCTGGTAAACCTTTGGTCATTGTGGCTGAAGATATTGAAAAAGAAGCCTTGGCTACTTTAGTAGTTAATCGCTTGCGTGGCGTCTTAAATGTTGCCGCCATTAAAGCACCTGGATTTGGCGATCGCCGCAAACAAATGTTAGAAGACATTGCTGTTTTGACTGGCGGTCAGGTAATTTCTGAGGATGCTGGTCTTAAACTAGAGACTGCTACCGTAGAAATGTTGGGTACTGCACGTCGTATCAACATTACCAAAGACAGTACTACTATCGTTGCTGAAGGTAACGAAAAAGCCGTTCAAAGTCGCTGCGAACAAATTCGCCGCCAGATCGAAGCTAGCGATTCTTCCTACGACCAAGAAAAACTACAGGAACGTTTGGCTAAACTTTCTGGTGGTGTAGCGGTAATCAAAGTTGGTGCTGCAACCGAAACAGAAATGAAAGACCGCAAATTGCGTTTAGAAGATGCGATCAACGCTACTAAAGCTGCGGTTGAAGAAGGTATTGTTCCTGGTGGCGGTACTACCCTGGCTCACTTAGCTCCTGGTTTAGAAGAGTGGGCTAACGCTAACCTCAAAGACGAGGCTTTGACAGGCGCAACCATTGTCGCTCGTGCTTTAACTGCTCCCCTAAGAAGAATTGCTGAAAATGCAGGTCAAAACGGCGCGGTAGTAGCGGAAAGAGTTAAAGAAAAAGACTTGAGTATCGGCTTCAATGCCGCTAGCAACGAATATGTAAATATGTTTGATGCTGGTATTGTCGATCCTGCTAAGGTAACTCGCTCTGCATTACAAAATGCTGCTTCTATTGCGGGAATGGTATTAACTACTGAATGTATTGTTGTTGATAAACCTGAAAAAGACAAAGGTGGTGCTGGTGCTGGTGCTGGTGATTTTGATTATTAAGCATTAAGCTCTAAGCTTAAAAAAAAGACTGTCTTACTTATAGGTTAGGCGGTCTTTTTTTATTGGTTTTGCATATTATTTACATTTAGCATCTAAGTATTATTGTGTACTTAAATAATAATTGGCAAATTCCTAATCTTTATTTGGTTAAAAACAATGAATACAAAATTTAAAAAATTGACAAACTTTGTCCTATCTGGACTTCCGCTTATTGCTCTGGCTTATTCAATCGCTCCCATCACAGTAATTCCATCGAAAGCGATCGCCTTATCCATTACATCCATTGCTGAAAATGAGTCTAGTTTATCGGGTACTTGGCGAGCCACTGATGAAGCAGTGGCAGAAATGTATGGCAAGGTTTATGAAAGTAATCCACCCGATAAAGTTACGGGAGATATTCTGATGGTTTTTGAAGATACAGGAGATCTCAAATTAGTTTACGATGACGTAAATTTAAATTTTGATGGAGTGCCCCCTGTAACGATGACGGGAGACATGATGTTTACCTGGCAAGTTCCTAAAGCAAATGTTTTTGAAATGAATCCTCAATCTTACGATTTTAAGGTTGAAACTTTAGGCATTTCTATACCCGTACCTGAAAATATTGTACCTTCAACAAAATCACCATATGACTATCAGATTGAAGGTAATGTGTTAAAGCTAACCAATGTTCCTGAAGGTATCTATATTCCTCTAGAGTGGGAAAAAATGTAATTTTATTGCGTTTATTATTAGATAATTTAGATTGGGAAAAAGAATAAAAAATACCAGCCATGTTGGATAGATGACTGGTAGGAGCAAGCATTTTTTAGAGATAATTGTAGGACAAGAAAACAAAAGCTATCTGTTATTCGCTACCTTGTTACTTAGTATCTCCGCGATTGTTTTTGAGGGTTATTAACTATCTGCTTCAGCTAATAAATTCACTTTAACCACTTTATTTTTTTCTTCGTCTACTTTTGGTAAATTTAGATATAAGATACCATTTTTATAATCAGCTTTTACCTCAGTATTTTGAATGCGTGCTGGAAGAGGAATTACTCTAGCAAATTTGCCGTAGCTAAACTCAGTGCGAGTTTTGTCTGTAGTTTTTGGCTTGCGTTCTCCAGAAATAGAAACACTTTTTGCCATAGCTTGGATATTGATGTCAGCTACGTTCATTCCTGGCAATTCCAGCTTGAGAATTAAGGCAGACTCTGTATTGGTTAATTCGGCAGCAGGAACTTTAGAATAGTTAGCAGATGCTTGAGTATTGGTGGCAGTTGAAACATCATCAAACATTCTGTTAAATTGACGTTGTAAAGTATTAATTTCTGTCCAGGGATTGTAACGAATAGTTGTCATAATTTCTTACTTCTGCGATATTATTTTTTCTTTGCTTTGATATCATTTTAGAAAACATTAATAGCAGCAGTAAGTGTGGTTTATGCCCCGATAAAGTAGCGTTTTCTGCCCGAACAAAACTTATGGGGTAAACCCAACTAGTATCGCTTAGTGACCATAGGGAATCCTTTAGGGCTTAAGTAATGAGCACCTGAAGGACGCTTGGCGCCCCAAAATAAAGATGAGAAACAGGATTGATATCCTCAAGTATTATGAGATGTGGAAATGTTTTCGTTGATGAAAAAGCCGAAGTTACAATGGTGCAATTTTCGCCCGAAAATGAGCATGGTTAGAGGAAAGTAGACAAATAAATTGGTGAAAGGACAAAAGTGCCTTATCCCGTTGGAGAGAATCAAAAGAGTGAACAGTTCCTCATAGAAGACATTTCCATTTCCGCTGTTTGAGGCAAAATTATGAAGCAAATTGGTCGAAATCAAAAATCTCAGCAAAAAAGTAGCACCAGAAAAGAGCCAGAATTGAAAGTCATCAATCCGCACACAGCGGGAATAGATATAGGCTCAAGAGAGCATTGGGTATGCGTGCCGATAGCAGCAACAGAATCAAATATTCGTGGTTTTGGTTGTAGCACACCAGAGTTGATAGCTTTGGCAAATTGGCTCAGAGAATGTGGCGTGACAAGTATTGCCATGGAATCGACGGGAGTAGAATGGATACCTTTATTTAACATTCTCACTCAGCATAATTTTCAAGTCTGTTTAGTCAATGCTCACCATGTAAAAGCAGTACCAGGAAGAAAAAGCGATGTTCAAGATTGTCAATGGTTACAACAACTACATAGTTATGGCTTACTTGCTCTTTCCTTTATTCCTGATGGGGAAATAGTTGTACTCAGAAGTTATTTAAGACAAAGAGAAAATTTAATTCAAGCTAGTTCGACTCACGTGCAAAGAATGCACAAAGGCGCATAGTTCGCCGCATGTAAGCCTTGACGCAGATGAATTTGTCATTGCACAAAGTCATTAGCGATATTACAGGGGTAACAGGATTGAATATTCTCAGAGCAATTGTTGCTGGGGAAAGAAATCCACCAACTTTGGCTAAATTGGCACACCACAGAATTAAAAGTAGTCCACAACAAATTCGGGATGCTCTGACAGGTAATTATCGTGACGAAATAGTTTTTATTTTAAATCAAGAATTATCTTGTTACCAATTTTATCAACAACAAATTGAATTATTGGACGAACAAATCCAACAGTGTCTTGAAAAATTGCCCTCCCAAACTGAAGAGACTTTGCCACCGTCAGGGTCAAAAAAGTCTCGTGACTCAAGCCAATCTAAATTTGACTTACGTTCTCACCTCTATCGAATTACGGGAGTGGATTTCACCAGCATCGATGGTTTAAATGTAGTCACAGTACAAACCATCCTTAGTGAAGTGGGATTAGACCCGACTAAATTTCATAGTGCTAAACATTTCAGCTCTTGGCTGGGATTATGTCCTAGCTGTCGAATTACGGGTGGCAAGGTTAAAAGTTCTCAGACTCGTCGAGTCAACAATCGAGCGGCAACCGCTTTTCGCTTGGCAGCTCAAGCTGTTAGTCGTTCCCAGTCTGCTTTAGGTGCATTTTATCGGCGCATTCGCTCTCGTGCTGGCGCACCTAAAGCAATTACTGCTACTGCACATAAAATTGCTCGTCTATTTTATACACTCTGGACGAAAAAAGACAATTATATTGATCGCGGAGCTGATTACTATGAACAAAAGTATCAACAAAGACTCATCAAAAATCTCAAGCGAAAGGCAAAATCCCTTGGCTTAGAAGTAGTTGAGGCTTCTTGTATTTGATTTTAGTTTCTGGAGAGTAATATAGTCATTCCAATTAATTTTCTCATGATTAACTGGCTTTAAGTCAGAAGTCACAAAGGCTTTAGCCGCATGTAGTCAGAAGGGTTAAAGGCTTTTATGTTAGATTTTGTTTTTCATACGGTTTTTATTTGGAATGACTATAAGTAGCAAGTAAAACATAGCAAGGATTTTAAGTTAGATAAATTGACAGTCTTTTTGTGCCTAGCTGTACTATTTACTTGCCGTCGATCGCCTTAAGAAGCTTGAGGTAGTTTCCAAGTTTTTGATTCTGATGTTGAAGACCATTTTGACTGGCTGAGAGGCATTGTTGGTTCTGGTTTGGCAACGCTAACATCCCCATAGTAATTTTGATACCAGCCAACAAATTTATTAATTCCCTGGGTAATAGATGTAGAAGGTTTAAAGTCGAAGTCGGTCATTAATTCATCTACATCAGCATAGGTTGTTACTACATCTCCTGGCTGTATGGGTAGAAGATTTTTCTTGGCAGATTTACCCAATGCACTTTCGATCGCTTCAATAAATTCGCCCAATTCTACTGGGCTATTATTGCCTAAGTTGTAGATTTTGTAGGGTGGTTGTCCTGCTTTCTTTGGCGAGCTGGGAATAATTCTGACAATGGCTTCGACAATATCGTCGATGTAAGTAAAGTCGCGCTTCATTTTGCCGTAGTTATAGACATCGATTGGCTTTCCTTGGGCGATCGCCTGAGTAAATTTAAAATAAGCCATATCTGGTCTGCCCCAAGCACCGTATACGGTAAAGAAACGCAAGCCAGTAGTAGGAATGCCGTATAAATGACTGTAAGAATGCGCCATCAGTTCGTTAGCTTTTTTGGTAGCTGCGTACAAAGATACGGGGCGATCAACATTATCGCTTACAGAAAAGGGAACTTTAGTATTTGCACCATATACCGAACTAGAAGAAGCAAATAACAAATGTTTGATGTTGCTATGACGACAGCCTTCTAAGATATTAGTAAAGCCGACCAAATTGCTGTCTACATAGGCGTGAGGATTTTCTAGAGAGTAACGTACACCTGCCTGGGCAGCTAGATTGATTACGCAGTCAAAGTTATGGTCAGTAAATAATTGGGCTACAGCATCGCGATCGCTAATATCTAAATGTTTAAATTTAAATCCTGGATGGGGCAATAACTGAGCCAGACGGGCTTGCTTTAAGCTAACATCATAATAATCATTGAGATTGTCAACTCCCCAAACCAAATTACCTATCTTCAGTAGCTTTTTGGTTAAGTGAAAGCCAATAAAGCCTGCCGCACCAGTAACCAATATCTTCATAACCTATAGTTTCCTCAAATACTCGAAATAAATCGAAATAACAAACTAACTGAAAAAAATCGTTTTCTCAACTAATAGTTAGTTTCTCTAATCTCAATGAACGGGTTATGAAACTTATGTGAGAGATTTTTCATCGATGCTTAGCTTCAACAGTTAGGACAGTTTTGGCAGTTAGAACAGTCCTAAAGGATACCGCTTCGCATATTAGAACAGTTTAAGAGGCTGATAATTGATTGATTTTGGTGTCAAACCAGTATTCTTTCGTTACTAGTTCAATTTTGTCCGAACCATTGTTAGCTTAGTTATTAGTTATTAGTCGTTAGTTATTAGTTACAAGGTTAAGTAGCTAATAACTAAATAGAGTCCTAATCGCCCCCACCCAGATAGTATCTCCATCATCGATGTCGGGATTAAACACGGCAAAAGCACCAGGGGTAATCTCCAGGCGATCGCTTATTTCAATTCGATACAAAGCTTCTAAATGCAGGGGAGTGGATTCGGCAACCGAACTGCGATCGTCATGATTGCTAATGGTTGGAGGAACGCCAATAATAATCCCTCCTTCACTATTCTCGACAAATAAATCGGGAAAAGCGAAGGTAAACGCACCGTTAAGAATGGTAGCGCGATCGCTGCCATCTTCCTGTTGTTGAGCAGCAGTATAGCCAAACCAGCCGCCAATTTCCAAACCAGAACTGACTTCCCAATTTGCTTGCAAACCAAGGTTATCAGAGGTGGTAGCATTATCGCCAAAGGGTTCGTTCGACTCTTCCAATCCTGTCGCACCCATCAGATTTATATCGTCTCCCCGCTGATAGGTACGAGTATAGGTAAACGCCAAGGCTAGTTCGTCATTGGGTTGAAATATCCCCTGGGCGATTGCACTAGCGGAACTATCAAACAAGCCGCCACCTTTTTCAGGATCGCCAACGCGATCGCTGTCGATCAGGTAGCCTGCATTTACTCTAACCTTTTCGCCAAATTCTTGCTGGATGCCAACTCCCGCACCGCCACTACCCCGTAATGTAGCGGGATTTCTTCTGCCAAAACGAGAGATTGCCCCTTTGCTGCTGCTGGAAAAAGGATTGAGAACTTCCCCAACGTCATTTAATCCTACTCCCGTGGTTCCCAACACAATTGTCGTGCTGTCTATGGGAGTAAACGTGTAGGAGAGTTCGGCGATTTCAACGCTATTCTCGCTGCTTCCATCAACGCTGAGACGACTTAATGATGTATCGGTAACATCATCCAAACGACCGATATCTCTGCTTTCTAGACGAACATTGAGTAAATCTTGACCCCAAAAACTGGTATTGAAGTCCAATCTAACGCGGTAGCCAGTAAAAACTTCGCTATCATTTTCTCCACCAAAGCCATCGGCAATAAAAAATAATACTTGTCCCTCCAGCTTGCTTGTAGTAGAAAATTGCTGAGATTCTAAGTCAGACAGATTGGTTTCAACTCCCTCGACTTTGTTCCTAACCTGGCTCAATTCCTCGGCAAAGTTTTGCTTCAATCTGCGCCAAATAGCGATGTCGGTAATATCAGAACTATTTTCTAACTCTTGCCAACAGCTGCTAATTGCTACGGCAAATTCGTAACGATTAACAGGACGATTCGGATCGCCATTCTCTAAGTTCGTAGTGCAGTCATAGCGTCGAGCTAAATATTGCAAATCTCGATATTCTCGACTTACAGACGGCAAATTTTCGATGTGTCTGACGGCTGGAATTGAGGTTAAATCGCCAGCTTTACCAGCAGAGGCGTAAAAAAATGAAATAAATACCAAAATTCCTAATCGAATAGTATTTTGAAACTGTAAAACTGCAATCGACTTGACCAAAAAAACACACTCCTATACTCCACCACTCAATTGTTTCTCTATCCTGCCAATCTCATTGCTCGATCGCGAACGTCAATCGAGAAATTTTGACTGGAATCTAAAGGTATCATTCCTTGGAGAATTGCCCTGCATTCTGCATGAGGATAGTGAATTACATTCAGACAGTTACTAGAATCTGCAGCAGCTTCGACATTGGTGATCTGACGTAACATTTGTGCTTTTAATTCTTCAGAAACTACAATCAATCCCGTAAACAATCCCGATGTTGCTGGACTATTGGCTACTTTTTGTTTTACGGCGATCGTTTGCTGCCAAATATTCAAAAAGTTCCGTTGTTCGGTTGATATGTGCAAAGCTGACGAACTACTTTTCTGGAAGCGATTGACTAAAGCTTGAGCTTTTCGATTATTGTCAGTCAAAATCAGATTTATGCCATTTTGATGTAAAACTCGATCTAGATAAGAATTGCCTAATTCATGGTGAACGTAGTTATCAGACATTACCAACCAGCGCCAGCCTGTTTTTCCCGCTTTTAGTTTGGGCAAAGTTTTACCCAAATGATTGGTGTTATTTAAATATCTAAGCGTTGCTAATTCACTATTAGGAGAGAACTCCAAACAGCTAATACCGCAGTTACACTGTTGCAGACTCTGGTAGTATTGCGGAGATAAAGCGATCGCCGTACTAATTAAAGCTCGATTCGTACCGCCATGAGCCACAATTAAAATAGTTTCTCCGCGATGTTTGCGTAACGTCTCCTGCCAGAAGTTGTTCGCCTGTTGGTATAATTCCAAAACTGGATAATTAAGGCGATCGCGAGTAAACAGATGAGGTGCGTTTTGCCAGCAAGCATAGTCTTGAGGATATTTTTCTTTTACTTCCCCATAAGACAACCCTTGCCAATCTGCCATACAAACTTCAGTTAGTTTTGGCTCGACATACAGGGGAACATCAGATGTTTTAGCAGCAGCGATAATCTCCTTAGCGGTTTGCCTGACTCTAGTTAGAGGACTGGTATAGATAGCATCAAAATCGTACTGCTGTAGAGCCAATCCCGTCGTGTAAGCGTCTCGATGACCCTGCTTTGTCAAAACTGATTTGTCGCTACTACCTTGGTAAATACCACGCTCGTTATAGGTAGTGCGGGCATGACGAACGAGAATCACCCTGGTAGTTTGGGTTGAGGAATGGCATGAAATTCCCGCAGGAGAAAATAAAAGAGATTCCATTTTTCTATTTTGCTAAACAACTTGAGTTCGGAGTTTGGAGTTCGGAATTCGGAGTTAGGAGTTCGGAGTTAGGAGTTCGGAGTTCGTGCAGGGGCGCGTTCCCTTGCGTCTTACGCCGACGCGGGTTCGCCCCTGAATTCGGAGTTATGTAATTTACAACGAAAGAATAAGGAATTCAGACTTTTAAAAATTAAAGAGTTACACAATTTCTAAATTTTTATCGCTTCGTCGAATTCACGTTAAACAGGTTTGATTCAAACAAAC
>JBCDCO010000066.1:0-21329 GCA_039181635.1 Cyanobacteria bacterium P01_G01_bin.19 | reverse complement strand
GGTGCTTCGGATAAGGCGCAGTCAATTTTGAGAATGGTTTCGTTGTTGTTGGTCAGACGGCGATCTACTTTTTCTCTGAGGTTAGGATCGACAGCATTTTCATTGATTAGCTGTAAAAATAGTCTACGCACGTCGATATTAGAGATAACGGCTCGATTGGCGCGATATTCAGCTCCTCCCGCCACTTTGACTCCGATCGCCCGATTATCTTCGATAATTACTTCTTCGACCATCTGCTCGGTAATAATTTTGCCCCCTTTAGCGGTGACTAATTTAACTAAAGCCTGAGTCAGTGCGCCCGTACCGCCTTTGGGACGAGCCATTCCAGGATGGTGACGCATGGCTAGCATCATCAATCCTGCGGTGATGCCTTTTTGCGATGGAGGTGCGCCTATTTCTGCCGCTAACCTAGCTAGAGGAGCTTTGACTAACTCGGTATCGAAGTATTCATTAAGCAGGTCTTCTGGGGCGGTAATCATGGTACGAATAAAGTTTAAGGCTTTATCCTTGGAACCTGCGATCGCCAGAGCATCTAACAGATTATCTTTTTTATAGCCTTTGGCAATACCTAAAACTGACTGAGGGGGAGCGTTAAAAAATGGCGCGATCGCACTCATTAGCTTCGACCAATAATTGATAAATTCGACATATTTATCTGCATCTCTTTGACTGTAGCGAGCGATCGCCTGTTGGGTTTTTGCTAAAGATTTATGAGCCAAAAAATACTTGCCGTCGGGATGAGGACAAAAGGTATGCGGATCACAGGATAAATATTCTAAGCCGTATTTTTGAAGCTGTAATTCTTCGATAATGGGTCCGAGGAAAATAAATTCGTGGTCGATCGCACAAAGATTGAATTTAAACCCTGGAGCTTCTTCAGCTATGGCTTCTTCGGTGGTAGCTGCACCGCCAGGAACGGGTCGTTTTTCTAAAAGTAGAACGCTATAGCCAGCATTTAGTAAGTATGCCGCACAAACCAACCCATTGTGCCCAGCACCAATAATGATCGCATCATACGCTTCCATCTAATTTATAGTTCCTTGTCAGACTGAGATATTTCACCAATTATCCCATTTTAATCGTTGTAAGCTGACAGTTATTATTCTCTTAATTCTCTTTCTCGATCGCTTTTAGCGCAGCTTTAATCAGTCGAAAATAGCGCGGCTGAGTAACATCAACCTGCTTGGCTTCATCTCTAGACTTGCCCAACAAGCCAATGCGATCGCCCTGAGTTACCGACAGTACATCCCCGCGATCGTTTCTGATTCTTAGTTCTTTATTAGTTTTGCTGCACACATAGACTCGATTGCTATAGCTAAACACGGCTTTCTGAATTTTATTAACAGCTTTTTGGCTGGGCTTATTTGATACTGTATTTTCTATTGGTTGATTTTGAGGCAGTCTTACGCCAACTAACTCCAATTCGATACTGGTGTTACCTTGCCAATGATTTTCCTGCAATTTGTATGCCACGTCTATATATTCTGGCAACGGACAATATTCTCCCCAGCGCCAAGCCAGAGCTTTAACCTGTTTATTAGAATCGGGATCTTGCAAAGTTAGCTTGAGATGATCCTTCATTTTGCCAATCTGTCTTTGTTCGACAACTCTTACTCCAGGCGTCCAAAATACAGGAGGACTATTGCCAATCCCCCAGGGCTGTAATCCTTCTAACTGTTGATATAGTTCAAAATCAATTTGATTTAAATTGGCTTGGGCATCTACTTTGACTAAGGGCTGAAGATGCTCGATTTTTAGACAATCATGAGCAAAATCGCTCAATCTTTCTTTTACCTGTTCGAGATTTTCTGCTAGGAAGCTGAACCCCCCCGCAGCGCGATGACCACCGTATTTACCCAACAGATCGTCGCAATAATTGAGGGCATCAAAGACATTAAATTCATCAATACTTCTTGCCGAGCCGCGAATCATGAGAGGAGGTTTTGGCTCTTTTTCTTTTTCTCGATCTGTTGATTCCTCATGCTCCTCATAAGTGCCAATAAACACTGGTACGCCATAACGCTCAACTAAGCGAGATGCCACAATCCCAATTACTCCATGATGCCAACCAGGGGATACTACTACTAATACGCGATTTTCTTTCCAGGGAATAGGAGTAGACTCTACTAAAGCGATCGCTTCTTTTTCAATTTGTTCGCATAGCTGACGACGTTTACGATTGGTTTGCTCGCACCTGTCTGCTTGTTCTAGAGCGACGTTAGGATCATCGGTAGTCAATAATTCAATTACCATCTGAGGATCGCCAATCCTTCCCACGGCATTGATTCGAGGTCCCAGACGAAAGCCAATATCATCGGGCTTGAGCTGTTTTTGAGTCTCGTTAACTTCTGCTACTTCCATTAATGCCTGTATCCCTACCAGTTGGGAGTTAGGCAAAGCTCTTAAGCCTCGTTTGAGCCAGCGACGATTTACCCCAACCAAAGGTGCGAGATCGGCAATTGTCCCCAAGGTAAATAGCTCCAAAATTGGGTTGGTCAAACCCTTTAATTTGCCCAAACTTTGCGCTGTGGCGATCGCCAAAATATACGCTACGCCAACTCCTGCTAGTCCTTTGTAGGGAGAGCGATCTGGTAGCAGCTTAGGGTTGAGAATCGCATCGGCGGGAGGCAATTTCTGAGGCAGATCGTGATGATCGGTAATAATCACACTCAAGCCCAATTCGATCGCCCTAGCTATCGGCTCGTATGCCGAGATTCCATTATCTACGGTCAAAATCAACCCTACGCCACTTTCAGCAAATTCTTCGACAATACGCTTGTTGATGCCGTAACCGTCTTTCATACGGCTGGGGATGGCATAGTCTACCTCTGCTCCCAAATGTTTTAACGCTCTTAGCAGTAAAGCAGTACTGGTCATCCCATCGGCATCATAATCACCGCAGATGGCAATTTGTTCCCCTTCGGCGATCGCTTCTTGAATCAATTTTACGCTAGTTGCCAAATCTTTAAATTCAACCATAGGAGAAGGCAAATCCAAACACTCTGGCTCGATATAAGCGCGAGCGTCATCTAGAGTGTTGATATCTCGATTGGCAATTACCTGCGCCACTAAAGGTAGTAAACCAGTAGTTGCACTCAATTGATTTACTTTTTGCGGATCTGGATTGGCAATCTGCCATCTCTGGCGAGGAAATCTTGGGCGAATAGAGCGATCGCTCATTATTTAAGCATACTTACAAGGACAATCGGCAGTATAACAATTAGCGCTTCTACTCGTGTCTTGATTAAAAATTAAATTAATCTTTTGCGTCCGATAAACTGCTCGTTAAGAACAGTTTTGGTTTTATTTCTGTATTACGATATAAATAGGTGTAAAAATAAAACCAGAGCCCCCACTCTATTCTCTCAATGTTGGCTCTGGAAATGTTCGAGAAGTATCTTTTAATATATTAAGTGTTGCCCATGTCGCTCACATCAGTCATTTGACTTAAACAGCCGAGATAGAGCGAATTAAAAATCAGCAATATGACTTAGAGTAAATTTACTGAGAAAATAGATTTTACTCTATGGCGATCAAGCACATTTTAGTATGGTTACTTAATATATTCCAAACCAAAAGTATGGGGAGATTTAAAATAGTCTTCATAGTTACTAGAAAAAAGCCCCCTCAATACTCCAAAATTATATTAAGTAATTAGATAATAGTCGATTTTATTTTATGTTTGACGCTTTAGCAGATAGGTTAGATGACGCGTGGAAGAAGCTGCGCGGTCAAGATAAAATATCCAAAGCCAATATTCAAGAAACTCTCAAAGAGGTTCGTCGGGCACTTTTAGCCGCAGATGTTAACCTACAGGTCGTCAAAGCTTTTATCGCCGATGTGGAACAAAAAGCTTTGGGTGAAGGAGTTATTTCTGGAGTCAATCCAGGACAGCAGTTTATCAAAATTGTCTATGACGAGCTAGTCAAAGTGATGGGGGAAAGTAATGTTCCCCTAGCGCAAGCCGAACAAACACCTACAGTGATTTTGATGGCTGGCTTGCAGGGTACGGGTAAAACTACCGCGACGGCAAAGCTAGCATTATATCTGCGCAAACAAGAGCGATCTTGCTTGATGGTAGGAACGGATGTTTATCGTCCTGCGGCGATCGATCAGTTGCTTACTTTGGGCAATCAAATCGACGTTCCAGTATTTGAAATGGGAACAGATGCCGATCCCGTAGAAATTGCTCGACAAGGTGTAGAAAAAGCTAAAGAACTTGGTGTTGATACGGTAATTGTCGATACGGCTGGACGACTACAAATTGATGATGACATGATGGGAGAACTGTCTCGCATCAAAGATACCATCGAGCCAGACGATACTTTGTTGGTAGTAGATGCCATGACGGGTCAAGAAGCGGCTAACTTGACCTATACCTTTCACGAACAAATCGGCATTACAGGAGCGATCTTAACCAAGTTAGATGGTGATAGTCGTGGTGGTGCGGCACTGTCTGTAAGGCAAATATCGGGGCAGCCAATTAAATTTGTTGGTGTGGGTGAAAAAGTCGAGGCTTTAGAGCCATTTTATCCCGATCGCCTGGCATCTCGGATTCTCAACATGGGCGATATTTTAACTTTGGTTGAAAAAGCCCAGGAAGAGATCGATTTGGCTGATGTCGAGAAGATGCAGTCCAAGATCATGGAGGCAAAATTTGATTTTAATGACTTTATCAAGCAGATGCGCCTCTTAAAAAATATGGGTTCATTGGGAGGAGTCTTAAAATTGATTCCTGGAATGGGCAAAATTAGTGGTGCAGACTTGGCTAAGGGAGAAAACCAGCTCAAGCGTACCGAGTCGATGATTAATTCTATGACCAAAGCAGAAAAAGCAGACCCCGATCTGCTGGCTCAATCTCCTAGTCGTCGCCGTCGGGTAGCCAAAGGCTCTGGTTTTGATGAAAAAGATGTTTCCAAGCTGATCAAAGACTTTACAAAAATGCGATCGATGATGCAGAATATGGGTCGCGGAATGCCTGGCATGGGAATGCCTGGTATGGGAATGGGAATGCCTGGCATGGGCGGAGGAATGCCTGGTATGGGGATGCCTGGTATGGGCGGCTACCCAGGACAAGGCAAAAGGAAAAAGAAGAAAAAGAAGAAAAAAGGCTTTGGCTCATTGTAAAATGATAGTTTGTCTAAACCAAATTTATTGACAAACATCGCTGTCATTTAAGGGCAGCGCGATTCTAGATCGAGCTTAATGGGGATATACTGTCCCAGCTTCGACTTCCCTACTTCGTAAACTTAGATAGATAGACTACAATCGAAAAGGATAAATTTGAATAACTCATGATTAAATTACGTTTGAAACGCTTCGGCAAAAAGAGAGAGGTTAGCTACCGTATTGTGGCAATCGAAAGCAAAACTCGTAGAGACGGTCGTCCAATTGAAGAATTGGGTTTTTATAATCCCAGAACAGATGAAACCAGATTAAATGTTCCTGCTATTGTTAAAAGGCTACAGCAAGGAGCACAGCCTAGCGAAACGGTAAGAAGTATTCTTAATAAAGCTCAAGTTTTTGAACAAGTAAATGCCAAATAAGACCGAAGGTGGGAAGGATCGGGAAGAAAGTAAGCCCAACTATGAAGGGTTAGCTCGTTTTCTAATCGAGCCTTTTTTAAGCGATCCTCAATCCCTCCGCGTAAATTCCGAAGTCAATCAAAATAGAAATAAAATTTGGTTGCGGGTTGCTTTTGATAAAAGCGATCGCGGTAAAGTGTTCGGTCGCGGTGGTCGCAATATTCAAGCGATCCGCACCACTATCGAAACCGCAGCCACATACAATAACGAATCAGTTTTTCTCGATATTTACAGCGACGAGCCTTCTAAATCCGATGATTCCCCTCGCCGTGGTCGATCTTCAGGAAATTTTCGGAAGAGAAATAACTCTCCCAAACCCGCGCCAAAAATAAGCAAGAAATAGCCAGTAAAAGACTAACTACCGATCGCTCGAACAAATCTTTTTTGGCTAACTTGGATTGCCAATTCAATCGCCGACTTCATGCTGCTAGCATCTGCAACACCTTGTCCTGCAATGTCAAAAGCAGTGCCATGATCTGGAGAAGTCCGAATAAAAGGCAGTCCAATTGTTGTATTTATGGCTCGATCAAATGCCATTAACTTGACAGGAATTAATCCCTGATCGTGATATAAGGCTAGATAAGCGTCAGCAGCATCTGGTGAAGACTTGCCATACCAGGCTTGACCTGGCTTCACCCACATCGTATCGGGGGGAATCAGCCCAGTCAGCTT
Source organism: Cyanobacteria bacterium P01_G01_bin.19 (assembly GCA_039181635.1). GTDB lineage: Bacteria > Cyanobacteriota > Cyanobacteriia > Cyanobacteriales > Xenococcaceae > Waterburya. The sequence continues at coordinate 15,072 of JBCDCO010000066.1, read as the reverse complement.
GGCTTGGGGATATTTAGCGCGGGCATCATCTAGCCATGCCAACAGCCAATCTTGCTCTTCCGTACCCAGCTGTCCTGCTTCGCCACTATGAGGATTTAATCCAGCGATCGCAATGTGAGGATTGGTCACGCCAAAATCTTGCTCTAAACATTCAATCAGTAAGCCTAATTTCAAGTTCATTAACTCGGGTGTCAAAGCCTGAGAAACGTCAGCCAAAGGAATATGAGTTGTCGCTAACAGGCTGCGCAAAACCCAGCCTGTATGGGGAGACTGTCCGACAAACATCATGCCAAATCTTTTGACTCCAGCTCTTTGTGCCAAAACTTCTGTTTGACCTGGATATTCATGTCCTGCCGCTTTCCATAAAGACTTAGCAATGGGTGCAGTTACGATACCTTGAAACTTACCTTCAAGAGTCATGGCGATCGCTTTATCTAGGCAGTTAAAGCTAAAGCCACCGCTGATAGCGTCTCCTTGCCCCAAGGTTACTTTTCCCTCTAAGGGAACGTCCAAAACAGAGAGAGTTTTGGGCTCAACTAGCTCCTCCGCCGTCAGTCTTGTCTGCTGCAATAAATGCTCGTAGGTAAATTGCAGCAGTTGCCGATTGCCAATAACCATAATTTCGCATCTTTGAGATAAAGACTTATCGTTTAAGGCTTTGAGAATAATTTCTGCGCCAATCCCTGCAGGATCGCCCATTGTAATAGCTAGAGAAGGAGTGGTAGACATCTAAATCTGAATAGAAAAATAATTTGGTTATAAATGGTATGGCTCAATGATTTAAAATACCTATTATTGATTATGATTGAAAATTAGTAATTTAAATAGCTTAAGGCTTAGAGCTTGAGGCTTAAAGCTGAAAATAATAATACTGACGTTTAAATACGTTTAATCATCAACGTCGAAAAAATATCTAGTAACAAACAGGAGAGATAAACATGAGTGCAGAAAGTATGTTGTTCAATGGAGCAATTTTATGTATTACTTTGATTTTGGGCGGACTTAGCTTGGGCTTTTTGATCCTGAAGCTACAGGGAGCAGAAACTGAGTAAGTATTTAGCGATTAAGTACTTAGCAATAGGTCGTTGACCCCGAAAACGGAGCAACGTCAATTTAGATGGCGATCGCTTGTTTATCATGGCGATCGCATTTTTGTTTGATTTCGCAGTTTAATATCATCAGTTAGAATCATTATGAAGATCGCAGTTACGGGAGCAACAGGATTAGTCGGCAGTCGTCTGGTCGAAAAGCTCAATCAAGAAGGACATGAAATATTAGTCCTCACCCGCAATCCTAGTAAGGCGCAAAAAGTTTTTCCTGCTTCTGCTTTCTCCAATTTAGCTATAGTTCAATATACTCCTCAAGAATCGGGAGAGTGGCAAAAAAGCATTTCTGGGTGCGATGCGGTAGTCAATCTTGCGGGAGAGCCGATTGCTGAAAGATGGAGTCCCCAACAAAAAAAAGCCATCATGGATAGTCGTCAAATTGGGACGAGAAAATTGGTGGAGGCGATCGCCATGGCAGAAAATAAGCCTCAAGTTTTAGTCAGCGGCTCGGCGATCGGCTACTATGGCACTAGCGAAACAACCGTATTCAAAGAAAGTAGTGCCCCTGGCAATGATTTCTTAGCGCAGGTTTGTCAAAACTGGGAAGCAGAAGCCCAAAAAGTTACTGAATCTGGAGTACGTTTGGTTATTGTCCGTATTGGTATCGTCTTAGCTAATGGTGGTGCGCTGGGTAAAATGCTCGGACCTTTTAAAATGTTTGCAGGAGGTCCTATTGGTAGTGGAAAACAATGGTTTTCTTGGATACATCGCGACGATCTAGTCAATCTAATTTATCAAGGAATCCAAAATACCGAGATGTCTGGAGCGTATAATGCCACTGCTCCCCATCCCGTACGCATGAATACCTTGTGTCAAACTTTGGGTAACGTAATGAATCGACCCTCGTGGCTTCCCGTACCCGATTTTGTCCTAGAACTCTTGTTGGGTGATGGTGCAGTGGTGGTGTTGGAAGGACAAAAGGTACTGCCAGAAAAAACTAAAGCGACTGGCTTTGATTACCAATATCCCGAACTCAATTTGGCTTTAACAGAAATTGTTAATTAATCGTTCTGATAAATGTAAGCTACAAGCACAGATGCCAATCGAGCAATTCTATAGCTTGTAGCTTATTGCCTAAAACCAAATAAGGTTTGATGTATTGTTGGTGAAACGCTTAAATCTTACAAATCTCGCTTCATTCTTTCCAAATCTAACTCTACCTGATTAAAAGGAATGCGATCGCTTTGAGCGCGATCTTTCTGAGCGATTACAGACTGAACTCCTTCAATCGTAGAAATCATGCTGCGAGGATCCATAAACATCACTTTACTGCTTTCGCTGTTGCCAATTTCTTTACCCATTTCCAAATATTCTTGAGCCAAGAGAAACTGTAAGGCTTCTCTGGCATTGGGATCGTTTTGTAATTTATCCATTACGATTTTCATGGCTTGAGCAGTAGCTTCGGCTTTTAAAATTTGTTCTTGACGTTCCCCTTGAGCCTTTAAAATAATTGCTTGTTGTTCTGCTTCTGCTTGTAAAATTGCTGCTTTCTTTGCTGCTTCCGCCTGTAGTAATTTGGCTTGAGCCTCCCCTTGAGCAGAATTGATTGCCGAATCTCGATGTCCTTCTGAAGTCAAAATGTTAGCTCGCTTTTGTCTTTCTGCTGCCATCTGCAATTCCATCGAATCTTGAACTGCTTTAGAAGGCATAATGTCTCTCAATTCAACCCTAGTAACCTTTACTCCCCAAGGATCGGTGGCAATGTCTAATTCTCTCAACAAGATCTCATTGATTTCTGTGCGAGCAGTAAAGGTTTGGTCTAGCTCCAGTTTTCCCATTTCCGAGCGAATTTGAGTCAGAACCATATTGACCATGGCATCTTTTAAGTTTTCTACCTTGTAAAAGGCTTTATACATATCCATGATGCGCCAATAAACTACTGCATCGACGGTTATGCTCACATTATCGCGAGTAATACAAGATTGAGCTGGAACATCCAACACTTTTTCTCTGATCGTGTCTTTATAAACCACCTGGTCGTATACAGGGATGATGAAGTTTAATCCAGGCTCCAACTTTCGGCGATAGCTACCCAAACTTTCAATCAAGTACTCCTCTTTTTCTTTAACAATTTTGACCGAACCTTTGAGTCCAGAGGCGACTAGTATGGCAAATACAAAGGGCATCAAAGAACCCATAATAAAATTCTCCTAATATTGAATTAAATATTGCTTTATTTATAACTCTGTTTCAAAAATATGTAGACCGTTGATAACCTAATTATTTATGGTTTCTATTTTGAAGAGTTGAATAAAATCTGCTGCGGTCGGGATTTATATCTTGGCTATCTTTAAATTTTACTATTTAATCTCGGTCGAGCATCTTACTGGGCAATATAATTAAAGTGTTTCCTTGTTTGTCTAACACATAAACTGCTTCATCAGGTGCAATGTCTCTAGCTTCGTCAGCACACTTAGCCTGCCAAGAATTACCCTCATACAATACTCTTCCTGTTTTTCCTGCAGGAATACCACTAATCGCTCTGGCTTCTACATCATCACCCGTGATTCTCGCCGTACGTTTCGAGCGCAAAAAATTGCGAGATAAGACAGTCAAAGCAATAGATAGAAGCAGCCATAAAACTATCAAGAAAATGGACTGGGGCAAAAACAGTGAAACCAATGCCACCAGCAATGCAGCAATTCCCATCATAAAGCTGACGAACGCAGTCGGGAAAATTGCTTCCATTGTGCACAAAACACCTCCCACGATTGTCCAAAATAAAGTTAGATTAAGCATAGGTCGCGCGGTCGAAATATAATTTAAATTTAGGGTGCAATGATAGCCTGAATTGTAAAAATACAGTTTGCGCCTTGTTAATCAACAAATCACAATCACAAACTCAATGGACGTTGTATTTCGATTATAGCTAGAGAAAAAGCAGATTTTTAAAATTTCATCTAAATCTTTTAAGACAATAAAAAAAGATAAAATTTTAACGACTATTAGCATAGTTATGTAACATAAGAGCTTCAGATTGGATAAAATACAGCACTATAAAAATATATCGATTCGATATGAAATAACTCTATGGTTTTTTTGGTAATTGTTGGCTTGGCTATGGCAATATTAGCCATACTTTTTGCTTTCCAAAATGCAGCAATCGTGACTATAAGTTTTGGAATCTGGGAATTAGAACAGTCTCTTGCTATAGTTTTGCTCTGGACTCTGGGGTTAGGGATTATCATCAGCCTACTTTTATCTCTTCCTACTATCCTCAAACGAGGTTGGCAGATTTCTCAATATGAAAAGAAAGTTGCCGATTTAGATGTTCGATTGAAGTCACAAGACAAAGTTGATTCTCAATATCAGCAACCAAGCCTGGCTCGACAGGAAGCGATTCAGGAGTTACTGCAAACATTTGATTTATCCGATGCGGTGACGGGTTTTTTAACCAAAGACACTGCAGTCAAAATGACCGATCGCCTGTTGCAACAAATTCAAACTCAGTCCAATAATCCTGGCTATTCTTCTTTGGTTGTAATTCGGCGGCGTAATCATCGATCCGACAGATCTCGTGGACAGCCGCAGTGTTCTCAAGTAGGCAGAACAAAATCTGGAAATTTCTCTGAATAAAAACCGTAATGCTCCAGAAATAAGCGAAGTTAGCGTAAAAAAAAATTAATGCTTCAAGATTTATTACATTGCAAACTAAGCAGTTATTTAATTAAGATTTACGAGTCTTCCTCCAATAAACTAAGATTATTTTAAAACTAATTTTATTTTCTATCGAAAGCAATTTATTAAGTTCGTGCAACTATTTCATGACTTCACCTCAAGCAGAAAATTATGATTTGCCGTCTTCAGACGCCAAGCCAATTGACGGTCTACTCGATGTCTTATTCGATTCGGATTCAGCGCTTGATAATTCATCGGCAACAGAGCAAAAAATAGAGCAGTCTGAAGGAAAAGAAAACCTTTCTGAGGAAGCATCATTAGATTCCCCAGAGCGCGAGCGGTTCGATGATATTGCTGAGTTTGAAAAACTAGTCGCCCAATCTTCATCTCCAGCAAAAGAAAGTTTGCCAAAAGACAAGCAGAATGGTGTCTTAAAGCCAGCAGTCCAATCAAACATTGCAGCATCACCAGCTACTGATGGACAAAAACAGCAAGATTCGCTTTTAGATAAGCCCAACAAGGGGGTTACAGAAGAATGTCAATCGGCACTAGAAATAGAAACCGAATCAGCTACTACAGAAGAATTAGCAGCAGCAGTCAATACTTTAATTCCTCTGGTTGTCGAACTAATCAAGTATAAAATTGAAAACACTCAAGAATCGATCTTGCGGGGTGTTACTCCCGTTGTTGAAAGAATCATCGAGCAGCGTTCGGATGAAGAGCCGCAAAAAATGGCAGCAGCGATCGCTAAAATTCTTCCAGCAGCAATCTCAGAGAAAATAAATCTTTCTCCCGAAGAAATTGCTAAGGCGATCGCTCCAGAAATCGCCATATCGATCAAAGAACAGATACGTCTGGACGAACATGCGATCTCTGAAGCTTTGGGTTCGGAGATGGGGAAGGCAATCAAAACTCAAATTGAGGTAGAGAAAGATGCAATGGTGGATGCACTGTATCCCGTGATTGGAGATACTATTTCCAAATACATGGTGGAAGTCGTCCAAGAAATCAATCGAAAGGTAGAAAAAACTCTTAGTCCAGAAGGATTGAAACGCAAGATAAAGGCAAGGTTGAAAGGGGTATCTGAAGCCGAATTAATTTTACAGGAGTCTGTGGGCTGTCATGTGCAGGCAGTGTTTTTAATAGACAAAGATTCGGGTTTGATTATCCAAGAAGTTCAGCAGGCGGGAACGCAAACATTGGATTCTGACTTGATGGGCGGTATGCTAACCGCTATTCGTAGCTTTGCTAATGACTGCATTGTATCGGGTTCTGAGTTGGATAATATCGATTATGGAAATTGGCAAATCCACTTGGAGGCTGCAGGCTACTGCTATTTAGCGGTGGTATTGAGAGGAGATCCAACTAAAAAATTTATTACTAGAATTAGAAGTACATTTGGCGAAATTATTTTGAATCATGGCGAGGCGATCGAGAAATTTTCAGGCAATCAAGAAAATATTTCACCCACCATTAAAGATAGACTAGCCGAATTACTCGAGCCTGAAAAAAATCAGGAAAAAAAAGCGTCGTCTCCTACAGCTCTACTTTTTTTAGTTGCATTGATTTTGGCGGTAGTTTTAATTCCTTTGGGCATCACTAACTATCGTTCCCGTGTTGCTCAAAATATAGAGCAGACTACCGCTATTCAACTGGATGCTGCCCCAGAATTATCGGTATATCGTTTGGAACCTCGCGTAAATCGAGGAGAATTGATAGTTACGGGAAGACTGCCAAGTGAGGATTTACGCAGCCAAGCCGCAAAAATTGGTAACAAAATCGCTGTGGAAAACAATCTCCAGTTTAATAATCAAATTACAACGGTTGATGTTCCTGTAAATCCTAGTTCGCTTGCAGGAGAAATCAAGAGATTGACCGAATTTTTCAATCGGCAGTCGGGAGCATCAATTGAGACAGCGTATGAATCTAGAACCCTAACGATAGAGGGAATTATCCTCGATAAAACTCGTCAAAAATCAATAATTGAAGCATTTGCGCGAATACCAGGAATTAGACAAATAACGGTTAATATTGCTAATCAATTGCCCAGATTAGAAGAACGCATCTATTTTGAGAGTGCCGATAATAAAGTTAATTTGGCGAACAATTCGAGTAAAATTGAATCCACCATCGAGTTTTTAAAGGAATATCCCCAGTTAAACTTAAAGCTTATTGCTTATAACGATGGCATTGGTTCAAAACAAATCAATCAAACCTTAGGAAGACAACGCTGTAATAATCTGATAGATGCTTTAGTAGCGAAAGGTATCGATCAATCTAGACTAGTAGCTGACTGCAGTGCTCACCGTACTTCCCAAAAACCCAGAGAAGGCTCTCTTCGACTGACTAGATACGTAGAATTTAAGCCGTTTATTCCCCCGAAACAGTCCTCAAAGAACTAAAAATGTCAGTAATTAGTAAAAAGATATGTTTATTAGGAGATTTTAATGTTGGTAAAACTAGTCTGATTAGACGGTTTGTTGAAAATAAATTTAGCGATACATATTTATCAACAGTGGGAGTCAAGGTAGCTCGTAAATCAGTACAGATCAGAATCGATCTAACTATTCATCAAGTAAATTTGATGGTGTGGGATTTAGAAGGAAACACCAAATTCAGACCAATTACTCCTAGCTATCTCAAAGGTGCTAGCGGTTCGATTATTGTTGCCGATTTGACTAGAACGAATACCCTCAGCAGTCTGAGTCAACATATTAATTTATTTTTAAAAGTAAATCCTCAAGGAACTATTGCGATCGCTTTTAACAAGGCAGATCTAGTTCCTCAAGAAAAATTAGACAAATTATTAGAAGCCTACGGAACTTTCGACAGAACTCAGATACTCAGTACGTATGCTACCTCTGCCAAGACAGGAAACAATGTAGCTGAGATATTTGAGCGGTTATCCAGAAGTATTATGCAATAATTACTGGTCGCCGACTTTTAAACATCTCCCTTCGCTATCATTTGAATCAAGCGAGGAATACCAGGATCGAAACCTGCTAGATCCCAAGAGTTTTTGTCTTTAGGATCGACTAGCGTAATGTTGTAGGGTGCAAGGGTAATATACACAGCCTTGGCATCGGGGTTAACTTTTCTATGATAATCTTTTAGAGCTTGTGAGGGATGTTTTCTTCCCGCCCAGCTTTCAGAGTCAGTCCAAAAACAGATAATATCGGCTTTAAAGCGATTTTTGATTGCCCAATCATAAGCAACACTAGCATCTGTGCCACCAAAGTTACGACTGCTTGTCTTTCTCAACGCGGAACGAAAAGAATCTGGCTTGCCGATCTCTAAATCGATAAATTTAGTAGAAAAACCGCGAATAGCATAATTTTTCTCTGCTTTTGCCGTTACTAAAGCCATGACTGTAGCAATTTCACAACAGCTTAAACCAACAGAGTCAGCAACATAGCTTGACATCGAACCAGAAATATCTACTGCGTGAAGAAATACCTTATTAGTCGGTTTAACTACTTCAAAAGACATCTCTAAAGCTTTTTCTAAAATGTCTGTAATACGAGGTACGGGAGTCCAGGTTTTTTTACTCCGTCCAAATTTGCCGCCACTAGCATAGGTTTTTAATGCCTTGAGAACATCAATAGGATGGATTCTTCCTTTGCGGAGATAGTTGCGATTGTTGAGAACGCCTTCTAAACGTTCCAAATTGTCGATACTATCTACCCGCAGTACGCCAAGTTGAGTGAGAGAACCCAAATTACGCAACATTGCACCAATAGGCATAGTGTCAAACAATAACTGCCAGGCTTGGCGATCCATATTACCCACAGGAGCAGCCATCTCGTGGGTTAATTTACCTTCGGTGATTGCTCTATGGGTTTGTTCGGGATGGCGTTTTAACCATTCATACCACCAGATTTGCTTCGTAGCTTCTGAAGGAATTTCTCCAGGTAACTCTGACCAACCGTTTACCACCCAGTCATAAAGGCGATCGTGCTCTTCAGTAGGTGGCTTAATATGGAACAGTCTCAAAGCATCGCGGTTGCTAAAGCCATGACGTTGTTGATATTTTAAAAGTTGATAAGCCAAACCTTTGACATCTTCCCTTGATAGCCACGCTGTACCGACTTGTTTGATTACCTTACCAAAACCACGCATAGATTTGGTGTAATTCAACCATTCATAAAAATGACTTCCAGTACGGACTACTTGAGGAAAAATTTTGATAAAAGCCTGCTTTGCTTCGGGACTATTACCCATGGAAAGCAATACCAAAGCTAAAATAGGCGCACTGTTATTAATCGAGCGTCCATCACTAGCCCAGGCAATTTCTTTGGCTACTCTTCGAGCATCTAAAGCGATCGCCTTAGTTAAAGTATTGATAAAATCATCGGTCAATTCTCGCTTCCCTGCATAGTAAGTGCTGTTGGCAGTACCAATCAGTAAGCAACGGCTTAAAGTTTGCCAAATACCCGCCTCAAACATGTAGCCGCCAGAGCGACCTCGAACCATCTCGGCTTCTCGTCCAGGAATAGGTTGATTTTGAGGTGTTTTGTTTTTATTAGTTAAAAAACGGTAATTCATATTACCTCCAGCCCGTCAGGGCAAAACGTATAAGCTATTAGCCTTCAGCTATTAGCTAATATTTATTGAAGAATGGTGCGACGGGTAGGACTCGAACCTACGTCCTGCCGATTAAGAGTCGATAATCCTAGATTCTTCGACCCCTGGGGGATAAGGTATGAATAAGGATGTTTTGCTGCTCTACCAACTGAGCTACCGTCGCCTAAATAGTTAGTTATTAGTTTTATTGTTCATTTGTTCATCATGATTTTTATCTCATAATTTATGTTGTCAGCGCGTTGGGCAAGATTTGAACTTGCGACATTCTATTTGGATTCGATTTAGTTCGATAACCCTAATTTCTCGACCCCAATGGGATAAGTTTTAAATCAGGACATGCTGATAGACGCTCTACCAAACTGAGCTACCAACGCATAGTTAAGTGGCTTTAGTGTAATTTTGGTGCGACGGACAGGAATCGAACCTGCTTCCTGCCGATTATGAGTCGATAACCCTACATTCTGCGACCCTTGTGGATAAGTGATGAATAAGGATGTTTTGCTGCTCTACCAACTGAGCTACCGTCGCTTAGATAATTCTAATTATTTTTTCTACTTGGCTGATTTATTTTTATCATGTCTATTATCTTTTCTTCTTCTTTTTTGATGGTGCAGCGAACGGGATTCGCACCCGCGTCTCCCGCGTGGTAGGCGATAATCCTAATTCTGCGACCCTTGCGGATAAATGATGAACAAGGAAGAATAAGGTGTTTTAGGCTGCTAAACTATCGCTGCTTTTTTGATTGCTTTTGTAGTATATCGTATATAAACGCTTTTTGCAATACTTTAAAGATTCAAGAAATATATAGCGGACAGGCGTTTGCTCAACCATCGAAGCCTCTAGGTCTTGAGATTTTTGCATTATTCCTAAAATCAAAATAATTAAAGTAATTAAATTAGTTTTATTATTTTAATAAGATAATTTAGATCAAATTTAGTGCAAAAAAAAATTGATGCGGCAAATGCCAAGTTAGAACGCTTGAAAATATTTCAGCGGGGCAAGCGTTTATCAATGCGGGGAACTCTCCCCCCAAAAGCTGGAGATGGAAATAAACCCAAACAATATACTCTTAGCCCAGGTCTACCAGCTACCCCCGAAGGCTTGCGGCTGGCATTAGCTAAAGCTCAAAAAATCGAAGGCGATCTGGTTTACGGTCGCTTTAGTTGGGAAGCTGATAGTAATGATTTGACCGTAGCCAAGGCAATTAAAGAATTTGAGGAGCATCACTGGCAGAAGACAGATAAAACGGTCAATAAAGCCAATACGTTTAGATATGACTATCTCAATCATTTTCTGTATCTGCCCCAGGATAAGTTATTAACCGTTCAACTGTTGAGGAAAGCGATTAAATCAACTCAGCCAGATTCGCGCAAACGTCGCGGTATGGCTATGGCCTATTCTGTATTGCTCAATTACTTTGAGATTGATAACGATTTGGCGGCCTATAAAGGCAACTATCAACCGACGAAAAAAAGAATAATCCCCAGTCTTGATGAGATTGACGAATATTACTCTAGATTTCCTTCCCCACAATGGCGTTGGGCATTTGGCATCATTGCTTGTTATGGGATTCGTCCCCACGAATTATTTTATTTAGATTGCTCCTTAATGCGGGAATTTCCCCCCGTACTGACAGTAAAAGACGGAACGAAAACAGGTAGTAGATTGGTTTATCCTTTGCCAGATGAAACAAGAGTAGTGAATTGGAAATTACACGATCCAATATTGCCAAATATAAATACCAAAAACATTAGCAATATGCGGTTAGGGGGCAAAGTGGGAGCGCGATTTTACGACCATAAGATCCCGTCACCGTATCATTTTCGCGATGCTTACGCGATCCAAGGCGCGGTGCGACATTTTAGCCCCGCATTGGTAGCGCAATGGATGGGTCATAGTTTGGATGTCCACTATAAAAAATACATCAGACATATCAGCAAGAGTCAGTTTACTGACGCTTGGCTTTCACGTCAGCAGCAATAAGCTCTTTCCACGCTTTGACATTGATTAGATAGCGGTTGCCGTTCATTTGATAATGAATGCCCAAGGTAACGTTATCATCGGTTTTGATTCTTTGGCGAATCACCCAAGTATTGCAGTTTATTTGACGAGCAGCTTTAGATAAGGGCACAAATTTATCGCACAACCCAGCAGCTTCGACAATGCTTGATAGCTCATTGACTTGCTGCTCTAAACGCTTAATTCTTTGGTTGTGGTCGTATTCGCTAGTCATCTCTCGCTTGTTTTTTAATTAGGTGATTAAAATCCGTTGTTTATAACTCAAATTCCATTAATTCATCTTCGTTGCGCTCAAAAACTGGTGGCAGTTCTCCCCATTCTTCTGACCAAAAATCATCGATATCTAGATGAGAGCGATCGCATAGTTCGGGGGGCATTCCTGGTTCTATTACCATCCCAATTGCCTGACCCAACCTACTTAAAAGTTTTGGAAAAGAATGTTTAGCGGTAGTCCAAATATGAGCGTTTTGAATATACAAAGTATCATCCTCCTTCCACTCCAATTTAATAAATTGATAGTTCCAGCGCGGATCGCCCCAATCTTCAGGACGATTTGAAATCATTATCAAATTATTACCTTCTTCATCGGCATTTTCATAAAGAGTAAAAGCATTGTGAACCTCAACTACTTGTTCATCAGTTGAGATATCAAATTCTGGATGCCACCCTTTATCTAATATCTGTTTTATCCCTGGCGATCGCGACTGCAGTTGATTTTGCATATCAATGACAATATCGCGAATAATATCGGCACTTTGACCCTTGTTGCTTGGATGTCTTAGGGCAAGCTGTAATTGACCAATCATCATAAATAGAGTCAATCCGTTAATAGACAAATTAACGGGTAAGTCTTTGATTTGGTGGATTGTATTTATTTCATCTTGAGTAGGTTTCATTTAATTATCTGCTCTGCTTTTCTACTAATTGGCTCGACTTCTAAATCTTTCAGCGGTTTAAAAGTTATTAGTCGCTCGTACAAGTTTTTACCTTCAGCCGACTTACCGACACAGCGAGAGAAAAATATAACCGCGCCATAAGAATTATTCGGACTTCGGCGGCTGTAACGTTCTCCATTCCAAATGACGGAGGCCACGCCATAGTTATCTGTAAGCTCAACCTTCGCCCCGATTGCTTGCCAATCGTAAGTAGGAAAGTTTTCTAAAGTCGCCTCATAATTTGGTGCTGGGGGACGGGGTAAGGATTGCTTGAGAAGTTGAGCGATTGTTTCTAAAGCGATCGCCTGTCGCTCTTGGAGATGTAGATAATGCTTGGCTTGTTCTGGGGTCATTTTAAAATCTCTTCTAAAAAATCTGGTGGAACATTGCCAAGGGTCAGTGGTGGCTCATTGGTTTCCCAATATTCATCATCAAAAGTGCGATCGCATTTAAGGCATTTAAATGCACCGCCAGCATGAAGCAAGATAGTGTTATAACTTCCGCATTCAGGACATTGATCGCTTAAAGCTTCTTCCTTAGTGGGCGGAAACGCGCCGCTCGTAGGCGCATGTTCCACGCCCAGTGTTTCACCTGCTGCTTGGGCTTCTTCTTCGTATCCTGGTCGATGGTCGTCAAAGATATTCATTTCAACCTCCACTCCATACGTGTAAATGTCTGAAGGCTGGATTAATGATTTCTCTTATTGGAGCAGCTAAAGCAAGTTCCATATAAAAATCATCTTCTCTATTAATTAAGCAAGCGAACTGACTAAATTGTCCTACTGCTGATGGTGCAACTAAACAGCGATTACTCATCCTATTAAACTCCTGGCGGCGATCGCACAATCATATATTTCATCGGGACTATCAAATAAGGTCAACAGTTGGGACATTTTTTTTAGGCTAAAGCTGGTGCAAATGCTTGGGGGACAATCGGGCGTAACCAGTTCGATATCATTGGGGGACACTGCCTTAAGGCTTAAATTCCATAACTTCACATCAACTGAGGACGGATTAACAGCGGTAATTAACCCATAACTTTTGTTATGACCAATCAATCTTTTATCAGAGCGATCGCTATTAATTCTTACGACTTGGCCAACAACAAATTGAGTCATTAAATTAGGGGTCGTAGACTGGTCAAAGTTTTGCACCACTTCTTTAACTTGGGCCGCTGTCGGATTACCATTACTTTGCTCGATTGCCTTGTCCCAAGCTTCAACCTGTTGCTCTGGTGTGAGTTTGGTTAGTTCGCGGGTAACTCGTTCGGACTGGGGTAATATTTTTTGTCCCCCATGGGGGACACTTTTTTTTGTTTCAACTATATTACTAACTACCGTTGCCGAATCAATTAGGCGATAGGCTTTAGACTTGCCCATATGCCACTTTTCCTTTAGGTAAACTTGGAAATCTTTATAGCCAGCTTGTTTGTACAATTTGCGATCGCGAATTTCTGCTAGAGCTTCCCCCACCCGATAAAAAATATCAATTCCCTGTTGTACTGTGTGTTCGAGGTTATAAAAATCCTGTTCGTTAACCCATTTAATCCGCTTTTTCAAATAGGTGATTTTTTGCTGATATTCCGCTTTAACTTCTGTTGACGTGCCGCTGTCTTGGGCAATAGCCAAACATTCGCTCACGCTAGCCAGTTCATCTTGTAAAACTGCAATCTCTTCACACTCAAGGCGATCAAGGCGACGAACCAACTTAGAACAGCGATCGCCACTCCAAACGTAGGCTAATTGTTCTGGTTCTACTAGTTTGAGCTTGAATGGGCGTTCTGGGACGGCAACGGTTGAACCCCACCAGCGGACGTGAACCTCTGGAATTTTACCCGCTACTACAAGATCGATTACCTTTCCTGGCTTATAGTCATCACTTGTCACACAAGATCCTGGGGGAAATTCCATCATTTTTTCTATTTGACGGATATTCATGTCAAGGCGGTTCATATCAGCCTCAACCCTGGAAATTTCGCGCTTTACCTGCGCTGTATATTTCTTTGCTCTTTTTAAGTCTTCCAAGGTCTTTCTCTTTTGGGCTAATTCCTGAAACAACCGCTCTATATGAGCTTTACAATTTTCAAGAGTTGATAAAATTTCTGGCGATCGCTCGTTTTTTAAGGCAACCATAGTTATAATCAGGGTAGAAATACGTAAATTTACTTAGAAGTATCTGGTGGTCGATGAATTGGTCTTCGTCGCCCCAATTTTTTTGGCTAACTTTTGCTGGATAAATGCAAAGGTTTTGTTAGCTTCTGCTTGATAATTGGGCGAAGCGCGATCCTCATCTATTCGCTTTTTCTCCTCAATTTGCTTGGCTAAAATGCTTGGGTCGTGTCTTTGCCCTAACTTTTCAATCGGCTGATTTGGCAGATGCTTTAAAAATATTTCGGTTGGATAAACGATACTGGTGTAAGAGTTTTCGACATAAGCAGCCGCACCGTAAGCCTGTGAGATATGGTGTTTCTCAATTGCGGCGATCACTCTTTTACTTGTGCCAATTTTTAGCTCGTGGAGTTTGTCTAATAACTCTTGTGGTATTTTTTCTTTACTATATACTACGCTCTCGGAACTTGCTGTCTTAGGCTTTTCATCTACAATTGAGGTAGCTTTTAGGGCAATTTCTGCTTGAGAGGGGGTACAAACTGCGGTTAGTTCCCCTTTCTCTGATCTCACGGGGTGACAAGAGTTTTGTAAACAAGATAAAGGGTTGAATGTAGTAGTTAGATGGTAAGAAAAAGGGGTCAAGCTAATTGAAAAGACCCCATAATCAAAAATGTTGCCAGAATTCTATCACAAATGTATCTCG